>JBDTTT010000001.1:0-127014 GCA_039930485.1 Chryseolinea sp.
AAATGCATGAATGGCGTAGCTGCTTGGGCAGCTATGCCATTCATGCATTTGAACGCGCGCCTGCTCACGTTCAATAAAATGCTCTTGTTCACCCGCGCTTTTGAGATGAAAGAAGATAGATGGGGGTGCTTTCAATTAGATGAAAAGCTTTGGAAGACTTTGTACTCTTCTTGAATATTTATCGAGCAGCAGTAAGTTTCAGATTGAATTTTCGGGAGACTTCATTACATCAACATCTGTTCAATGTCTTCCCGCGTTAATTGCTTCATGAAACTCTCCTCTGTAGAAATTAAATCCATCGAAAGTTTAAGCTTGCGCTGCTGAAGTGTTAGTATTTTTTCCTCAACAGTATTTCTTGTAATAAATTTATAACTGAATACTTTTTTCTTCTGTCCAATGCGGTGAGCACGATCGACAGCTTGTGCTTCAACGGCCGGATTCCACCATGGATCAAGAATAAATACATAATCCGCTTCAGTAAGGTTGAGCCCCAAACCTCCGGCCTTAATTGAAATCAAAAATACTTTCAGATTTGCATCTCTATTAAATCGCTCTACCTGATCCTTGCGATCCGTGCTTGATCCATCGATGTAGGTAAAATCAATCTTATTTGATTTTAGATATTGCTTCACTAAATCAAGATGCTTTACAAACTGACTAAAGATCAAAACCTTGTGTCCCTCGGCAATGGCATTCTCAAGCATATGTGTAATGTCATCTAGTTTGCCTGAGTCGCCATTGTATCCTTGCTCTACCATTCTAGGATGGTTGGCGAGCTGACGAAGTTTTGTTAAGCCTTCCAAAATCATGAAGCGGCTATTGCCCAACCCTTCCTGTTCAATAAGTTTGAATATCTTTTCTCGATAGTGTGTTTTAACTTCTTCGTATTTTTTTTCCTGCTCGGTGGTCATCGTGCAGTATTGAATGTTCTCTACCTTCTCCGGAAGTTCTGTGGCAACTTGCGACTTATGTCTTCGCAGAATAAAGGGCTTGATGATGGCGTGCAGTTTCTTTGAGCGCGATTCATCCCCTTTCTTCTCAATCGGGTTTTGATATTCGTTTCTAAAATAGGTTTGTGTTCCCAAAATACCCGTATTGATAAACGACATCTGCGACCACAAATCCATCGTTGTGTTTTCAATAGGTGTACCCGTGAGCACGAGCTTGTGTCGTGATTTTAATTCGCGAACAGCTTTGGCAATATTCGAGGTCGGGTTTTTAATTACCTGTGACTCGTCCAGAATGATGTAGTTGAAATAATATTGTTGAAGCAATTCGATATCAAGTCGGGCAATACCATAAGAAGTAAGTACGAGATCGTATTTTTCAAATCGTTTGATGTCTTTGTTTCGAAGTGTTCCGGTATAATTAAGAATTTTTAGTTCCGGTGTAAACTTGCTTGCTTCCATCTCCCAATTGTAAATCAAGGATGTTGGCATAATCAGCAATGATGCTCCTGAACCACTTTCTTTTTCCGCCTGAAGCATGGTGAGCGTCTGTACAGTCTTACCAAGACCCATGTCATCTGCAAGGCAGCCCCCTAGTCTATATTCATTTAAGAAGCGAAGCCAATTGTATCCTGCTTTTTGATATGGGCGGAGCGCTCCATTAAAGCCAATTGGCAAAGCATAATTTTTTATACCGCTAAACGAACTCAGCGATCTCATTTTTTCACTGATGTGTACTTTGGCAAGATTTCCATCTTCCAATTCCTTTACCAGATTGAGATGGTGCTTACGTAAAACCGTTTTCTCGTTTGCTCCTTCTGTTTCGCTCAAGGCGAATAGGTCAGCATATTTTGTTAACCATGCTTCCGGAATAATGGCAATTTCACCATTCGGTAATTTAAATTCTACCTTCTTCCGCATGATCAGTTTTCTCAATTCCTTAAATGGAATTTCAAATTCACCAAATCGAATCTTCGCGTGAATATCAAACCAATCGATGCTCTCTTTTACCTCAACTTCGATTACCGCCTTACCAACAAAATATTTTTTATCACGACTCTCAGGTTGACTTACCTCAAAACCCAGGTTTAATAAGTTCACACGATTTTCATTCAACCATGAAAACGCTTCTGATTTTGGTATGGCAACACGGAAACCCTTTGTAGACAATCCTAATTTTTGCAGCGTATGCAAAAAACTCTTCTCTTCATCAGTATGACGTGTAATGCGATGAAATACATATCCATCATTACCCTGCTTTTCAAGTGTTACACTTACCTGCCCAATGTTATCACCACGGAATATATGTTTCCCGTAACGGAATGAAAGATCGAAAACAATTTTACCCGCGCTGTCACTTGTATCCTCTGCTGGTGCTCCCGCTTCAAATAGGCTTGGAGCTACTTCTGTTTGTGATGTGTGAAGTTCAGATAATGTAAGTATAGGATGGGGATCGTATGTAGTCTTGTTTATTTCAAAACCATTTGCCTCTACATCATCGAATGATGCAATGAGTGGTGCCACAAAACGATTGTAATATGTTTCCTCTACATTCTTGGGGATAACAACAAATTTTTTGCTCAGAAAAGGAACAAGCTTTTTCCCATCAACGTATTTTTCAAAGCCATACAGTTTTCCATTCAGCACCATCCATGCCGGACTCTTACAAATTAAATAAGCAGTTGTATTCGGAAGATCTAATTTCTTTCCCTGATAATGTAGTGTCGGAAAATAATTCGTGTTTTCATTTGATCGCATGAAATGAAACTGCACTGTGGTTTTCTTATCAAGCACTTCAATCTTTCTCCACGTAGGTTCACCATCGTTGCCCATTTCGTAAAGCGTCTTTCCTTTTAATTTCTCCAGAACTTTCGCTCTGCGCTTTTCCATGTAATCGTCAATCTGCTCCTGAATCAATTCGTTGCCTTTCGCTTTGTCATAGATCTTGGCAAAAAATTCATCGGGCTTCATAAACTTGGCCGAAAACTTTTTTACTAAAACCTCAGCCTGCATCGAATCCATAATTTCGATGAGTTCGAAATCACGATCATCAAGACCTTTCGAAAACTCGCGGGCATTTTTAGAAGAAATGTTTTGATGTTGATAAGTAAGTCTTCCTTTTTCATCCAAATGAACAATGTAAGACTCGAAAACGAAGCCTTGATATTCGTGCTGATACAGCGAATAAATTATTTGAAACGGTTGTGAAGCAGAGACTTTCATTTAAAAAACGGCCTTTTTGTAAGGACGGAATACGAAAATTACGGATTCTGCTTTAGAAAAGCGCTCTTTTTTCAATGAATATGGTACATCGATCTTACAGGTTTCGCACGGAAGCAAAACGAGAAGCCAAAACAGCCGGCCTAAAAGAGATGATTACTGTTATAACAGCCATTAGGAATAACACGTAAATAAAGTCAGAAAGCACCATTTTGACAGGGTAACCCTCCATTACAGCCGAAGCCATTCCCATTGACACAAACCCAAACTTCTGTTGAAGAAAAATTATAATGGCAGCAAGTGCCAGTCCTGAAAGAGTGCCAATTCCGGCAATAAGTAAGCCTTCGGCTATGAAAATCTTCTTCAAAAGCGGCTCGCTGGCGCCCAATGAGGCGAGTATGGAAATGTCTTTCTTCTTATCAAGGGCAAGCATCATCAAATTGAAATAGATATTGATTGAGCCGATGATCAACAATAGGACGGCCGAAAGTGATGCCACCAGTTTTTCCAGCTTCAATACGCGGTAGATGTCTTCGTGCTGTTCTTCATTGTTCAATACTTTAAAATCGTTTCCAATAATTTTCTGAATTTCAGCCTCTACCGCATAAATATTTACACCACTCACTGTTTTTATTTCCAGCGCTGTTCTCTTATCGCCATAGTTCAGCAATTCTTGAGCAAAGTTTAGCGGAACTATTACATAGTTGTCGTCAAAATTCTGAATGATAGAAAAAACACCGGCTGGCAAAATGTTTTTCTTTGAATACAGCGATGATGGATCAAGTGAAGTCGCTTTTACATTCTTAATGTAATACACCTGGAGTGGATACAAATCTTCTCCTATGGCAATCGTAAGCGCATATTTAATTCCTCTTCCTACAAGAGCATAATTTACATCACCTTTCCTGAGCTTTAATTCTCCTTCAACTATGTTTTCTTTCGGGATTCTATTCTGATCAATAAAATTATCGCTAACACCTTTCAATGTTATTAACTGGTTCGCATCTCGATAACGCACATAGGCATAATCTTCAATAACCTCTGTAATAATCTCAACGCCCTTAACGCCTTTTATCTTGTTAATTAATTGAGGTGACGAGAGAAAAGATTTTCCGAGAACGGCTTCAATTTTTATTTCCGGATCGAATGAATTGTTAAGCGTGTGCAATAGTTCTTCAAGGCCATTGAAAATAGATAGGACAATAATGATGGCCGCTGTAATGATGGTAACGGCTACTGCCGAAATAATAGAAATAACGTTGATGAAATTCTTCTTTCGTTTAGAGAGCAAATAACGCCTGGCGATGAAGAAGGGTAAATTCAAAAGCGATATTGGATTTAAGGATTACTTTGCTTCTTTGCTCGGTGGAATATGGAGATTTTTGATGAGATCATCCATCTTTGTGGCATTCTCTTCAACATTGTCAATATAGAAAATCAATTCGGGGATAATGCGCACCTGCTTGCCAATGGAATTACCTAATGCTTTGCGGATTTCGCCTTTGTTGGCATTAATTCGTTCCAGCGTTTTTTCCTTATCCTTCGCCAGCAACATACTCAAATAAATTTTGGCTACACCTAAATCCGGACTCATGCGCACTTCTGCTATTGACATAAACGTATTATCAAGAATGCCCCGCTTATCGCGCTGAAAGATTTCGCTTAGTTCTTTCTGTATCAGTTTCGAATATTTCTGTTGTCGTGTGCTGCCCATCGTGCTGCAAATATCCTGTAACAATCAACAATTAGCAATGAACCATTGGCAATTATAAAAAGCGAGCTAATTTGTGGCCTTATAACGCTTTTGATTTGCTACGCTACTTTCGAATAAACGATCCCTACCGACTGCTGGGTCTATTGCTCATTCTTTTTCTATTGTGCCTGCCACAGTTTATCCACATGGGTGGACTTACCTATCCTGAACTGAAAAGCTTTTTGATAGGCGAGAAAATACTGGACGGAAATGTGCTTTATACCGGAATTATTGATTCTACTGGTCCGTTGGCCGGATGGTTTAATGCGCTCATGAGTTTGGTATTTGGCCGTTCCCTTATCGCCCGATACATTCTTGCTTTTATTGTCATCTTTCTTCAAGCTGGTTTCTTCGGTATGATACTCGTAGAGAAAAAAGCCTTTTCGGAAAATACCTATCTCCCATCTCTACTTTTCGCACTCCTCTTCTTCTTTTCATTTGATACATTTCTTCTTACACCTGAATTAATCGGATTTGGCTTTGTCTTGCTTGGGTTAAACAAACTCATCAAAGAAATTGAATTCCGCGAACAGCGCGATCAAACCATTTTGAAGTTGGGATTATTCATTAGCCTGGCAACATTGTTCGTGTTCTCATACATCATCTATTTGCTTGGCGCGATTGTTATCCTGGTGCTATTTACCCGCACACCTCCGCGGAAATTCTTTTTGATGATCATTGGATTTTTGCTTCCTCACTTATTCATTGTCAGTATGTATTATCTCGTTGGCGGTGTTGATGAAGTTTGGAAATATTATTATCTACCCAACTTAGGTTTTTCATCCGTTCATCTTATTTCAACCAAGAGTATTTTTTGGTTGAGTGCCATTCCTCTTTTCTTTCTTATCATTTCATTGGTGATGCTAAATCGTGAAGCACGCTTTACAAAATATCAATCACAACTTGTACAGGCCATCTTTGTCTGGATGGTGTTTTCTTTTTTACAGGTGTTATACGCCAAGGATCTTCGTCCACAAAACTTCATTACACTTATTCCAGGCTTTAGTTTCTTTATGGCGCATTACTTCTTGCTGATACGAAGAAGAAGATTGGCAGAGATTAGCTTGTGGACACTTTTGGTTAGCATCGTTAGCGTAAGTTACCTGGCCCGGTACAATAAAATCGAGAATGTAAATTACAGTATGCTGCGTGTTGCGGAAAGTAAATCAGTAGTTGCTGACAAACGTATTTTAGTATTAGACGATGATATTGAGCTCTATAAAGACAACAAGTCTGCAACACCATTTGTAAACTGGACTTTATCAAAAGATATTTTTTCCAGTGCCGACTATTATGACAATGTGGTAGAAGTCTATCAGGGCATAAAAGAAGATCAGCCCGATTTGATCCGCGACAAAGAGGATTTGCTTAGACCTTTCCTCGCACGCATTCCTGAGTTAAAGAAAATGTATGTGAGAAAAGGTATCTATTACGAGAAAGTTAAATCGAAACCTAGCAACTGATTTTTTCAACGCGTCTTGCATGTCTTCCTCCTTCGAAGGAAGCATGAAGGAATGTATTGGTTATTTTTTCCGCAAGCTCAAGTGAAATGAACCGCGCAGGTATACAAACAATATTAGCATCATTATGCTGGCGCGCTAAAGAAGCCAGCTCATCTGTCCAGCAGATCGCAGCGCGAATACCCTGATGTTTATTGGCCGTAATAGCAACTCCATTTGCACTGCCACAAACCAAGATCCCAAAATCAAATTCTTTCTTTTCAACTGCTATGGATACAGGATGTGCGAAGTCAGCATAATCTGCTGACTCAGCCGAGTAAGTTCCGAAATCTTTTGATTCGTAACCGTTTTTCAGAAGCCAGTTTCGAAGTGCTTCCTTGTATTCAAATCCTGCGTGGTCACTACCGATTGCTATTTTCATTGGGAAGATTTTTGCTCTTGTTCCATACGTTCCTCTTCTGCTTCTCTCTTCATGCGCGTGCGTTCTACGCTTGCTGATATTAAGATACTGATTTCAAAAAGCATGTACAATGGGATGGTGATAACAATCTGGCTGATCGGATCGGGTGGTGTGATAATAGCAGCAATGATTAAAATCACCACGATAGAATGTTTTCTATACTTCCGCAAAAAGGCCGGTGTTACGATGCCAAACTTGGATAGAAAATAAATGACTACCGGAAGCTCAAACAACACACCCGTACCTAAAACTAAAGTGACGAACGTGGATACATATGAGGTGATGTCGAATTGATTGACAATAAGATCACTGATCCGGTACGTCACCATCACATACACCATCAATGGCGCTATAACATAATAACCAAAAGATATCCCAAGAAGAAACAAGCCCGAGACAACCGCTACAATGCCCGTAGAATTATTGCGCTCCCTTTTATGAAGCCCTGGTTTAATGAATCGCCATATTTCCCATACGATATAAGGGAATGAAAAAACCAAACCAATGACCACCGCTGCGATGATGGTAATTGTAAACTGCCCCGTCATGGATCGACTTTGCAATTCAAGCGGTATATCCGAAATACAGAGGTCAGGATTGTTGATGAACTGTCCTAACTTACAAAGTGCTCTCCACGTTGGGAAGGTCGATTTGGCGGGTGCAAGAAGAACATTGGTGAAGATCCACTTAACCTCAAAGAAAGCAATGATAGTAAAAACCAATATCGCCAGGACTGACCGGATTAAATGCCACCTTAATTCTTCGAGGTGATCGAGAAAACTCATTTCACCCTTCTCTCCATTTTCTTCTACTGTATCCTGGTCTAATGGCATCTTACATTTGTTTATCTGCTGTTGACTTTACATTATTTCTTCCTGTCGCTGATGATGAAATTAGTACAACGGAAACTTCGCCATCAATCTATTTACTTTCTTTTTAACTGATTTTAAATGCTTGGCATCTTCTGGTTTTTGAAGTGCTTCATCAATTAATTCTACCACTTTCACTACATCTTTTTCTTTGAAGCCGCGAGTTGTAATGGCTGGCGTTCCTACGCGCATACCCGAAGTAACAAAAGGAGATTGTGTATCGAACGGAACCATGTTTTTGTTGATGGTAATATCCGCTTGAATCAATCCTTCTTCTGCTTGTTTACCTGTAAGGTTTTTCGAACGAAGATCTATCAACATTAAGTGATTATCTGTACCACCTGAAATAATTTTATATCCTCTTTCCAAAAACGACTGTGCCATCACTTTTGCATTCTTCGAAACCTGGATAATGTATTCCATGTATTCATCTGACAAAGCCTCTTGAAACGATACTGCCTTAGCAGCGATAACATGTTCCAATGGTCCACCTTGAGTTCCCGGAAATACACCTGAATCTAATACTGATGAAATTTTACGTAGCTCACCTTTTGGTGTCTTCAATCCCCAAGGATTATCGATGTTTTTACCTACCATAATCATCCCTCCACGTGGACCACGTAGTGTTTTGTGGGTAGTGGTCGTTACAATGTGGCAATGCTCCATTGGATCAGCCAACAATCCGCGGGCAATTAAACCTGCTGGGTGAGAAATATCGGCCAACAACAATGCGCCAACGCTATCTGCTGCTTCTCTTAATTTTTTATAATCCCAATCACGGCTGTAGGCTGATGCTCCACAGATGATCATCTTTGGTTTTTCGCGCTGAGCCGTTTGAATTACTTTATCAAAATCGATGGTACCGGTTTCCTTTTCAACACCATAAAAAGTAGGCTGGTATAATTTGCCCGAAAAGTTTACAGGCGAACCATGTGTTAAATGACCACCGTGTGAAAGATCGAAACCTAAAATCTTATCTCCCGGCTTTAAGCACGCCAACATAACGGCAGCGTTTGCCTGAGCGCCTGAGTGAGGCTGTACGTTTGCCCATTCAGCACCAAAAAGTTCTTTCGCACGATCGATAGCCAGTTGTTCAATCTCATCCACCACCTCACATCCGCCATAATAGCGTTTGCCGGGAAGGCCTTCTGCGTATTTATTGGTTAGAACTGTTCCCTGAGCCTTCATTACCTGTAAGGAGGTGAAGTTTTCAGAAGCAATGAGTTCAATGCCGGTTTCCTGGCGTTCTCTTTCTTTGTCAATAAGGTCGAAGATGGCTTTATCGCGTTTCATGATGCAAGGTGTTTTAAAGAAGGGTCAAAAATAGGATTGAAAGTTGAATTATAAAGGGTTGTTGGAGGATAATGAAGGGTTATTATATGGATTCATTCCAATCCTTAAATAGCAGACAAAGCAATACGGGTTAAAGCCACTTATGTAGAGAAAGAGTGGACGGGGAGTGGACAATCCCTTAAGCTTATAGGAGATATTACTGAAGCCCTTGTTGGGTTCTTCACCAGCAAAGGTGAAGCGCACGAGATCGTACTCACATTATTTTTTCTTTCCTGAATAAAACGCAAACACTGTCTTCGATACTTCAGCCATAATACCTCAAGATAGGAGTCGGGTTGAATTGAGTTCGGAAGATTTAGTTGGCAGGAGGGATATGGTGTGTTTTCGTATTCACATTCGCATATTGGCGTAGTGACCAATTATATTTTAAATCAGGAAAAGCATCATCAGCAAAAAACATTCAAAGAAGAATATCATGAGTTGTTGAAGAAATTCGAAATATCATTTGATGAAAAATATTCATTCAATTTCATTGAATGAAACGTTCAAGCGTAATCCACAAAATGAGTTTAATGCATTTGTATTTGGTTCGTATTCTGACAGAAACAGGAGGCTCCTACGGAGCCGGGTAAAACACCTTACCAATCTGCTATAGACAGGATGCTCCGCCGGAGCACAAGATAACGTCACGCTCCGGAATAGAGCATTCATGTTTAGAGATTTGTCCAAGTGTAGTAATGGAGGGACTTACTCAAAATCTCTAGTCATTCTTCAAATTATCCACTGGCTTAACATACGTAGCACGCCACGTTTGTGAACCAATGGTGATGGTTCCAAAAACAATGAGCATGAATACACCAATTACAATTGTTTTTACATCGACATTCACGTGATACGCCAATTGCTCGAGCCACAAATTGTTGATGAAGTATGCTGCCGGTACGGCAATGACAATGGCAATGAGTAAAATCACCACAAAGCCTTTTGATAAAAGATAGATCAATGAACCATTGCTGCTACCCAACACTTTGCGAATGGAAATTTCTTTGATGCGGGTTTCGGTTGCATAGGTAGCCATGCCTAAAAGGCCGAGGCACGAAATTGTGATTGCCAAAACAGAAATGACACTGAGGATGCTCACAAGATCGCCAAAGAAGATGTCGTAGATTTTATGCACCTCTCCATAAAAATCTTTGTAATCAACCTGAAGTGCAGGGTTGGTTTTTGCCCAGGCGGCTTCAATGCTTTTTCCGGCCTCATCATAACTGCCTGTGTATTTCACTTGCAATATTTTGATCTCCTTCGGATTATAAATCAAGGCCATAGGATCAAGCTTCTCTACCAACATTTGATGGTTATAATCTCTCACGACACCAATAATTTGCTTGCGTGATGAGTCTTCTTTCAAAATAATTTCTTGTCCGATGGCTTCGAGTGGAGAGGCAAAGTGAAATGCATCAACGGCTTTTTCGTTTAGCACGATAAAATTTTTGTTCGACTCGCCTGCACTGGCATCAAAATATTTTCCGGCTATTAACGGTATGTCGAGGTTTTTAAGATAGTCTTCATCGGTTGAAAAATAATTTAATGTCGTCCAGTCTTTCTCATCTAATGATTTTTTATACCCTTCACCATAACTTGATCCTGCTGCGGGCACATGGGATGAGGCGCTTACACTTTCAATGTTATTGTATTTCAGCAATTCGGTCTTCAGAGCCGTTGCAGAAGTATTGCCCAGGTTCACTACAACTTTATGTTCCATAGAAAAGCCATGATCGGCTTTTAGAAACAATTGAAGTTGATTGAACACCACCACTACCGAAAGAATAAAAATCAATGAGAAGGTAAATTGTAGTACCAATAATACTTTACGCAAACCAATGTTGGAAAACAGCTTCATGGTACCCAGACCTTTCAACACTTTTATTGGCTGGAAGCGACTCAATACAACAGCAGGAAATACTCCGGCCAGAATTCCCACCACGATGGCAAAAATCAAAAACACCGCGAACACAAAATAGTTGGCCTCTAAGTCCCACATCATTAATTGAGCGAAACTCAGTTTCAGCATCAATGGCTTCAGAGCAATCAACATAACAATGGCAGCGACTAATGCGATCAATGCGATCATCACCGACTCTGATAAGAATTGAACAAAAATTTGCCAACGCATAGCACCGGTAACTTTACGCACACCGATTTCACGTGCTCGGGTAAGCGATCGTGCTATCGATAAGTTTGTGAAGTTGAAACACGATGTTAACATCACCACGCCTGCTAATCCAATAAAGAAATAAACAAATATCCAGGGCAAGAAGGGTCCGATCGGATTGTTGATGAAAGCACCTGGTGTAATGCTCATTAAGGCTTGAGGCTTGTAATGTATTTTATTATCCGTATCGGGATTCGGTAATGTTGTGTAATGTTGTTTTTCAATCTTGGTGAGATGTTGCTGAATATCGTTTATGGTTTTGTCGTCTTCAATTAAGATATAAACCCATCCTTCCCATGCGTTGTACCAGTCATCCAAGTCGCTGCGGATTGGCTTGCCTTGTGCTTTCAAACTTTTCACCGTGCTTATACTGGCAAGGGCATCAAATACGATGTGCGATTTGTGATCGGTTTCTTTCAGGATGCCTGTTACTTTATAAGGTCCATCTTCACCCACTTTAAAACTTTCACCTACAGGATTTTCTTGTTTGAATAGTTTTTTTGCCGCTTTGTGTGTGAGCACTACGGAGTAGGGTTCAATCAACGCTGTTTTCGGATTTCCATACTCCAATTCGTATTCAAAAATGTCGAGCACTTCAGGGTCAACAAAATATCCGGCAACGGGAATGTTCACATCTTGTTCTATCTCCAACCACATGTTTCCGAAGCCACGAACAATCCGTGCACTTTTTTCAATGCCAGTATAGTTATTCATCAGTTCATCCCTGAGGGGAAGACTGGTGGTAGCAGTTTCGTTCATCTCTTCACCGTGTGAACCAATCGGAATGGAGTTGAGTCGGTAAATGCGATCACGTTTGGTATTGTATCGATCGTAGGTCATCTGATCGGCCACCAACATAATGATGACCATCGACAACGTCATGGCAACTGCCAATCCAAAAATATTGATGAAGGAAAAGAAGCGGTGGCGCACAAGATTGCGCAAAGCAGTTTTGAGGTAGTTACGAAACATGGCGAGGGTTGTTAATAAATTTTCTGAGAGATGATGATGTGTGCTTACCAGAGGTAGGACACTAGTTACCGGTTGCCAGTTACCGGAGACTGGTAACTGACATTACTTTCTATAACACTTGTTCAAGCTGTTACTTACTATTCTCGGCATTCTGCTTCACAATGAAATAGTAAATCAGGAAGCCTAATGAAACGGCTACTGTAAATAATCCATACGGCAATGGTGATTCAGGACTTACTGGAATGTATTCCATTATTATGAGGGAAAGACCAGCAAAAAATGTAAGCAAGCCCCACTTTAGAGAAGCAAATTTACCTTCACTCGTTGAATGGCTTTTGAAAATGGCCTGGGTATCATCATTCACAAAGCCTTTGTCGATCATTTTCTTTTTCAAAATATAATCGGTCATCACTTTTGCGAAAAAGTAAACTGACGCGCCCATGCTACCAATAATTGTAAGAGGCATTAATACATCTTTTAACTCGTGATTCATATTCGTTCGTTTTAAAGTTTCTGCTTGTTTGGGGCGTATGACACTTGGACGATCTAAGATGTTGCAGCCTACGCGAAAATATTTTCGGCTTGTTCTGAATTGTTCAAAGTGACCAGTTTCCAGTTACCAGCAACCGGATATTGGCGAGCGGAAACCGGCATCAGCATTTTTTCCCTGCAACATTCTATCTTAGATGCGTGTCTAACGACCCGATGATGGAGGATAGAGCCCTTGTTTCTAACATTTTGGAAGGAAATATGCAGGCTTTCAGATTGCTTATTAAGCAGCATGAAAGACTTGTGGCTCACATGATCGGGCGCGTGGTAAAGAACAAAGAAGAAAGCGAAGAACTGTGTCAGGACGTGTTTTTGAAGGTTTATGAGAAGCTTTCGGAGTTTAGTTTTAAGTCGAAGTTGTCGACCTGGATTGCTACCATTGCCTATCGTCAAGCCATTAATCAGGTCCGTAAAAACAAAATGTCGCTGACGGATATTCCGGAAGAAGACAGTTTTACGGCCTACTTTGTAGAAGAGGAAAATCCGGAATCGGTTTTAATAGAAAGTGATTTGGATGGATTTGTATTAAAGTTGGCAGATCAACTGCCGCCTCAATACAAAATCGTATTAACTTTATTCCACCTTGATGGAATGAGTTATCCGGAAATTGGTGAAGTAACCGGAATGCCTGAAGGCACTGTTAAGAATTATCTTTTCCGTGCCCGGAATTTGTTGAAAGAAAAAGTAAAGCACCATCTTGGTAAAGAAGAAGTATTATGAATCACTACGAAGAAGAATTGCAACGTAACCTGGAAGAGGGAAAAAATCCGGAAGGTGATGAGCTGGATGTAAAAGCTTATCAAACCGTATTCAATGCACTAAAGCATGAGCCTGAATTTACTTTGTCATCTTCCTTTGCCGACAAAGTAGTAGGTATGGCCATGAAGAAACAAAATTCGAAAAGCACCTTCAAAGAATATTTTTGGTTTGGCCTTGGCATTTTCGTTATGATGATCGCATCTGTTGTTGCCATTTTCATGACCGATTTCAAATTCGATATGGGCTTCTTAAATGGTCTTAGATCTTTTAAAGGATTGATCATCTTTGGAATATTCTTTATCGGCCTACTTCATTGGCTCGATAAAAAACTAATACGACCAACGGAAACGTACTAAAACAAAAAAGCCCCGCTAGCTAGCGGGGCTTTTTTATGAGGCCAAAATTGGCTTAGTAAACCAAACTTTTCTCTAAGATAAATTCAGCAATTTGAACTGCATTGGTTGCAGCACCTTTGCGCAAGTTGTCAGCAACAATCCACATGTTCAATGTATTTTCCTGTGATTCATCTCTGCGGATTCTTCCTACAAAAACTTCGTCACGATTGTGTGCATTGATAGGCATTGGATAAATGTTGTTCTTCGGATCGTCCTGAACAATTACACCTGGCGTGTTAGCCAAAATCGTTCTGATCTCGCTCAGGTTGAAATCTTCAACGAACTCAACGTTAACCGCTTCAGAGTGTCCTCCAATAGAAGGAATACGAACTGTAGTAGCCGTTACTTTAATGCTGTTATCATTCAAAATTTTACGCGTCTCATTCACCATCTTCATTTCCTCCTTGGTGTAACCATTGTCAAGGAATGAGTCGATGTGAGGTAATACGTTCATATCGATTGGGTGAGGATATACTTTCGGACCATCAACACCATTGCGTTCGTTCATCATTTGTTGAACAGCATCTTTGCCAGTTCCGGTTACAGACTGGTAAGTAGAAACAACTATACGTTTAATTTTATAGCGTTTGTGAAGCGGAGCCAATGCCATTACCATTTGGATAGTAGAGCAATTCGGGTTGGCGATGATCTTGTCATCAATGGTAAGTTGATTGGCATTGATTTCTGGAACCACCAATTTCTTGGTAGGATCCATTCTCCAGGCCGATGAGTTATCAATTACGATAGTTCCTACTGCGGCAAACTTTGGAGCCCAGTCTAAAGATGTTCCGCCACCTGCTGAGAAAATAGCAACATCCGGTACAAGCTTTAAGCCTTCTTCAATAGTAATAACGGTGTATTCCTTTCCCTTAAAGGTATATTTTCGGCCAGCCGAGCTTGGTGACGCGATCAAATAGAGTTCGTCAAATGGAAAACTTCTTTCCTCAAGTACTTTGAGGATCTCCTGGCCAACAAGTCCGGTGGCACCTACTACTGCAAGTTTCATTTTTTTGTTAATTTAGAATTGCAAAAGTAATATTTTCCCGTTGTGCTTATGTTGTATACTAAAGAAATATGCAGAGTTTGTATTTTGAAAACGTTAACAACAAAAATTATTGTAGCGTTCTTCATCCTTCTGCTTACCCAACAATCGTTCGGTCAGTTCACTGATAATTTTGTGGATGGCGATTTTACTGCTAACCCAGTTTGGGTTGGGAATGAAAGTAAGTTCGTTATTTCCAGCAATCAGTTGAAGCTGCAAGCACCAGCCATTGCAGACATGGCTTATTTATCAACAGCCTCTTCTGCCATTAATGACGCGTCATGGGAGTTTCTTGTGACGATAGGATTCAATCCTTCCAGTTCGAATTACATAAGGGTTTATCTCGTTTCGGATAGCTCAAATGTTTCGGGTTCGCTCAATGGATATTATGTAATGCTTGGGAATACAGCCGATGAAATCAGTTTGTATCGTCAAAGCGGAACGACTCGAACAAAGATTATTGATGGTATAGACGGACATTTAAATCTCTCCGCCTCCTCAACAAAAGTAAAAGTAACGCGAGATGCTTCCGGTAATTGGGAGTTGTTTTCGGATGTTGGCGCCACTAGGACTTATACATCTGAAGGTACCGCCATTGATGCAACACATCTTTCATCTACATACTTCGGATTGTACTACAAGTACACTGCTACTCGCTCTACCTTGTTTTATTTCGATGATATTGTAGTGACTGGAAATCCAATTGTTGATTCAACTCTTCCGATCATAACTTCTCTTCAGGTTATTTCATCAACTGAAATCGGTCTGGCGTTTTCAGAGAAACTAGAAAAGGTCTCCGCTGAAGCGATTGAAAACTATATGGCGTTAAATGGATTAGGTAATCCTGCGATTGCAAGTCTTCAATCTGATGGAAAGACGGTTCGACTTTCTTTTGCTCAGGATTTTCAAAATGGGGTTGAGTGTTCACTTACTACATCGCATGTAAAAGATCTGGCGGGAAATGAAATGGTCTCAGTCTCAAGACCATTTCTTTATTTTGAAGACTTTCCTGTGTCGTATAAAGATTTGATCATCACCGAGATTTTTGCAGATCCATCTCCTCAAATAAAATTACCGAATGCTGAATACATTGAGATCTTCAATCGAAGTGAACATGCGATTGATCTTACTAATTGGATTTTAACAGATGGAAGTTCTTCGGCAGCTTTCTCATCGAAGATTCTTTTACCAAATGCTTATTTGATTTTAACCTCAACAGTAAGTGTCGGTGACTTTTCTTCGTTCGGAAATGTTCTTGGTCTTTCTAATTTCCCAACGCTCAACAATGATGGTGATCCATTGGTTATTCGAAGTTCAACTGGATTGATGCTGGATTCTGTAAACTATTCTGATGATTGGTATTTGGATGATGATAAGAAAGCAGGAGGTTGGTCGCTGGAACGTGTTTCATTTACTGCAGCAACTCAAGAATCACAAAATTGGAAATCGGCCAGTTCAATTGTAGGTTATGCAACTCCGGGTTATGTTAATTCGAATTCAAGAAAACAAACATTGCAAGATGAATCGGTAAAGGTTGATCCTCCCGCTTTCATTCCTATAAATGGTCAACCGAATTTCACGCAGATACAATTTCAATTTGATCAAGGTGGATATGTAGCTAACATTAAAATCTTCGACTCACAAGGGCATCAAATTAAACAACTTGCTAATAATGAAATATTAGGCACAGAAGGTTTCTTTCGCTGGGATGGTGATCGTGACGATGGCAATAAAGCTCGTGCTGGTTATTACATGGTGCTATTTGAAGTATTTAATTCAGCTGGTACGGTAAATGTGTTTCGAAAGCCGGTGGTAATTGCAGTAAAGTAATAACTACTTGCTTACGAACTGCTTTTTGACTTCTTGTCGCTCTAATGGTCACGCCTACTTGGCCAACTTAAATTTACAATCTATTACTTCATAGTTAGTCTCGTATTTTGTGCTTGGCACTTTATATTTCTTTTCTAACTCCCATTTTTCTTTTAACGATTTTATAACCGCTTCTCCACATCCATACCCGATATCCTTTACGATCTCATACAGTACCGGTTCACAATTATCATAACTCACTTTTATAGTAACAGCGCCTTCTATTTCTTTTCTCTGCGCCTCTGCGGGATATCTCCATTGAACTTTTATTATCGGTGTGAGTTCAAAATCAAATTGCTTGATAACTTTCCCATCCTCAACATACGTTTTCTAAACTCCAATTTTTTCATCATTTGAGTATTCTCCCTCTTCTTTTTTATTATTATAAACTGATGTTGCACTATTTTGTCGTGGAGCTTTAAAGTATATCCAGCTACCTTCCTTTAAATTGTTTTTAAATTGTCCTTTCTCTTTAAAACCCAATATGTCATTTGCCAGATTCTTTGTCTTCAATTCATCTATTTTCAGCTCTCCTTTAAAGAAAGAATAATAATTTCCTTGTTTTATGTTTTGATCAGGCTTCAGCACGTAATAAACTTCCTTCACATCTTTCAATTCAGGATATGTAGAAACCACTCTCTTTACTTCTTGAGCAAATAAATTGAGTGAAATAAGTATGAACGCAATTGTCCCTGTTTGTCTCATAAGCATAATCACAACTAATGGACTTAAAGGTGAATAGTCACAAAATCTTCTAACTAATATTGATTGCTCACAAACCTTCTGGCAATTTCCTCTCCCCGAAAGTGATGCTGATCCTTCACAATCCATTTACCATTCACCAAAGTCCCTAGAATATCAGAAGTATCAGCAGTATACAGAATAGCTGGCAATGTATTTTTTAAATCAGTTTGCATCAACAATGGCGATTTAGCATTGTACACAACCGCATCGAAAGGTTTACCTATTTCAAAGAATATTTTTTGTTCAAGCCCCATTGCCTTTCTTCCAGAGTGAATGGTTTTGCTTATTAATACTTTTGCTCCATCATCAAAGGTATTACGCTTGTGGGTAGTAAAGCGCTGTGCATAATCCAGCCAACGCAAATCCTCCAATGGATTTAAACTAATATGACTATCAGTTCCGATTGACCAATGTCCATCTTCCTTCGCAAACTCACTTAGTTTAAATATTCCATCACCTAAATTTCCTTCTGTGCCAGGGCATAGTACGGCATTCGCTCCGCTCTTTGCCAAACGTTTTACTTCATCGCTTTCCATGTGTGTACAATGAACAAGATGAAAGCGACCATCTAATGGAAGATGATCGAGCAACCATTCTACAGGTCGTTGTTTTAAAAAATCAACGCAGTCTTTAATTTCTTTTAATTGTTCTGCAGCATGTAAATGAAATGGAATGTTTCTTGGTCCGTTTTCAAATGTTTTTACAATGTCGTTTGCGTTGACTGCGCGTAGTGAGTGAACGCCAAAACCCAATCGTGCATGATCTTGATTTAATACAACATTGGCAGAGTCATCAAGCAACTGTAAATAATCATTTACTGTTTTCGAAATAAATCTTCGTTGCTTCGGATAAGCATCTACACCAAAATTTCCTTTCTGATAAAATACAGGAACCAATGTAATTTTAATTCCAGCAGTTCGCGCGGCAGAAACCAATCGCTCACCCATCTCCGCTAAATTCGAATAATGGTTTCCGTGTTTGTCGTGATGCAGATAATGAAACTCAGCTACATGAGTGTATCCCTTGCGAAGCATTTCTGCATAGAGCATTGTAGCGATAGACTCCATTTGATCAGGATCCAAGGTCAGGGCACAGTTATACATTGCCTCGCGCCAACTCCAGAAATCATCAGCCGTTCCGGGCTCATGCTTTTCTGCATGACCAGCCATAGCAAATTGAAAAGCATGTGAATGCGCATTTTGAAAACCAGGGATGGCGAATCCCTGAACAGCCTCCACGGCAACAGACTGAGAAGGTGCTTTTTTTGAAAGGTATTGAACAACACCCTTCTCATCAATACCTGCGTATGCTGGTGAAATCCAGCCTTCATCCTGAAGAAGTGCTGTGAAGGAAAAATATTTTAAGTTGCTCATTATTTTTTCAATTGTGTGATCATATTCTCAAAAACACCTTTCAACACATCCCGCATTTTTTCCGCTCGCTTATCATCATATTTCTTCTCAGCGTCATCCATATAATTCACCTTCGTCATTTCAAGTTGAAGTGCGTGTTGATTTTCAGATGGCCTTCCAAAATGACGTGTGATCGTTCCTCCTTTAAAGGGATTGTTGTGTTGAAGTGAATAATTTGTTGTTTTGATTTTCTTTAACACCGTTTCCGTCAACGAAACATCAGCCGAAGTTCCATCGGCATCTCCTAAAATAAGATCAGGAAATTTTTGATTGTGAATGGTAGGTACATATTGTCGTATCGAATGACAATCCCACAGCAATACCTTTCCAAACTTTGCTTTTAATTCATTTAATAATTCCTGGATCTTAGCATGATAAGGTAGGTAGTATTGATCGAGTCTTCTGTCAATTTCTTTTTCATCTACAGCTTGGCGTTCATCTTTATACAAAGGTTCTCCTAAGAAATTCGTTGTTGGGCAGAGGCCGGTTATGATTCTTCCATCAGAGTAAAGCGGTTTGCTTTTTGGATCGCGATTCAAATCGATTACCCAGCGACTATAAACTGCTGAGATCATCGTCATGCCCATGGAAGCGGTGAAGTCATAAAGTTTATCGACAAACCAATCCGTATCGTCTGGCGATGAAGCAAGATTGGATTTGTATTGATCTTTTATTTCGTCAGGAAAATTAGTACCGCAGTGTGGTACGCTAATGAGGATAGGTACCTGATTTTGTCTGGCTGGTGAAACTTTAAACGGATTCATTTAGTATTACACGACAAATGTTTCGCCACGAATGCACGAATAAAAGGCATTGATTATTCGTGCATTCGTGGCTATTAAAGATTAACTACTTTTTCTTCTTCTTCGATTTCTTCTTTGATTTTTCTGCTTCCTGTTTTGCCCTCTCCAATTGCTCTTGTGCCTTTAACTGAAGTTGCAATTGAACAACCTGCTGCTCTGCTTTTTCAAACTGTTGTTGATAATCAATCGGATTTTGCAACCGCGCTTTCAATTTCATAATTCGTTCGAAGGATTCATCGATGCGCTCTTTTTTTATTACTCCATCTTGCACCATTTTCTTTATGATCTCATGAACACGATCTACTGTTCGTACATCACTTCCCTGAATATTATTTGAAAAGGTCATGATATCTACACCTCCGTTAATTGCTAATCGAATGGCTTCTTCTAAACCATAGTGTTCAGTGATGGCGTGCATTTGCATGTCGTCCGTAAAAATCACTCCGTTAAAATGTAATTTATTACGAAGCATGCCCGTGAGAATATTATATGACAATGTTCCAGGATTTCCGGTTGAGTCTAATTTCATGTTCACGATGTGTGAAGTCATAATGGCATCTGCATATCCGGAATCAATAAGCGATTGATAGGGCTTTAATTCGCGTTCAGTCCAGGTATTTGTAACATCAGCAATACCCAAATGTGTATCGGCTTGAGAGCTTCCGTGTCCAGGAAAATGTTTCAGTGCTGTTATTACACCCATTTCGCGATGCTTCTTGATTACCTCTTTAGCCATGATGATTACTGTATCTTCATTTGCGGAAAATGCGCGACCATGTTTTACAATCACTGGATTATCAGGATTAGCTATTAAATCTACAACCGGTGCGAAGTTTACGTTGATACCAAGTCCCATCAATGTAGAAGCCGTTGCCTCACTGTAAAAACGAACCGAGTCAAGTGAGGCATTTTTACCCATCTCAAAAGCGGTGATCGATTTTGGAAAACCATATTTGTCTTTTAACCGGTTTACTTTTCCGCCTTCCTGATCGATAGAAATAAACAAAGGTATCTTGGCAGCATGTTGATATGTCCAGTTAATTTTCTTTAACGCTACAAATGAATTTGTTTTTGGAATGTTCTTTTCGAAAATAATGATGGAGCCTACCTTACCTTTTTGAATTTCACTCAGCACGGCAGAATCCACTGAAGTACCTGCAAAGCCAATTAAAATCATCTGCCCGATTTTGATATCCAGACTATCGCTGGATTGCGCTTTTACGAAAGTTGATGTGAGCAGTGTTACTAAAAAAAAAGCTCCAGTTTTTCTCAGACTAATATTTATCATAGATCAAGTTCAAAATTTCCTGCATATTTTTTCGAATAGGTGATGTTGGTGTTGTGTAGTTACTATTCATAAACGAGAAAATCAGTGTCTTCCCTTTTTTTGTTACAAGGAAACCACTTAGACAATGATTGTTGCTCAATGAACCGGTCTTCCCGAATATGTAAGGCTTCTCCGCTTTAAACCAGTTCTTTAATGTTCCATTCATACCACCCGTAGCAAGCAGTGGAAAGAGTCGTTCTCTTGGAACAAGTTGATACAGTTTATCCCACACCTGCACAATACTGCGTGGGGTGAAAAGATTGAAGCGTGATAACCCGGAGCCATCAACCCAGATGGGTTTATCAGTCAGATCAGCAAAGAATTTTTTCTGCACATAATCGATTGCTATTTCAGGTTGCAATGTATCGCTCACTAATCCTGCACAAATCAACAGAAGCTGCTCTGCCATCATGTTGTCGCTTTCCTGCATCATTACTTTGTAAACACTGTCAACCGGAACGCTGTACATAATTTTTGTCTCTGCAGAAATTGGTCTTACAATGTGTTGCACTTTCCGCTTTAGTGTATCGGTTAATAATTCCGCAATGAAAGCTGGCTCTATTCTGAAAGGAATATCCCACTCACCTGATTTAGCAGATGGATAATAATCGAAGTTGTTGGAATAATAGCTTCGTATTACCACTGGTTTTTCACGAGGCTCACCGATGTGTAAATAGGCAGAAAAGTAATCGGGAGCGACCTTTACTTTCTTGCTTGCTGTTTTAACAGAAAAGATGTTTCCATACACAGGAAATGAAAACCGCTCCGCAGAATAGTAATCATTATAGTCATCCCACGCCCAACCTGTTCCGAAAGCTGTGGTGTTGAAATTATCAGATGAGAAATAAAGATTTTGTTTGGCCGATGTCAGGAAGGAATAAATCCGATCATTCGTAAAGGTGTTCCTATATAAGAATGTAGGATCGCCTGTTCCCCAGAATATCAATGAATCATTTCGTTGAATGTATTTTATTCCCGGAATAGAATCTCCAATAATATTCAACGAGGCAAAGAGTGTAAAAATTTTTGTGTTGGATGCGGGTGTAAAATACTTATCGCTGTTAAACTCATAAATCGTTTTCTTTTCCTGCGGATCATACAAGACGAATCCTGTGTGATCTTGAAATTTCTTTTCGGTTTGCTTAAATGTTTTGGTAAGCGCCTTTTTCGAAATAGGGGAGCACGAAGAAAGAAAAACAAAAGTTAAGAGTGCAAATAAAAGTATGCGCATCAATTACATGTTTAAGTAGCGCTCAATCAGTACGTTTCGGTGATGCGTCTCGTGGCCGGAAATTATGAAGCCGAGATTTACTACTGATATTTCAGTGTTGTTTGCTTTACCAGTTCGCGAAAGCATTTCATCAGAGAAGCTGGAATACAGATCCATGGATGCTAAACGGACATGCTCCATTTCATTCGCAATACTTCCTATACTTCGATTATGTGCATTTGCTTGCGGAGCATAATCTTTCTCTTCAAAGCCTGGCAAAGGTGTTTTATCATTTCGTGAGAAGCGCATGGCACGGTAAGCAAAAATGCGTTCGGCATCTATCATGTGACAGAGCAATTCTTTTATGCTCCACTTTTCAGGTTGATATCGAAAGTCTCCTTTTGCTTCAGGAATAGAACGGACAAGTTTCAAAGTAGCTTTGCTTGATTCTCTCATGGCTTCAAGCAGGTCTGCATCTTTTACAAGTTTTACATAGGTCATGTAAAAGGTAGGAACGTTTGGTAAATCTGGTTTTGTCATAGTTCAAAAATAAGGAAGAAAGGGAAGGATAACGAAATGAAATTATCCATTTGGTAAGCTAATACTAATATGGGTGCCCATTCCATATGTGCTTTCAATGGCGATTTCGCCTCCGCATTTTTCGATTGCCTGCTTAACAATATACATACCCAGGCCAGAACCCTGTGAACGATCGGTTGCCCGATAAAACATATTGAAAATTTTTCCGAGATGCTCAGCCCGTATCCCGATACCATTGTCACTGATTTCTATATTCGCCCGCCGGGCATTTACATTGATTCTTACTTTTAAGAAGCTCTTCACTTCCGGATTAAAATACTTGTAAGCATTGGAGATAATGTTGCCGAAAATAATCCCGATGCGTTGTTCATCTCCCCGAAAGGGAACATCCTGTCCTTTTATTTTAAAATCGAATTTGATCTTCTTGAAATTGTCGAGGTATTCAAGCTCTCGCATACAATTCATCGCTATTTCATCCAGCTTAATCACTGAATGCACAACCTCTGTCCTATTTACCTTAGCATAGGTAAGCATGGACTTAATGAAATCATCCAGCTTTTTAATTCGGCCTTCAATCTTATCAAGATAATGGTGGAAATTTTTTTCTTCCTTGTCAAGGTTGGCCAGATTTACCAAACCCATAATCGAACTGAGTGGTGAACGTAAGTCGTGGGAAGTTTTATACATCAATTGATCCAACTCAAAATTCCGCTCCGACAATTCCTCCAATGTTGCTCTTAATTCATTTTCACGTGAAGCCAATTGGGCATTTTGTTCAACCAACGTATCGTTCAGGCTTTTTAATTTCTCCTCAAAATCTCTGCGCTCTGTAACATCCTTCACAAAGACTGCCACCCCTTTTACATTATTTAATTGGTCTCGAATCGGGTTGAATGTCGTTTCAATGAACCCTTTGAACTTAGGATAATCCAGCTTATGTTCAGAAAGGAAATGCTCACCCCGCAATGCTCTTGTTAATTCCTTCTTAACCCATTTCAAATCTTCAGATCCATTAAAGCAAGATAATTTATTGGTGCCCACTTTAATGTTTGCCTTGTAAAGATCTTTCATAATCTTCCGATGGTTCTCATTAAAGGCCAGATATTGAAAATGATTGTCAACAGCATAGATGGATTCCTTTGTGCTCTCCATAATGCCCTGAAGATTAGCATTGATTCTGTTTATTTCTTCTTCTACTTTTTTAATGGCGTTAATTTCAATGCTGCATCCAATAACAAATCGTTCGCCACGCTCACTTACATATCGTGTCTTAGTGGTAAGCATGTATTTGGTTTCGCCATTCAACGTAACAAATTCTTCGCTGACCGATACCTTGCCTGTTTTCAAAACATAATTGTCACTCTTCCAGAAAATTGCTGCTTCATGAGGAACATGCAAATCGTAATCCGTTTTTCTCAGTAGCTCTTCTCGTGTGCGATTATTAAACTTGCAGAAAGTATCATTGAACACAACCCAACGATGCTTTTCATCTTTAACAAAAATGGGTGCCGCTACAGTGTTAATAATATTATTTAAGAATGCTTTTGATTCAGCTTCCTTTAGTGCCAACTCCCTTTCGTGGGTTATGTTTCGAACAGTGCCAACATAGTAAGTTGGTTGGTGCTTCAGAATACTCATACTAATGGATGTCCAATATGTACTTCCATTCTTCCGTTTAAACTCGACTATCTGATTTCTCGAAGCACCTGTCTTCGCTAATTCCTGGAGGATTCTGATCCGATCCTCATCGCGAACATAAAGATCTTTGGGTTTTACTTTTTCTAATTCTCTAAACGAGCGATAACCACTCAGTTCAAGGAAAGCCTCATTGGCGTATTTGAATTTGTCTCCGATCATGCCCATGAAAAGCCCCTCCGTCATATTCTCATTGATGGACCGTAACAGAATTTGGGTTTCTCTTTCCTTTTCTTGGGCTTCTTTTTTTTCGGTGATATCACGAAAGTTTGAAACAATGCCATTGATATCCGGCTTGTGAAGAAAATTGGTCAGGATTATTTCTGCCCAGAAGTAATGTCCTTTCTTGTGTTGGAGTTGTTGGATAAGCGTTATGCTTTTCCTCGGATTTTTGAGTAATTCCTTAAAAACATTTTTTGTTTCTTCAAATGAATCAGGATGCGAAAAGTATGTCCCTACCTTACCGAGTGCTTCTTTTTCTGAATAACCTGCAATTTTTTTTGCGCTGGCTGAATAGAAGATAACCTTACCCTCTGAATCGTAAAGCACAATGCCGTCATGTGCATTTTCGATTAATGCCCGAAAGTGCTGTTCGCTTAATTTTTCTTTTTTAGTCTTTTTATCTTTCGGCACCATTCAGCATTAATATCAACAGGAGTTTAGAACTCCAGAAAAAGTTTATCATCAAGCGTTTCGTCAACTTTTACATTTTTGGGGCCACCATCTTCAGAGCGATTAGCCGATAACAAAATCTTCCCATAGGATTGATAATTATCCCATGCTTTAACCCAGTCTGCTGTTTCTTTATTCGCTTCATTGTAATAGGCCCATTGCTTCACAAGGTTATCTTTTATATCAACAAATACATTGTACTTATGTTGAGGTTTATTCTCAGCACTTGCAAAAGTTAATTCCAGCACATTGCAGCGTCCACCTGTTTTCAATGTATCTTCTCCCAAATATTTCAAAGTAACACCGCTGTCTTTTAATTTAAAAGGCATAACTAACCAATACGAGTCCTTTACGAAAATGCTTTTTGCCTGCGCTATTTTTTTCTTTACTGAATCCGGATTTGTAAGTTCTTGTCCTTTTATCTGAACCTTTCCCTCCAATGTTTTTGTATTGAAAAGGTAAGTAGTGTTGTCTTCCAATGATTCTATCCGAACACGATCAAGTTGTTTATCCCAAACAAGATTTCGCGAATCAGATGCACTCCAGGAAATGAATCGGGTTTCGTTCCAATTTTTTCTTCCACCCATGGCCGCCATAACGCTATCAGCAAGCTCAACTGCTGCTGGGTCAGAATGTGCTAAATCGAATCCTTCTGCTGATGGATTTTCATATGGTGTTGGCGCCTCAATTTTTGACTTTCCACAAGACAAAAGCAGGCAGCTGACGAGAGCAATTGGTATAAAGAATTTTGAGTTCATAATGAATAGAGGGTTTGGAGTGAAATTACTAAAAAATTCTACTCATCCTGATCTTTAAACTCTTCTGTTTCTGGCTTGCCAGGGATAAACCGTTTAATAATTCCTTTTGGATCGACAGACCTCAACATAAGTCCACGTAAGAAACCTTCCACTGGCAAAATCATAAGCGCGACTAATACCTGAAGGAAAAAATCCATGACTGGACTTGCGCGCGTTTCAAACACCTCAGTTGCCCCTGTTTGGATGAACTGAATCAGCATAATGATTGTGAGCAACGACAGCACGCGACTGACAAAGTGATAGCGCGTACTAAAACGAAAAGAGAGCAGCACCAATGAGGCAAACACCACAAACTCCATCGCATAAAACCAGGGACGTTTCCAATAGGGTGGAATCACTTCAAAAGCAACGGGCTTAATGTCGAGCACTTTGCCAAAAATATCTTTTGCCTCTACCAGCAAACTATAATCTCCGGCAGGCAAATATGGAAAATCAACAATGTTGTTGGCGCTCGACCAATCAGACCAATCTTTTGCAAGACCTTTTAATTTATATCGATACTCTATGGCCTGCGATGTAATATAATCCGGTTGTATTACTTCAAATGTAAGAGCACTTTTTAGCTGATCGACCTTCATTTGTTTCTTGCTCCCAAATTTTTCAATTCCGTTACGTATAGTTTTTAATATTAAAGGATAGCCAGACTCATAGGGCGTTAGCTTCTCACCAAAAAATTTATAGAGTTCATTATTCCCAGTAATTAACCAAAGGTTGTCAGAAGTTTGATCGGACGTAACAAAGCGGAGATCCTGAAATAAATTTAAAAGCTGAAGATTGCTTTGATCCTTTGTTTGACCAATTACATTCCATTGATGAGCATTTTGATACCAGATATTATCCTTCGTGGCAAAGTATTGATTGGGTTTAGCGAGTGTGTCAATTAGATTAAATTTTTTATTCTTTCGGTCGAACCGAAAAAAGCCTTTTGTGTTCGCCAATGTAATTTCATTGTTCCAGCGAATGCCAACCACTTCATCAAAGTTTGGGTTGCTGAAAGGAATCGCTTCAAGAATGTTTTGTTCAGCCGATGAAACATCAAAACGGTAAATCTGATCAAGACCACAAAGCCAAAGTTCATTCAATTGTCCTTCAAAAACATAATGTACCTGATCGTCTACTTCACTTAACAATGCGCGGTTTTGCCATCCTTGATTCGTGCTCTCAAAAGTGTGAACCTTATCAGCATAAGTAGATACTAATAATAAATTCTTTGCATTAGCACCAAAGGCAAATCGAATTGGCTCTTCTAAAATTGGGTTGCTCATTAATCCATCAATGCTAAAAACGCCACCAAGCCCCGCGGCCACCAGTTGTCCGTTTACTTCTAATAACTGATTCACTTTTGCATCAATGCCTTGTACTTTTTTAAATACATAGTGTGATGAACGCAAAACACGTTCTGTCTTTTTGATGCGCTTGTATGCTGGCTTGGTTACAGGACTGCCTTTTTCTATTTGTGTTGAGGAGCTTGGAGTTGGTGTTGTACTAGCAACCGATTTGTTTGGCTCCTCTTTTGACTTGTTTCTATTTCTTTTTAAAAAACTTAAAAGTCCCTTTCTCTTTGATTCAACTTCTTGTGCTACCGGCTTACTCTCTTCTGTTGGAGTTACTTTAATTTCTTGCCGTCTCTTTGTTACGGCTTTCTTTGGCTTGATTTCTATGTCTACATAGTAGGTGATCTCATCGTAAAGCTCTTCATTCTCCAGGCGAAAAAGTCCAAGTGAAGTACCCACGTATACCTGATTTTGATATGAATGCGCACACAACAAATTTCCCTGAATGCCTGGATAATGACTGAACGAACGGAAGGGCATAAAGGGAGCAATGCGCGTAAATCCATATTCGTGGGCAGCCCAAATACTCTGGCTCTTATCGCTCATCAGGGCATACACTTCATTATCGGGCAACCCAGATGAGTAGTTAATTATCTCTTGTGTTTTACCCGTTGCGGTATGTATGAAAAGCATGCCTCCACGTAAAGTACCTAACACAAAAAGATCACGGTTTACCCATGTGCCACTTACCACTACACTTGCATCCGCATAAGCCTGATCTTCTAATTTGATTTCACGCGGCTTTAAATCTTCTCCGCATAAATACACTTTGTTGTTAGCAAGACCTATGAGGTAATAGTTTTGCAAGCCACATGAGAAAATAATTTCATCGTCCGGAGCAAAGCGAAGATTGGATGGAACTAATTTATTCTTTTCAATCTTCTGAACGCCTGAATTCTGCATGTTTACGTAGACACTGCCAAACAATTCAAAGATGCTCGCAAATGAGCCCGACTCTTTTGTTGCCTTGATGGAAGTTTCCAGTTTTTGATTGCCGTCAATAATATCAATGGCTTCATCTGAAAGAAAGAACGTTTTTTCTTTCGCTGAAAGGCTTTGCAGGAAGTCGTTGCTCTTTGTGGATGAAAGCGTTTTGAGCTCATGAAATCCCTGATCATTAAAATCAATAATGCCATAGCCTGATACACCTGACCAATAAATTTTGTTTTGATTATTAATCTGGAGAGAATATACTGCTCCATTTCCACCAATAAGGTTCCAGTTGCGTCCATCAAATTCAATCACTCCACTGCGCGTAGCGAAATACATAAGACCTTGCTCGTCCTGAACCATATCAAAACAAACATTATCGAAACGCTTTTCGCTTGGTGAGAAATGGGATAAAAAGTAATTGCCAGTTTGACTGAAAAGATTAAAAAAACCGAGTAGGGAAAGGGTTAAAAAAATCGTGCGCATGCAAAAAGCTCCTGTCTTCAAATTTAGCGAATGATTCGCTTTTAAACTAATGGGTTAGCTAATCCGACTCCAGTTGACTGCGCTCTTTCGCATAGATTCAATTTGCAGCCGAATGAGATTATTTTCGGGCTTTTCTAATGTGGGATCTGCTTCCAGAATATTAATCGCAACTTCACGTGCCTTTCTTAATATCTCTCCGTCTTTGCCCAGATCAGCTATTAGTAAGTCTAACACTCCGCTTTGTTGCGTGCCCATTAAATCTCCGGGGCCGCGAAGTTTTAAATCTGTTTCGGCAATATCAAATCCATTTGTTGTTCTCACCATAGTGCTGATACGCACTTTCGAATCGGCACTGAGTTTCATATTCGAAATCAAAATACAGAACGATTGTTCAGCACCTCGCCCCACCCGCCCACGGAGTTGATGTAATTGTGAAAGACCAAATCGCTCTGCATTTTCAATTACCATTACAGAAGCATTCGGTACATCAACACCTACTTCAATAACGGTAGTTGCCACCATAATTTTTGTTTCGCCTTTAACAAAGCGTGCCATTTCATACTCCTTTGCCTCGGGCTTCATTTTGCCGTGAACAATACTCACCGCTAGATCCGGAAATGCGCGACAAACACTTTCGTATCCATCCATTAAATGCTTGAGATCAAGCTTTTCAGATTCATCTATTAGTGGATACACCATATAGACTTGTCGTCCAACAGCTATTTGATCGCGGAGAAATTGATTGACTTGGAGTCGGTGAGAATCAAATTTATGAAGCGTTTTAATAGGCTTTCTTCCGGAAGGAAGTTGATCAATCGTGGAAACATCCAGATCACCATATAAAGTCATC
The DNA here is from genome assembly GCA_039930485.1 of Chryseolinea sp. Taxonomy (GTDB): domain Bacteria; phylum Bacteroidota; class Bacteroidia; order Cytophagales; family Cyclobacteriaceae; genus Chryseolinea. The sequence goes on from JBDTTT010000001.1 coordinate 29,622, forward strand.
GCCAATGTGCGAGGTATTGGTGTTGCGGTCATTACCAATACATGAGGGTAAACGTTAGCATTCTTTTGCCAAAGTTTTGAACGCTGTGCTACACCAAACCGATGTTGTTCATCTACGATGGCTAGCCCAAGATTTTGAAACTGAACCTCTTCTTCCAACAGTGCATGCGTACCAATCAAAATTTTTAACGATCCGTTTCGCAATTGCTCATGTATTTCTGTACGCGTTCTCTTTTTTGACGAACCTGTCAACAAGGCAATCGAAATATTCATTTTATCGGCATACCGTTTTAAGTTGGCAAAGTGTTGCTGAGCAAGAATTTCCGTTGGCGCCATCAGTGCGGTTTGCGCACCACTTCCAATGACTACGAGCATACATATAAAACCAACGATAGTTTTACCACTACCGACATCACCCTGTAATAACCGATTCATCTGCTTACCTGATTTTAGATCAGCATAAATTTCCTTGATTACTTTTTTCTGCGCATCCGTAAGTGAAAAAGGTAAATGCTCATTATAGAATGTCGTGAGAAGGGAAGGGTCCTGAAAAATCTGCCCTCTGAACTTATCCTTTCGGACAATCTTCATTTTGATTAAGCGCAATTGGATATAAAACAGCTCCTCAAATTTTAACCGATCAATTGCCTTTGTTAATCCTTCTTGCTGTTGGGGGAAATGAATATTGAATAGAGATTCCTTTTTTGACAATAGTTTTTCTGTTGACAATAAAGTTTGTGGTAATGTCTCCCTGATTTTGTCCTTTGACAAAGACAACAATTCCTTCATGAGTTTGGAAATGTTTTTGCTGTCGAGATGTCTCGCGCGAAGTTTTTCGGTGAGTGGATAAACGGGCTGGAGAAATCCTCCTTGTTCTTTCTGCGCAGAAACTAATTCAATTTCCGGATGTGCTATGCTGAGTTTACTACCAAACCGACTTGGTTTGCCAAACACTATATATTCAACACCTGGTTTTAACTTTTCGCTAATCCAGTTTATTCCCTGAAACCAAACTAACTCCAGTTCGCCAGTGTTATCGGTAACATGAACAACCAGTCTTTTTTTGAAACCTTCACCAACAAGTTCTCTTCGCTTGATGAATGCTTTTATCTGAACATACGGTTGTTCATCGTTTAGCTCATTTATTTTATAAAATGTCGTTCGATCTTCGTACCGAAAAGGAAAATGCTGAATGAAATCACCGAATGTAAAGATGTTTAACTCCTTATTGAAAAGCACCGCACGTTGCTGTCCAACGCCTTTTAAAAACTCAATTGGTGTATCAAAAAATCCGGCCATCAATAAAAACGCTCATGTTAAACAAAAATCAACATTATGGTCATTAATCGATACCTCAAGCAAGAAATTCTTTTGTAACTTTAAAATGGAATTAAACCTTAGGTTACAAAACCTATCTGATGTGTAATTAAAGACAAAGTTGGTAAATGAAAATCCCGGCCAAAAATTTTAAAGGAATTACGTACGTTCAATTGAACGAACTGCCCATCGTGCAGCAAGAGCTGTTATTGCAAACTATCCACAAAGATCTTTTTATAAAAATTCTAATCGGAGAAAAAATTCTGAACAGTTGTTTGCAGTATAAGGATTATGAGCGCTGGTATCATAACATTTACAAAATCAGTGTTGATGAGAAGCCTGCTCCAGAAATAATTAAGCGAACAGAGGTTCTTACCAACAAATAAAAATCCTCGGGGCAAGCCCACGAGGCATTTTTCAAGGAAGGAATAATTTTCGTTTTCAAACTTGAAACTTTTCGTACGCAGCAGAGCCGCGGAGTATTTACCCGAAGGGAATAAAAAAAGGAGTTGATTTATAAATCAACTCCTTTTTTTATGATTGCATGGCATTCTATTGGCCTACTATAAACACAGCGTTCGCGAAAACCATTTTACCGCTCTCCCAGAAGCAACGGAAAAGAGGATTATCGACCAGGTAGACTATTGAGCCCTGACCTTTTTCCTCCACACCAAACACAAGACTATTTTCCATTTTCTTGTTGATCAAAATTCCAGCAAAGCCTTGAACTGGCTTAATTTTTCCTTTTAGAACTCCCACATTCCAGGCTTCTTCTAAGTAACCATACCGAAGCTCATTGGTCTTTAGTGTATAGTAGGATCCATTCAATCCAAAAGCGAGTGGATGCGATTTGTCTAAGGTCACTTTGTAGATAGCCCCTGAAATAATACTTGAAAGCTGTTTGCGTTCAACATCTTCATAATGCGTTAAAGCATCTTTCTGTTTCAACTCCTTTTCCTTCTTTTCAGCTTCTGTTTTTTCGTCTTCAGTTGCATAAGGCTTTAGAGCAAATCCTTTTTTATCTGCGAATGCGTTGAGTGCATTTGCAATAACAATCAGTTTACCTCCTCCAGAAACCCAAGTCGAAACAGATTCAAGCGTTCCTTCATCAAAAAGCTTGTAGTTTCCTTCGGGCACAATTAATACATCATATTTTTTCAAATCTACATTTCGAAAATAATCGGTGCCAATTTGGGTAATGGGATATTGAATTTGTTGTTCGAAGAAGTGCCAAATCTCTCCTGTTGAAAGTGAAGAAGTCTGTTCACCAATCAACACTGCTACCTTCGGTGCTTTTAAAAAACGAACATCTCCGGAACCAATATCTTTTCCACTATCAACAAAGCCTGTCGTTGTGGTATAAATTTTCCGATCGGCATCTTTTGCAAGTGTTTGAATCGTTGCATCAAAATCTGAAATGCCTTCGTTGTTTCTTCGTGTTATGAATAATGTGCCCGCATCAAATGACTGCCCGTTAACTGCGAATGCTTTTGATGCCGATCTTACCTTAATTCCCTTCTTCATTAAGGTTGATAAAAACGCCACATCCTTTACACCCTGATAGTTAAAAATATAAGCATATGGTTTCGCTGCTACGGATGAATTGTCTGCATGCTTCGCTTGAAAAGCTTTGCCCAAATTAATGCGTTCGTTCAATGCATATGCTTTTAAATTATTGGCATACATTAAATTCCAAGCTGTAATATCATAGGTAAGTGAATCCGGAATTTTTGCAAGCGGATCGAACAATGTTGTGATGAATCTGGACTTTGGTTGGTAAATATTCACAACAATATCCTCAGTTGTAAGATTGAATGTATTAGTGGTCTGTGTTTGATAATCATACCCTTTGGTTGACTTACCTGCTGATGGGTGACCATATTTGATGGCGTGTTTGTCCATCCAGGATGTGAGCTGGTTAATTTTATCGCGATTGTTATCTCCTTTAATTACATAGGTTTTAAAAGGAGCCGTTGGATTGTTGTTGTTTTCACGAAAGTACTTTTCAAACTCTTCAACAACTTTTGCAGAATTTTGCGAAGTAACTTCAATAGTAGATAACCCTGTTGTGTGATGATGCGTCAATCGATCTTTCAATGTTAATGGATCGCCTTCTCGGGTAGTAATACCGAGACCTCCATAGCCGCCTCCGCCTTGCTCATACGTCATACCAATAGCTCCGCTATAAGTAGGGTAGGTATCACCATAGCTTGGATAGTAGAGATCGAAAACTTCTTTAGTAAAATAGAGCCAGCCTTGTTCGTCAAAATACCTGGCGTTGTTTTTTCCAATCTTGATTTGAAACTCACGCTGCCAGGGAGAAATCACTTCATGAAAAGGTTCTGCTGCCGGAGCAAAGTAGTATGGATTGTTGTGACCTTGCTCATGAAAATCAACATGAACATGTGGCATCCATTGATTGTATACTTTCAAACGCTGCTCAGATTCCTGTTGAATTAACCACGCCCAGTCCCGATTCAAATCGAAGAGATAATGATTTGCTCTTCCGCTTGGCCATGGCTCACGATGTTCCTTTGCATCGCCTGTTGTGTTGGCTGGAGAATTAAAATACTGATTGTAAAAATTAGCGTAGCGATCGCGTCCATCGGGATTAATACACGGATCCATAATTACTACAGTATTCTTCAACCACTCTTGTGTTTTAGAATTGCTGGTGTTTGCTAATTCATATAATGTCCACATCGCAGCTTCCATACTGCTCGCTTCGTTTCCATGAACGTTATAACTTAACCATACAATACTTTTCCTATCGCTGCTTGCCGTACCCTCCACTAATCCGGTTCTTTTTAAATTATCATTTCGGATTTGCTCGAGATTCTTAAAATTTTCTGCCGATGTAATTACAGCATACATTAAGGGTCTGTGCTCATATGTTTCTCCATATTGATTGAGTTCAATGTTGGGCATTACATCGGCTACGTGTTTAAAGTATTCAATTACTTTATAATGTCGTGTAAATCGATCGCCCAATTCATAACCCAAAAACTCTTTTGGACTTAATAATTTTTGCTGAGCCGATACGGTTAACATCTGAACAAAGCAAAGTGCTACAACAAAGAGTTTCTTCATAAATTGAAATTGAGCTACAAGATATTAAGGCTTATTCAGGAAAATGAAACAATCCTTTAACAAGCTTAAGGTTGATGTAAAAGGCGTTTGATCTGTGGTGAGTGGTGAATGATATGCTCACGATAAAAGGTAACGGCCTGCACAACATCTAACCGACCGGCAAATGGATGTTTATAAATTTTCTTGCGAATGTTCTTATCCTCTATTTTTTCGAGAAAGATTTTAAGGTCGGTCCGAACTTCGTCCCATTGTCTGGTGATGGATTCGGCCGAATGAAATTGAGGTGTATGATCCACCACTATTCCAGGAGCTTTAAATTTTAGAAATGGTAGTCGCTGAGATACAATGAGTATTCCAATTTTCAATGATTCAATCATTCCGGACTCATCGACTTGATCAATACCAAGCGATTTTTTTTTCATATAACTGGTTGAGCCATGCTCTGCCGCAACTATATGTGACAACACTTCTCCAAGTGACCACTTTCCCGGCACAGGTTGCCGATTAAATTTCTCTTCCTGAATAAGCCCAACTTTCGCAAGTAATATTTTCCGATCCGCTTCCAGTTGATCGTAAAGGTGTTGGAGTTTAATGTGCATATATAGAATGAAAGTGTCTCAATATGGCTACTTATTCTTTACTCCCCAAAAATCAAATGCAGCTTTGGAAATAGTTGCAATGGTTAATTCTCGTTCTGTTTGATCCGCGTAAGAATCAGAAATGAAAACGGTGATTATAAGGTGTCTTCCATTAGGTAATGTAATAATGCCTGCATCATTCGTTGCGCGCGTTAATCCATCCACTGTTGCAGCTGTTCCCGTTTTATGTGCTACTACTGTTTCTGACGGCAAAAGGCCCTTCAATCTTTTCTGACCGGGTAGAGATTGTATCATATTCTGTAACAGTATGCTTTTGCTTTCTTTAGAAAGTGTGTTTGTACTGTAAAAGATTTTCAAAAGCTGTGACATTGCTTTCGGTGTTGCCCAGTTTTGATATTGAATCGAGTCGTTCGACATCTGTACTCTTTCCGTGGTGGCTATCGAAATACCGGTTACACCAATTTTGTGAACATAGTTGTTTGCTTTTAAGGTTCCTCCTAATATCCGAAGCAAAACATCGCAGGCATAGTTATCACTTTCGCCAACGTTATACCAGATTAAGTCTTTAATAGATAGTTGAGCCCCGGAAAGAATTTTATCCTTTACCGAACCTCGGCTGTCAGGAATAATTTCAGTTCCTTCGATTTGTATTTTTTTTCACTGTAAATTTACCTTCATCTACTTGATGAAGCACAGCCATAGCAATTGGGAACTTGTAAACACTTTGCATTGGAAATTTTTTGTCTCCATTATAAGATGCTGATTCATTTGTTTCTAAAATAAGGGCCGATACACCGACATTTCCCTCAATCTTTTTTGCTATCGAATCTATTTGAGTTTCAAGTGCATTTTGCCCAAATGTTAAAAAGGCACAAAAGATAAAGAATAGGATAAATGAAATCTCTTTGGTTCTTATCATGATTTGAATTGCTAATTTTTCTGAACACAAAATATTTTACTTCCTCAATAAAGAAACTTTATAGTTTGCTTCATCATTTCAATTCGTGCGGGCAGCAGTCCTAAAATTTCGCCATCGGCTTCAATGGTACATGGCGATTCGGATGTTAATTCAATGGCTGTTGTTTTGCGATACAATACTTCCGTATGTATTACTTTCTTTCCTTGTTTCAGCAAATTTGACTTTAACATGAAAAACAATGCCGATACATTTCCTGCTATGAACACGTCAAACACTTTATCGTTTGGTAATGCATCCGGTGCGATGTTCATACCGTGGCCATAGTAATTTCCATTGGCAATTGCCATCGTGCGCAACTTGCCTTTCCATTCCCATTGATCCGCTACAGCTTTAACACTCATAACTTTATAATTCAAGAAAGTGGAAAGAATAGCGAAGTAGTAAGATAGACCCGAGCCAAACATTCTGCCTCCAGACATTACTTTTTTTACCACTTCTGGACCCATTCCAAGGTCCGCAACATTGATAAAATAACGTTCTTTCTTTTCATTAGTAATTGAGGTGTAATTTACTTTTCCAATATCAACTTGTTTTGGATTTGGATTTTGAAGTAAACGAATCAATTGATCAACATCTTTTCCGACATCAATGGATCGGGCAAAATCATTTCCCGTTCCAATGGGAATAACACCCAGCATAGGTAGGTTAGTGCTTTGTTCGCGTCCTGGGAGAATTCCATTTAAAACCTGATGAAGTGTCCCATCACCACCAGCTGCTAGAATAATATCAAATTGTTTGTCTGCTGCTTTTGATGCCAGGGAGACAGCGTCATTGGTTGTTTCCGTTTCAAAAACTTCCACTGTGAATAGGGAAGTAAGTTTGGGCAGCGATTTTTTATAGAACTTTTCTTTTTCAAGGGAAATGCCATTTAGGATAATCGCTATCTTCATTTCCTTGATTCTATTTTCTGTAGGTAGTTGATATCTTCTTGCCACGAAGACACTAAGTTTCTAAGAAGCACAAAGGTTGTTATTTGCAATTCTTTTTTATTGCTGCTTTTGCTTCTGCTAATCCCATATCATCAGCAGTTTTAAGATCAAGACAGGCATCATACATATTGTTCATGCTCAGTTTTACCAGGGCGCGTTGGTAAAATGTTTCCGGATCGGTTGGATATAAAGCAATGGAAGATGTGTAATCTTCTACCGCTCCAGCATAATCTTCTTTTTCAGTTTTGCTTAACGCGCGGTTATCAAAATACACAGGATTGGTTGGATCCAACTCGATGGCTTTTGTGTAATCGGCAATTGCACCTTCGTAATCTTCCAACGTGTATTTTACTACACCACGCAAGTTGTAAGTTTCGGGTTCATCAGGCGTAAGCTCAATCGCTTTGGTGTAATCTTCTAGTGAGCCTTTTGTATCTTCCTTAGCACCACGAGCCAATGCACGATTTTCAAATTTCTGTCCGTCTTTTGGATCAAGTTTTATTGATTCATTATAATCGGCAATAGCCTGGTCAATGTTTCCTACATTATAATGTGCCACGCCTCGATAGTTATAGAGATCGGCATCCGTCTTATCAAATTCTATGGCCTTTGAGTAATCATCAATGGCGCTAACAAACTCACCCAACTCTGCTTTTACCAAACCACGATTGAAATATTTATCTGCATCGGCAGGTCCAAGTTCTAATGCTTTAGAGAAATCAAAGTAGGCACCTTGCAAATCTTCAATGTTATATTTTGCCAGACCGCGATTGGTATATGCTTCTGCAAATTTGGCATTGAACTTAATGGCTTTTCCAAAATCGCTGATGGCACCATCATCATCTGCTAAAGCCATTTTTGCTTTGCCTCTATTATTCCAGGCTTCTGCAAAGGTGGAGTCTATTTCAAGTGCCGATGTACAATCGCCAACGGAACCGTAAAAATCATTCAGACCAAAACGTGCTTCTCCACGCAGGTTAAGGGCAAGTTTATTCTTTGCATTGCCATCAATAATTTTTGTTAAATCCGCTTTCGCTCCGGCAAAATCATTTGCCTTCATTTTTTTTCTGGCGCCATCCAGTTGTTGATCTTGTGCTTGCGCGATGAAAAGAACAAACGGTAAAAAGAGAAACAAAAGTTTTTTCATTTGTTGGGATTAATCACGAGCCAAGTTAAAAATAAAATGGGCTTACTCAACATCGAGGATGAATCCAATTACCTAAAGTATTCAGACCATAATACTTAGAACACAAAAAAACCTCGCTATTACTAGCGAGGTTCAAACCACCATAAAATATATGAATATTAAAAACCACCTATGCCCAGTGCCCTGGAACGTATCTCCAACCGGATCGCGATTGACGCCAATGTCCGTCAATCCAAAGTGAATTTCTTCTGCGAGGTGTTGACCAATAACCATTTACTAATACATAGGTATTTGTCCGATGATTCCATTTCCATGAATCATTTATCCAAACATGTCCTTGAACTGGACAGGCCGGACGAACTGCTATTGGTGCAACCGGATGTATCCGTACTACTTGCGCCTGGAGAGAAGTATAGACACCAATTAAACTAAGCGCGGCAATCTTGATGAACTTTTTCATATTCAAGAATTTGATGCTTAGATGCTGGGACACGCATAAGGTTTAACCCGCTTAAAAAAAATTACAAACCGTATGATGCCAAACCGCGTATCTTCCACTATAAAATACCGAACTGTGAAGAAAATATTTGTCATCTCTGCTTTTGCCATTACTGTGGCCTCCGCATTTGCCCAGGAAAAAGCACTCGATTTAAAAATGGACTTTGAAGAGTACGACCCGCCATCCACATTGGTTGTCCCTGAACATCCGCTCACTCGCGCAAAGTTTCCCTTCATTGATGTACACAATCATCAATGGAATATGCCTACTCAAGACCTGACTGAGCTCACCAAAATAATGGACAATCTCAATATGGCGGTGATGGTAAATTTGAGTGGAAGGGGTAGAGGTAGCACAGAATATCTTGATAAAACTTTAGAGAATGTAAAGAAGACTCAGCCTAATCGTTTTATTGTTTTTACCAACATGGACTTTGCCGCGATTGACGATCCGGAATGGCAAGGTAGAATGCTGAAACAATTGGAAGATGATGTAAAGAAGGGAGCGAACGGTCTGAAGATTTATAAAAATCTGGGATTGTTTAATGTTGACAATAAAGGAAGAAGAATACATATTGATGATCCACGTATCGATCCGATTTGGGAAAAGTGCGGAGAGCTTGGCATACCTGTGTTGATTCACTCTGCAGATCCAAAACAATTCTGGCAACCGATCGACAAGGACAATGAGCGCTGGTTAGAATTAAAGTTACATCCCGGCAGAAGACACGATACTGATTCTGTTAAATGGGAAACGGTTATAGCAGAGCAACATAACATTTTCAAAAAACATCCGAAAACAAAGTTTATCAACGCTCACCTAGGTTGGTATGGAAGTGATCTGAAAAAACTTGGTGAGTTGATGGATAAATTCCCAAACATGTATACTGAGATTGGAGCCGTGATTGCTGAACTCGGAAGACAGCCTCGAGCAGCAAAAGCTTTTCTAACAAAGTATCAGGACAGAGTTATGTTCGGAAAAGATTCGTGGGTGCCGGAAGAATATGCAACCTATTTCAGGGTGTTGGAAACTGCAGATGATTACTTTCCTTATCACAAACGCTACCACGCCTTTTGGAGAATGTATGGATTGGACTTATCGGATGATGTGCTGAAAAAAATCTATTACAAAAATGCCTTGAAGGTCATTCCAAACATTGACGTAAGCCAGTTTCCGAAATAGTTACGGTTGTTGAACAGTTGCTTTTGGTTTACCTCCTAACCGCAGACCAAGACCAAAGGAAAGCTGAAAAGGTTGGTAATCGAAAACTGTATCGCCCTGAGTGGTAAGAGAAAATCCTGTTTGAAATTGTGAATAGATTGGACTTTGTCCAAAATTAATTCTTCCTGTAAAGGCCGGCTCAAAAAACAAAACAGGGTTATTGTAGGTAGCAACCTGAGTGCCGTAGGTAAATTTTTCAAAGTCCACGTAGCTTATTCGAGTGGACACAATCCAGTTAAAGATATTGTTGTTCGAACCAATAGAAGGTTGAACAAAAAACCTTCCGTAGGTTCCTTTTGCAAGTACATCGTCAGGACTGAACCATAAATAGTTTCCGTACGATGATCCCTCACCTCTTCCATAGCCTCCGAAAATTTCATAGCAAATTTTTCCTGTGTTTTCATAATAGCCGGCTGCAGCTTCCCAAAATTTATGTTTCACATATTTATCCTCGTCATTTTGATCGGAAGTATTGCGGTTTACATAATTATAATTCCCCATCAAGCCAATGTGATTAGTAATGGAGACGGCAGCCTGCGCATCGATCCCCTCGCCAAAGTGTATAGAACTTTGAAACTCACCTGCCCCTCGAAAAAGAGCAGCATTACGAGTATTAGGTACATACACTGGTGCGCAAGAAAAGAACACCAGCAAAAAGAAAACGAAAACAATCCCAATAGCTTTCTTCATCGACTTATTGTTTGCATAAATTTAAAAAAAATAATCAACAATAATGGAAGCAAACAAGGTGAACGAGTTAATACGCAATCGCAGATCCGTATTTCAAAATCAATATTCTGGCGAAAGGGTGGATGATACTATCGTAAAACAAATGCTGGAAAATGCCAACTGGGCACCAACGCATAAACTTACTGAACCCTGGAGATTTGTAGTCTATACAGGTGAAGGTCTAAAAAAACTCGCAATACTTCAGTCTGATTTGTACAAGAGGCTGACAACTGCGAATGGATCATACAAAGAAGATCGCTATCAGAATTTATTAACGAAGCCTTCGTTATCATCTCACATTATTGTGGTTGGGATGAAGCGTGATGAAAAAAAATCAGTACCTGAAGTGGAAGAAATCGGTGCCGTTTTTTGTGCTGTTCAAAATATGTATCTCACGGCAACCGCTTACGGTATTGGTGGATATTTAAGTACGGGAGGAATTACCTATTTCGAAGAAGCAAAAGAGCTTTTTGGGCTCGGTAAGGAGGATAAGCTTATTGGATTTTTTCATGTTGGCCATGTTAAAAACACATTGCCTGAAGGAAGAAGGAGACCACTGGCAGAGAAAATGACATGGGTGGCATAATGATATGGTTACTTAAGTGTAATATCAGGACTTAATAAAAGCGTTACAATTGTTTTAAGCTTATCTAAATTTCATAACATGAAACGATATATACTTCTTTCAACAATCTTCTTTGTAACAACACTTGTTGCTCAGGCGCAGGTGATTGGTAAAATTTTCCCCGATATGGAAGCGGAGAATGTAGAAGATAAAAAAGTAATGTTGCCAAAAGATGTGGCTGGAAAATATACGTTAGTTGGACTGGCGTATTCAAAAAAATCGGAAGATGAATTGAATACCTGGTTCCAACCTGTGTTTCAAAAATTTATTCAAAAGACAAACGGACTTATGTCGGGCTTTGGGTATGATGTAAATGTTTATTTCGTTCCTATGTTCACGGGCGTTAACGCTGCTGCAACGGGCACGGCTAAACGAAAGGCAATTAAAAATATCGATCCTCAATTACTTCCCTTCATCCTGTTCTACAAAGGAGAATTAAAGCCTTATAAGGAAGCGCTCGATTTCGAAAAGAAAGATATCCCTTACTTTTTTGTGTTAGATGCGGAAGGAAAAATTCTCTTTGCCACATCCGGTAAATTCACAGAACAGAAAATGGAGCAAATCGAGGAAGTTCTGGAGTAGTCCCTCGTTTTCAATTGTGATTGGAGATGTTTACCTTTTCGAGAAATAATCCAATATGTTTCTTCTCGCACTTGCCTTAGCTCCTGGTGCAGCCATCGCGCTCTATATTTATTTAAAGGACAAGCACGAGCGAGAGCCGCTTGGTCTGTTAATGATAAGTTTTCTGTATGGTGTTTCTAGCATTGCCGTTACGCTCATGCTTTCCTATCCTATAAATGCTTTTTTTCTTACTCGCGAAGATGACGTGGTTGAGCAATTTGCAAATGCATTCTTTAAGGTAGCGTTAGTGGAAGAGTTCAGTAAATTCGTTTTCATCCGCTTTATTCTTTTTAACAATAAAAACTTTAATGAACCCTTCGATGGAATTGTTTATGCCGTAATGGTCAGCATGGGTTTTGCAACACTTGAAAATATCATCTATGTATTTGAATATGGTTACACTACTGGCTTCTTGCGCATGTTTACAGCCGTTCCAGCTCACGCAACATTCGCAGTGTTAATGGGTTTCTTCCTGGGCAAAGCAAAGTTCTCGCATCGCAATCAACTTTACCTTAGCTTGGCTGCGCTTATTACTCCTACTATTTTTCATGGGGCTTATGATTACTTCTGGTTCATCTCTTACATTCCGGGTATTTGGATTGGAGCTATTGCATCACTCATCGTTGGTTTTGTTTTAGCACGCAAAGCCATTCGCTTGCATCAACAAGCTTCTCCTTTTATAAAACAAGCTAACAATGATTCCTCAAGTGATGAAACACTATCATCTGAGCGCTGATTTTTTAGTACCCTACTTAATCTTTTTTATGCGCGTTGTGTGGATAAAATATTTTTTATTAATCAGCCCAACAAGTTGTTTGGGTGTAGGGTCAATCTGATATAATTTTTCATCCGATGTTTCTATTGAGTCCACCCGAATTTCTTTTCCAAGGTTCTTGATGAACGAATTGAAATCTTTATCATCCATTGACATGAACGAGAGGTCTCCATTTTTTTCTTGTTTAATTATTCGCAGGGCCCATTCAGGTCGCTGGTTTATATTTAAAAAATAATAGCCTTTGTACTTTTTGAGAACAAGACTATCGCCTAGTACTCCCTCATCAACCGCTCCTCCTCTTGCACGATAACCCGCATTGCCAATGAACAGCGTGTCTTTATCAATACCATTATCATCAATGAGCAAATAATTTCCGCGTAAAGTCGATGGTATTTCAGTAAGCGCTTTTTTACCCTTTGGCTGCGTTTCTCTGTATGTAATTTCCTTGCACGATACGAAGACAACAAAAAGAAGAAGTGGGATATGCCTCATAATGTAATGTTTTGATGAAGGTAAGGAATCCGTCTCTAAAAAATTGTGGCTTAAAATAGGTACATTTTAACTTGGCCTCAAAGCCAAACAATGGTGACAAATTTTTGCAACTTTATGTTTAATAAGGGTGTCTATGCACATTGAAAGGATAGAGAAATGAAGAAGCGTATTGCGTATTGTATTATCATTTTAGCATTCACATCAGGGTGTAGTGATGATGGCCTTGGTTTTTCTATTTTCTCTAATTCCTCCGATTTTAGTACTGGTCCACAAGGATGGGTGGGCGATTTTGCTGATTATCCCACTGGCATTGACGATTCCAGCTTTTATGAACTCCGCTTTGAATATACCGACAGACCAGAAAATCTCGGTCCTGTGCAAAAAGCGATCATGCTTTCAGGCAACAATCACAGTGATGATTTATTCATGTTTCTTAAAAAGAAGATTAATGGGCTTCAACCCAACACGGATTATACTGTCGTTTTTGAAGTAGAGTTGGCTTCAAACGCTGAAAAAAACAATACAGGTGTTGGCGGTGCACCTGGAGAAAGTGTCTACGTAAAGGCCGGTGCTTCAATCATTGAGCCTAAGAAGATTGTTGATGGAAATAATTATCGAATGAACATTGACAAGGGAAATCAAAGTACGGATGGTGATGACATGAAAGTGATAGGTAACATCGCGGTTGAATCCGCTGAATACAATCTAATCACGCGAAGTAATTCCAGCCAAAGCACTCCCTTTATTGTGAGGAGTAGCGCACTTGGAGAATTATGGCTTATTGTTGGAACCGATTCGGGCTTTGAGGGAGTTACAACTTTGTACTATACTAAAATCAATGTCGTCTTTAGTTCTTCAAACTAAACACCTTCTTGTAAAATCAAAAGATATTGACAAAACGCTCGCTTAATTTTTTGCGGGCATAATTTGATTCCGCTAATATTCGTGACGCTTGCTGATATTTTAGCAGGTACTCCTTGTTGTTTAAGAATAACTCAATCTTGTTTGCAAAATCAGTAGGTTGATTGGGATGAACATAAATACCGCACTGATTTGACTCAATCTCTTCTTTAATCCATCCGCCAAAGTTTGCGATAATAAGTTTTCCAGCTGCCAGACCATCGAAATATTTATTCGGAGAACCGGTCTCGAGAATGGGCACAGACTTATAGCAAACAAAAGCAGCATCTGTTATGCTCATAATCTCTCGCACGCCTTCGCGATTTTGAAAATCAAGAAAAGTCAAATTGGAGAGATTCGAACGTTGTGCAACATCTTTTAATCTAGCCAAAACAGCCCCGTCTCCACAAATCAGAAAGTGAATATTTTGTCCTCGTCTTAAACTAGCTCGTGCACATTCCAGAAAATAATCCAATCCATTTGCCACGCCTGCAGCTCCAATATAGGAGACAACAAATTTTCCTTCCATGCCAAATTTTCGCTCCACTGTTGGCGACTTGATTTCTGGTTTATAAAAGTCAATATCCGCCATGTTCGGTATCAGGTGAATCGTTTTATTTTTCACCTTCTTCTCAATGGCTGCTTTTATCATGGGTGATAGCGCAACAATCGATTCAGCATCACGATAAATAGATGACTCCAGTTGATAGAGAAATTGTTTGAAAAAGTAGTTCTCTATAAATCCCATTTGTATGGGAGCATCAGGCCACAAATCGCCCACTTCAAAAATGTACGGAATTTTATACCGAAGCTTCATCCAACGAGCAGCCAAACCAATGGTAAGTGGAACAGAAATCGCATAACAGATTGAGATATCTCTGAATTGACGAGCCAACTTCACTGAACCTAAAATATAATGCACAAACGAAAAGCTTCTTTTCCAAAATCCAAACCGGTTATCGTATGCAATAGGGAGAAAATGAACATCGATGCCTTCAATATTTTCTCTCTTGTAATCTTTCTCGTTATGACCTGAGATAACAACAATTTCGATGCCTTTATCAACCAACGCTTTTGCCAGATAGTACGAGCGAATAGCTCCTCCCTTCTGAGGCGTATTGAAATGTTGATGAAGGATCAGAATTTTCACGGTGCAAAGAAAACAAATCAGTTGATAGTGTGAAGTTAGTGTATTAACAGTTTTTACAACTTGTTCTCCCCGTTCATACTCCATTGCTTGCGCTAAAGCCAGAAAGAAATTACCTTGATAACACTCAACGCTTCTAATATTGACAGACCATGAAATTATTCACCTTCTTGTTGTTCCTTCTTTCTACATCTCTGTTTGCACAAAAGCAATACACATTCGTTTTTCTTCACAAAAAAGAAAATGCGGAATTGCCCAAAGAGCAACTCGACAAAATAATGGAAGGTCACATGGCTAACATTAACCGTCTGGCCAAAGAAGGTAAGTTAGTTGCTGCTGGCCCGTTCGAAGGCGGAGGCGGGATTTTCATCTTAAACACCACTTCAGTCGATGAAGCAAAGAACTGGTTAAGTACCGATCCTGGTATTCAAGCTAATCGATGGAACATTGAATTGCTTCCCTTTACACCGCGAATAGGGGGCGTCTGCAAGGTAAGCGAGCCTTATGAAATGACGATGTATTCTTTTGTTCGGTTCACAGCGACCATTTCCAAGTTTACGGCATCCACTTACCCACAGATTATATATCGGCATGACGAATACATTAAGCAAATTAATGCGACAGGAAATGTAATAGCTGAGGGAACATTTGGAGAACATGATGGAGGAATCTTGATCATGAAAGGAAATGTGACAAACGAACTCTTTGAAAAAGATCCTGGCGTGCAGGAAGCTCTGATGGAGTTGTCTATTAAAAGCCTTTACATAGCAAAGGGCTCTTTTTGCGAGAAGTGAGTTACATTGTTTAAATGCTTTATCTTTTATAGTTTAGTCATTCGTGTTTTTCTGTTTCACTTTATACAATTCCTATGAGACTTGTTTTTGTTTTTTTTGCTTTAGTCGCTTCTGTTTCTGTATTGGGGCAGGTGATTCCAGACAATAATGAAATTTTAAAAGAAGTTGACGGAATTATCAACAGTTATCAGTTTGAAAAAGCCCTGGCTGTTTTGGAACAATCTCCAGACACATTCAATACTGAAATTATTCAACGCAAAGGTTATTGCCATTCCCGACTTGGAAATTATCAGCAAGCAATAGATGCCTATGAGACGGTTGTAAAAACAGACTCAACAAATACAGGTGCTTTTAATCAACTCGGTCAATTATACTCGCGAACAGGTGAATACGATTTAGCGAAAGAGCTTTATCAAAAACTCATGGCTGCTGATACAGCAAACAGTTTTTACTATAAACAATATGCTTCTCTATTAGTACAAACCGGTGAAGGGGTCTACGCAATACCTTATTATCTTAAAACAGTTGAAATGAATCCTCATGATCTTGAAGCATATTCTTCGTTAGCAAACCTTCTTTTCGACATCGAAGCATATGATATGGCTGATTCAATCCTAATGAACGCGCTGAAGACAATTCGGCATCCTCAGCTTAAACTGTTACTTGCAAAAGCGCAACTCGGTGAAAAGAAGTATAAAAGTGTGATCAATAACGTAAATGAACTTCTTCTCTATTCCGATACAACAGTAACAAGTGCTCGGCTACTAGGGATCAGTTATTTTCAATTGGATAAACATGACGAGGCTATTTCATGCATGAAATACTTAGTAGGATCAGGTGCTGAGGCAGATTGGATTTATTATTACATCGGTGCTTCCTATCAACAGCTCAACAATCCCGATAGCGCCATTGCATATCTGAACAAGGCTATCGAAGCTGGCATTTCGAATAATATCGGTACCTATTATACTCAATTGGCCATAAGCTATGAGAACACAGGCGACTTCAAAAACGCAATACACTATTACAAGGCTGCATACGAAAATTCCAAATCCGATATTCTACTTTATCATCTGGCCAGAAATTACGATCAGTTTTATAAAGATAAATCATCCGCGATTGCTTACTATAAAAAATACCTGAGCTCGGATGATACCATAAAAGTTACACGCGAATATTCACAACAGCGAATGCAACAATTAACGGATTTTAGATAGAATACTCTGTTGAATTTTTTCAACCTTACTCAAATCCTCTTGTAAAAGAACTTCACAGTAGATTGAGTTTCTTGTCCGTTTAGATTTGTCGACTCAATCTTTTCCACTGGAAGGTTAAACTCGTTGTAGGTATACTCAATCTCTGTAGTGGAGTAAGCCTCGCCATCTTCAGTCAATCGCTGAACACTCTGCACAACGTTATTAGGACTGATGTTCTTTGGGATATTGGTTAGAAGATCAATTGGTTCATGGAGATCAAACAATGGATTGATCTTGTTGTCGTATTCATATTCAATAACAAAATCCAAAGTGGGCAGATCGTTATCAACGATAAAGTGAAGCCTCTTAATTACATTTCCGTTTGTATCATACTGCATTTCATAAATGCCTGTTGTTCCGATACCGTAAAGGATCTCTACTTTTACAGCATTACCGTTGCTCCAAGTATATTTGTATATATCTGTTGTCTCTGGAGAAGTTCCATCTGAATAAGCTCTCGCAATTTCACCGGTTTGATAATACGTAAATAACGCAGTGTTTATTAAGGTATATGGGCTCCCCACGGGATTACTAGATTGAGTGTAGAACTCTTTGCTAATTAGTTTTCCGTTTTTATAAAGGTAATTCGTGTAGTCAATCTTTTTACTGTCAAAGTAATACTGGTACTGCTCAATTGTTCCATTTGAATAATATTTGAATTGACCTACCTGATCAATATTTTCATGATAAACAATTTTGTCAAGCACGAGTTTATTCAGTGACTCGTCATCTTTACAAGAGAGAAGTGAGAGCAACAAAAGGAAGAGACCATATATCTTGATTTTCATAGTGGTTAACATTGGATTGTTTTTTGGAACATATATTTCTAACGATCCAGATCTAAATTAATTGTTATTCCAAAATTAACACGGAGGTTCTGTCGTTCTGTTTTCCCGCGTTATGCAACCTTAGACAGATTGAATTCCTTCCATACCTCCCAGGTTTTACCATTGTGTTTCAATAAGGCAAACCGATCAACATTAAATTCACTTCGAAACTCTTTGGTTTGAAATTCTTCCCACGCCTTCACAAACATCGGTTTCTTTAAATCGCGAAAAGCAAGTGTAATGTGTGGATGAAACGGAAGGTCTTTATAGTTTGCGTTGAACAGATTCAGCTCGCGCTTGGCAAAACGATGCAATGATTTATGCAATTCACTAAGTGCATTGTTCTGCACAACCTGAATAAAAATAACACGCGGAGGGAAACTTCCGAAATTAGATAGTTGAAGATCAAATGTTTTTATCTCAGAAGAAAATTGTTCCAGTTTTTGAATCACATCACCTTCCTTTTCCTCTTTCCATTGAAACGGCATGTGTAGGGTGATGTGAGGAGGAGAATTTAGTGAAGCCTTGCTATTGAAATGTTCTTTAAAATAGTGCTTGAGTTGGCATGCATCATCATAACTACTATTCGGTGGAATAATACCAATGAAATAAAGTTTCGCTGATGCTGATTTTTTTTTCATGCAATTCTTGATCAAAGTAGTGAAGATTATGATCAATTATCAACTCATTTTAAGAGGTAAGATTTCAGGCTGTAATTCCTTTCGCTGCAACATACGCTGTTGTCCAGGCAGCTTGAAAATTAAAGCCTCCGGTTTCTCCATCAATGTTGACCACTTCACCCGCGAAGAATAGGTTCTTTACTTTTTTGCTTTCCATCGTCTCAAGATTGATCTCACTTACATCAACTCCTCCACAAGTAACAAACTCTTCTTTAAAGGTCGTCTTTCCTTTAATCTGAAACGGACACCGAATTAAAAACTCTACCAGCTTATTAATATTTTTCTGAGGAAGTTCTGCCCAAATTTTTACTTCTTCTATTTCAGAAAGCTCACACAACCTTAACCACAATCGCAGAGGCAGCGAAAATAATGGATTTGAAATCACTTTTTGTCTTCCTCTTTTACTTTTCTGTTCTGCTAATTGTATGCGAAGTGTTTCTTCTTTTACTGAGCCAATCCAACTGACCAGAGTTGTAAATTGATAATTCTTTTCATGAAGGTAAGTCGCGGCCCAAGCCGATAGTTTAATAACTGCCGGACCACTCAATCCCCAATGCGTAATAAGCACCGGGCCAACTTGAGAAAATTTTGTTCCGGCAATTCGTACTTCACCCGATGGCACAGCAACGCCCATCAGATCGTTGAATTTCTTCTCAGTGTCATTAAAGGTAAAGAGAGAAGGTATAGGATCAATAACGCTATGCTTTAAGTTGGACATCCATTCATAGCCTTGTCGGTTTGGATTTCCTCCAGTGGCAACTAAAATCTTTTTAGTGCTGATTATACCACCTTGCTGACAATTAATATTAAATCCGTTTTCCTTAGCTTCTATTGAAGTAACACCTTTACTTATTTCGATTTTTATTTTCAATTGCTTCGCTTGCTCCAGAAAACAATCGATAATGGTTTCTGAATTATTGGTGACGGGAAACATCCTCCCATCTTCTTCAGTTTTTAACTGAACTCCTTTTGATGCAAACCAGGCCACGGTTTCTTTTGCTTGGAAAATCTGAAAAAGATTTTTTAAAGGCTTTTCGCCTCTTGGATAATGATGAGCCAACGCAATTGGCTCAAAACAATTGTGAGTGACATTGCATCGACCACCACCAGAAATTCTCACTTTCGCCAAAAGCTTGGTCGATTTTTCAAGGATAAGGACCTTCAAATCCGGTTTCATCTCCACTGCCTGAATGGCCCCGAAGAATCCAGCCGCACCTCCTCCAATAACAACTAAGTCGAATTGCATACGCCAAATCTAAATGAAGATTTGAATTATTATCAGGCTATTTCCTCATCCCTGATTTTTAACAGTGGCATAAACACCATTTCCATAAATCCTTACATCTTTGCGCCCGAATGGAATTTTTAGAAAAGTATTGGATCTACGGACTTGGTTTTTTTGCTCAATCCCTTTTTGGCGCGAGATTGATTGTTCAATGGTATTATTCAGAAAAAGCCGGCAAGGTTGTTTCTCCCACCATTTTCTGGCAGCTCAGTTTAGTGGCGTCTTTTCTTTTTCTGATCTATGGAATCTTTCGCGATGATGTCATTATCATTCTCGGTCAGACGCTTTCATTCTTTATTTATGTTCGAAACCTCCAGTTAAAAAATGACTGGGAAAAAATACCTTCTGGTCTTCGTGCATTTCTGCTTTTGCTTCCTCTGTTTGCCTTTGCGTGGATGTTTTTTGGAGATTCTCATAATTTTCAATCTATCTTTTCTCAAACCGATTTAACCAGCCCGATTATTATCATGGGAGCCATTGGTCAGCTTATGCTGAACCTTCGGTTTGTATATCAGTGGTATTATTCAGAAAAACATAAAACTTCTCTTCTTCCTGTTGGTTTTTGGATCATTAGCACAGTCGCATCAGTCCTCATTTTAACCTATGCCTCATCCCGTCTAGATCCGGTATTGTTAGTCTCGCAGGGCATGGGCATTTTTGTGTACATCCGCAATATCCTAATCCACCGCAAAGCACTTCATAAAGACTCATTATCTTTAAGGAAATGATGTCGCTCCGCGATTTGCTTTCATCCGATGTTCAATCGTTCATTCATCAACATGAAAATGATGATGTGAAACAACTCGTGTTAAAGCATAAACTCATTCACGGAATCCCTTCGAATATTATTGCTGATCAACTTAATGGTAGGAGAAAGGCAAAAGAAAAGCTTTCTTTTTTGTATGAAACAAAAGGTATTGTCTATCCTCCAGGAGTTAATGTAGAACAAAGTTCGTCCGAACAAACTGCGAGGTACAAGGCAGCAATCTTTTCACAACAAGATTCTGAGTTAAAAAACAAAAGCCTGGTTGATTTGACTGGTGGTTTTGGTGTCGATGGCTATTTCTTCAGCAAGGTTTTCAAAGGCGTTCATTATGTAGAGCCAAATGAAAATCTTCTCGAAATTTCCAAACATAACCATCAACAGTTTTCTGCTAATAATATTTACTATCACAATACAACAGCTGAAGAGTTTCTGGCTTCCCATAAATATCCTTTTGATATTGCTTATATCGATCCAAGCCGAAGAGCAGCAGGAAACCAAAAGGTGTATTCTCTTAATAACTGTGAACCCAATATCATTCAATTACAAGAAGTCATTTTTGCAAAAGCGGATTGCTTGTTAATCAAAGTCTCACCTCTATTTGATATTCAACAAGGATTAAAAGAATTGAAGTTTGTTCAACAGGTATTTATTGTTTCGGTTGACAATGAATGCAAAGAAGTTCTTTTTCTCTGTGTGAAGAATTTTACTGGAGAACCGAAAATCGTGGCCTCGAACATTTTAGCCGGTAATCGGATTGATTCTTTTTCATTTATGTTTTCAACTGAACGCTCAGTTGAAGCTTCGTTCTCTGAACCACTTTCCTATTTGTACGAACCCAACGCATCCATCTTAAAAGCGGGAGCCTTTAAAACCATTGGTAATGAGTTCAAAATAAGCAAGCTTCATCCGAGCACACATCTTTACACCTCAGAACACCTTATTGAAAATTTTCCAGGAAGAATTTTTAAGGTTGAGACATTTGTAAAGGCTGACCCTAAAACATTAAAAGATTTTTTCCCAGAGGGGAAGGCTAACATTACCACACGCAATTATCCATTAAGTGTGGAAGAACTAAAAAAGAAAACGGGTTTGAAAGATGGTGGTGATAAATTTCTCATTGGATTTTCAGGGTCGAATACAAAGTTTTTGGTTGTGGCTAACCATGTTCGTTTATAAACTGAAATTATAGTTATTAAATATTAACTGATCCGGAAAATCAATCTCTGCGTTCTGTCACATGGGAATAAAATCAGAAACTGTAAAATCGAACCTGCCATAGGTTACAGAAATTTTCCCACAAGCAGGATCATCTTGATTAAATCCGAATGTGCCGGACAATGTGAGATGTCCTGTTTCTGTATTGAAGGTCATCGATCTAAAATACAATTGCCCGCTACCAGGAGCCACACAATCCGAAGATCGATATGCATTGGCTGTGCTATTAATACCATCCAATTCGATTTTTGTTTCATTCAATTTCACAAGTTCAGCCAAGCTCGTAACTCCCAAACCACGAAATCCAAACGAAATATCTTCGTAATAATAAGGCTCGTCTATCGCTCCAAAAAAAGTGATACTTAGGCTGTCACGACTTGAGAAATATTGGATCATTGGTTCTCCACTTGTGCTAAACCAACCAGGAAAGTATTCAGATTTCCAGAGTTCGTCATTAATAAAAGCTCCGGCAACATTATTACCATCTTCAGTATATTTTGGCAATCGTGGATCAATTGGATCTGGTATATAAATGGGTTCGCATGATGACGCTGAGAAACAAATTCCGATGAGCAGCAACTTAATTCCGGAGAGATATTTTTTTATCATAAATATTAATACGTAATCCAACCATAAAGCATGTGTTCTTCAAGTCATGAATGTGACCATTGAAATTTCCCATAGCATCAATATTATAATATTTCAGCATAGGTGAGAGACCATAAACAACCCGGGTGTAAAACCCAAATCTTTTGTTTTCTAAAAAACCAAGCCCGCCAACAAGGCCAAAATCAAACAATTGATAGGTACTTGTGCCCTTCTCCTTATTCGTATCGAACAGCAGAGCCAGATTAACACCTCCTTTTAATGAAAGAAAAGGAAGCGCTTCATAACTTATGGTAGCTTGTCCGGTAATGTATCGAAACCGAAATTCGAATTGTTGGTTGCCAAGATGTTGATCATACCCTTTTTCAATAAACGCGGCCTCTGCGTTGATCGAAGTTTTTTTCCAATCTAGTGTTGGATATAAATTGACTCCTCCTCCAACATGCCAGGAATAAATTGGTGATTCTCCAACCACCACCTCATTTCGAACATAGCTTTGATGAATGCCCGAAAAAACATACACCTGGGCCAACATCGGTGAGCATGTTCCTGTAAATAAAATGACCATTAACAAAAGGCTCTTTTTCAAAACAACATGTTTTAGATTTCAATATTTAACAGACACCTAAAGATGAAAAGAAGTTGGTAACAATTTTTAGAGATAATGATTTAGTAATATATGGAACCTATTCCAACGTGTTTTTGATAAGGTATATATCGCATTCTTCCAAATCGCTGGTCGTATATTATTCCTTAGAAATTTTACTTGACGTGTTTCAGTATTACATCCATTTGAGTCTCGCCATTAAACTTTTGCACAAGTTTATGGTCGTTGGAGTAAATGTAAAGTGATGGTGTAGCCACTGCGCCAAAATTTGATAACACATCATTTACTGTTATAAAACCAAACTTCACATTTTTAACATTGTTGAGTTTATAGTCTACAGCAAATTTTTCTGCTTCTTGTTTTGCTGCTGTTGTTAGAAAATATAGTGTGTAGCCTTTAAAACTTGCAATGTGTTTTTGAATTTGAGTGGCTTCGCGTTGGCAATGATCGCAATCCGGAAAAAATAAAATCAAAACTGTTTTACCTTCAAGCTTCTTAGCATGCAGTTGTGATCCATCTAAAAATGAAATGGTCATGCTCGGCAAATCGTTCGGTGCCTGAACTTCCATCTTCTTTGTTTTCTTATCCGCGGAAGCGCCACAGCAAAAAAGCACACTGGCTTCGAGTATCATAAATGCGATTAATGTCATTCTCCTCATATTATAAAATCCATGAGCCAATATACTCCATAACTTATTAAGGCAATACCACCATATAATTTTATCACACCTCTTCTGTTCTGCACATCTTGCCACCACAACATCATCCAGGGTTTGTGCAATCCAATCAAGAGAAGGAAAATTGAAAGTATGCTTAAATAGAGAAAGAGTGATCGCAGAAAAATCATTTCGAAAATTAACAGATTTTTTTTTGCTGCTTCTGCAAGCGGGGGCAAAACGTCCGTTATCTTTGCGCCCTTTATTACAGTCTTTCACAAAAGATTGTTTATTGGATAATCGATTATAAAGTTGAAGGCGGCTGATTTCTTAAGTATTTATCGCGCGGATGGTTTGATGAAGACCGTGGCCGCAGGAATCAAAGCGTCACCATCATCCAACATTCGCATCAAAGGACTTTCCGGAAGTCTGGACTCACTTATTCTGGCGGCTACTTTCAAAATTCATCCCCAGGATTACATCGTTGTTTTACAAGACCGTGAAGAGGCCTCTTATTTTCAGAATGACATTCAGAATTTATTGGATCGGGAAATCTTCATGTTTCCGATGTCGTACAAGAGGCCTTATGAATTTGAAGAAATAGAGAATGCCAACATTTTAATGCGGGCAGAGGTGTTGAACAAGCTTGCTAACAAAACCTCCTCTGAAATTATCGTTACCTATCCTGATGCATTGAGCGAGAAGGTGATTACAAAACGATCGCTTGCCACCAATACCTTTACCATCAACCTGAAGGAGAAATTGGACATCTCTTTCCTGGAGGAATTTCTTCACAACTACGATTTTGAAAAAACAGATTTTGTTTACGAAGCGGGTCAGTTTGCCATTCGAGGAGGCATCATTGATATTTTTTCTTTTGCCTATGAAATACCCTATCGAATTGAGCTTTTCGGGGCTGAAGTAGATAGCATTCGAACCTTTGATCCGGGTTCCCAACTTTCGGTTGATGAACTTCAAAAGGTAAACATCATACCAAACGTACAATCCAAGTTGATGCAGGAAGAGCGTCAATCTCTTCTTGATTTTGTGTCTCCTGATACCAAATTGTGGTTCAAGGATTTTCAAATGACGGTTGATCTGATTGAAAAGAGTTTTGAAAAAGCTTCGTCTTCATTTGATACGATTTTAAAATCGAGCAACACACAGATCATTTCTTCACCTGAAAAGTTATTTGATGATGGTGATTCTTTTACACGAGATTCTTCAAAGTTTTCACGCATTGAGTTTGGGAGTCGCTTTGCGCTAAAAGATTCAAAGACGTTTGAGTTTCAATCTTCGGCCCAACCCTCGTTCAATAAAAATTTTGAAATGCTCGCGCAAGATCTACACGAGCAGCAGATGCAAGGCTTCAGCAATTTCATTGCTGCCGACATGCCAAAGCAGACCGAAAGGTTAAAAGGAATTTTCGAGGAAATTGATTCACAGATTCAATTTCAATCACTCGATTTTGCCTTGCGAAGTGGCTTTGTCGATCAGACATCAAAGATTGTTTGTTATACCGATCATCAGATTTTTGAACGCTTCCATCGCTATCGAGCAAAAGAAAAATTCACCAAATCAAAAGCGCTTACGCTTCGCGATCTCCAAATGCTTCAGCCCGGAGATTTTGTAACACACATAGATTTTGGTATCGCTAAGTTTGCGGGTCTAGAAAAAAAGGAAGTAAACGGACGGGAGCAGGAAGCCATTCGATTAGTGTATAAGGATGATGATTTACTTTATGTCAGCATTCACGCATTACATAAAATTTCAAAATATTCCGGTCGTGATGGGGCCGTGCCAGCTATTAGTAAACTTGGAACAACCGAGTGGGAAAACAAAAAGTCGAAAGCCAAGAAACGGGTTAAGGACATTGCGAAAGAATTAATAGCACTTTACGCAAAACGAAAATCAGCTCCAGGCTTCGCATATCAGCAAGATGGCTTTTTACAAGCAGAGTTGGAATCTTCTTTTATGTATGAAGATACCCCTGACCAGGCACGTGCCACTGAAGATGTAAAACGCGACATGCAACAACCTCATCCAATGGATCGATTGGTTTGTGGCGATGTGGGATTTGGAAAAACAGAGGTAGCGGTTCGTGCGGCTTTCAAAGCAGCAACAGAAGGAAAACAAGTTGCAGTACTTGTGCCCACCACAATTTTGGCAATGCAGCATCATCGCACCTTTAGTGAGCGGTTGTCAAACTTCCCCGTAAATATTGAATATGTATCTCGTTTCAAAACCGAAAAAGAGATTAAAGAAATTCTGGTAGATGTAAAAAGTGGAAAGGTTAATATTCTAATCGGAACCCATCGCGTGGTAAGTAAGGATATTGAATTCAAAGATCTTGGTCTTTTAGTAATCGATGA
Organism: Chryseolinea sp.; assembly: GCA_039930485.1. GTDB lineage: Bacteria > Bacteroidota > Bacteroidia > Cytophagales > Cyclobacteriaceae > Chryseolinea. The sequence goes on from JBDTTT010000001.1 coordinate 55,755, forward strand.
AGAACAAAAGTTTGGTGTTAAGGTAAAAGATCGGTTGAAAGAATTGAAAGTGAATGTTGATGTGCTCACACTGACAGCAACTCCTATTCCGCGAACATTACATTTCTCTTTAATGGGTGCCCGGGATTTGAGTATCATCTCAACACCTCCGCCAAACCGGCAACCCGTTACCACCGAACTTCATACCTTTAATGAAGTATTAATTCGCGATGCGATCAGCTATGAATTGCGAAGAGGAGGTCAGGTTTTCTTTGTTCACAATCGTGTAAGCGATATCGAATCTGTGGCCAACACCATTTACAAACTTGTTCCTGATTCCAGAATAGGAATCGCTCACGGACAAATGGATGGCGACAAGCTGGAAAAAGTAATGGTGAAGTTTATCGATGGCGAATACGATGTATTAGTTTCTACTAACATCATCGAGTCGGGCCTTGATATTCCAAATGCTAATACCATTATGATTAATTCGGCCCACATGTTCGGGCTTTCTGATCTACATCAAATGCGTGGACGTGTTGGTCGGTCAAACAAAAAAGCCTTTTGCTACTTACTTACACCACCAGCTTCATTGCTTACCAGTGATTCTCGAAAGCGTCTTGCTGCGTTAGAGGAATTCTCCGAGTTAGGAGATGGTTTTAAAGTTGCAATGCGCGATCTCGATATCCGGGGAGCTGGAAATTTATTGGGAGGTGAACAAACCGGCTTCATTACGGATCTTGGTTTTGATACTTATCATAAAATTCTGGATGATGCCATCCAAGAACTAAAGGAAACCGATTTCAAAGAGTTGTTTAGTGAAGAGCTTTCAGAAAAAGCAAAACTCATTGTTCAGGATTGTGTAATTGAAACTGATCTTGAAATTCTTATTCCTGAAACCTATGTAAATAACATAAGCGAACGATTACAACTTTACTCACGTCTCGACAATATCAAAGACGAAAAGCAATTGAGTGAATTTTCAGAAGAAGTTCGAGATCGTTTTGGCCCACTGCCGGCTTCAGTAGAGGAACTTGTAAACTCCGTTCGTTTGCGCTGGTTGGGAGAGCGCCTCGGATTTGAAAAATTAAGTCTGAAAAATGAAAAGGTAAGAGCGTTCTTCGTTAGCACCAAAGACCAATATTTCAGTTCTGAAATCTTCGGTCAGATTTTAAGCTTCATCAAAAAACATCCACGACAGTGTAAGATGAAAGATTCTGCAGGAAAAGCCATGCTCATCATTGAAGAAATAAAAACCGTTGATGCCGCTATTGAATTCCTGACTCAGATGGTTGGTTTGGAAAGTAAATCTTCCAACGAAATCATATCCAGATAAGGCGCAAGACCAATTGATTTATCAAAAGCGTTTATCATCAACACTTTTTGATATTTAGGTGAATAGAACACCTCAATATAGAAAACTTCAAAGGAATACAAGAAAACCTTGCAATCGCCAAGTGAGCGCTGAAGCAAATAACTTCCTTGAAATGTAATCACATCACATTTTTTTTCGAAGGGCATCACTCTAAAATCATCTAGCGTAAACATGGGACTTTTTATTTCCCATCCTATATTACAATTCTATGCCAGTCGCCTTATCCCCCAAAAATGTAAGCTAATCCGCATAACTTGTATTTCAACTTCCCAAAACTGGATGATGATTTCCCGAAACAATAGTAACGGCTGTTAATCGTTACTTAAAGTGCTTGCAAACCTTCTATCGTAGATTTACCAATAAAACTGCGACTGCTTGGAAAACATGCGATTATCTGTTTAATTAGCATTTGATTTAAACTCGAAAATGATGAAGTATTTTTTCAGGAGTCTTTTGTATGTCGTGGGCGGATCGGTAGCCCTGACTGCCTGCTTTTCGTTTGGCAAAGGTGGAAAACCAACTGCACAAAATCCGGGTCAACTTAGCTCCGCAACGGGCTTAGCTTACAACGATGAAGATCAGGGTGGTTTTATGGTGAACCCTTACGAAGGTCAGCCTGAAGCACCAAACATGGTTTTCATTGAAGGGGGTCGCGCCATTATGGGTTCATTTGAAGAAGATGTTATGTCTTCTCGCGATAACATTGAAAGAACTGTTTCAGTAGCATCTTTCTTTATGGATGAAACTGAAATTGCCAATATACATTGGTTAGAATATATGCACTATCTCGCTAAAGACTCTTCTCAAGAGGCGTATCAGGCAGCATTGCCAGATACTACTGTTTGGGTTGGTAAATTAGCTTTCAATGATCCTTATGTAGAACACTACTTACGTTACCCTGGTTTCCGTTACTTCCCGGTTGTGGGAATTACATGGAGTCAAGCGAGCAAGTATGCTGTTTGGAGAACTCGTGCTGTAAACATCAAGCTGGCAGAAGATGCTGGTGAAGACTATGCAGAAAGCGATGGCCGTATTCCATTGGAGTCTGGTATTGTTGTACCGGCTTATAGATTACCTACCGAAGCAGAGTGGGAATATGCAGCACAAGCACTTATTGGTACTCAGTGGTTAGAAGAAATGCAAACCCACCAACGTATCTATCCTTGGGATGGACACGCTGTTCGAAATCCCTACGGAAAAGAAATGGGCTTTATGTTAGCAAACTTTAAACGTGGTCGTGGTGACTATGCTGGTATCGCTGGTCGTTTAAATGATGGCGCGCTAATTACCTCTTACATATATGAATTCCCTCCAAACGATTATGGCTTATATAATATGGCTGGTAATGTGAGTGAGTGGGTTCAGGATATTTATCGTCCGATGTCATACCAGGATTTTGATGATCTTAACCCAATTCGTAGAGATGGTTTCCTGGATCCAGCGTCTGGAACAAACTCTGGATATAACAGCGATTTCGAAAAGAATCCAGAAAGTTTCACTTCATTAATTACAGATCGTGCCCGCGTTTATAAAGGTGGATCATGGAAAGATGTTGCTTACTGGATGTCTCCTGGGACAAGAAGATATTTAGATCAGGATTCAGCAACTGCAACAGTTGGTTTCCGCTGCGCAATGATCAAAGCAGGTTCGAACTATTAATTCAAACCTTACAACATAAAAGAAACCCTGGCAAAAGCTGGGGTTTTTTGTTTTAGGCCTCTGCAAGACAGGCGATGCTTAATTTTCCACACCCATTTTCTAACAATGTCTGACCACATGCTTCTATAGTTGCTCCTGTCGTAATTATGTCATCAACTAATAAAATATGCTTGCCTTTAATTGATTCATTGGCTTTTATCAGGAAAACATCATTCACATTTTGCCAGCGGTTAAGTTTGGTCTTTCGTGTCTGAGTTTGCGTATTTCTGGCTCTGGTCAATAATGTGTCTGAGAAAGGAATATTAAATTTTTCAGAAAGTCCTTCAGCAAACTTCGCGCTTTGATTATATCCTCTTTTTCTCTTTCGTGATTCGTGTAATGGGACGGGAAGGATGAGATCAAATTGATTTGAAAAACCAGAATCTATCAACCTTGTACCATAAACCTTACCTAGCATCACTCCAATTTCTGGATGATTTTTATATTTTAGGTTATGCAGCAGATGTTGTACTCGACTGCTCTTCGCAAATTTGAAAAGAGCCATTGCATAAACAACAGGAATACGAAGTGCCAATCTTGATTGCAATGTGTTCTCGCGGTAGAAATGATAATCCGTTTGAGGCATCTCTGTCATACATGACGTACATACTATTTCTTCTCCCTTCACTAAAGTGTTATCACAGGCAAGGCAATAATTTGGAAAAAAGAGCGAAGTAAAGTCTTTAAGAATTTCAATGAGAGTAGTATTCATCTTTTAGAAATATATTTGCCGACAACAGTATTTTAAAAATAATAAAAGCATCAGATATATGGGAATGGTAGAAGACTTCAATGCGTATAGAGGTAAAATGAACGAGAAGATTATGGCTTCAGACAGCCTGATCATCAAACGGATTTTTAATCTGGATACGAATGCTTATGCAGAGGGGCATTTAGACATAAAGTCAAAAGAATTGATTGGACTTACATGCTCATTGGTTTTGCGTTGCGATGATTGCGTACGGTATCATCTTGGAAATTGCAAAAAAGTCGGATTTTCGACCGAGGAGGTTCATGAGGCTATGGGTATAGCTACTTTAGTAGGTGGCACTATTGTGATTCCTCATTTGCGAAGAGCTTTTGAATATTGGGAGGAGCTTCAAAATGTTTAAGCGCGATCTTGAACAAGAAAAATCGTGGGCATCGTTACTAACAGCGCTCGAAAAACTCATTGGAAAAAAACCAAAGGATCTTAATGCGGTTCTCTTTCTTATTGGAGTTCAGGAACTAGGCCAGGGAAGGAAGTATTTCGAGAAAGAAGAGAAACAAGATCTAATGCACATTGGTATTTGTAAGGTTCTTAGTCTTTCGGGCTATTACGAGCTTGAGGGGTTGGATAAAGATGGCTGGCCACATTGGAAATTGATCAAAAAACTACCCCATTTTGATTTACTAGAGCAAGAGAAGCTATTGAAAATGCTGGTGATCGAATATTTTGAGAAGGAATTTGATTGGTCTTTGTCGGGTGATCATTCATAAGCAATTTTCCCTATGTCATGCATTAAATTTTTTGCTGTTGCGTTGATTAGCTACTATCTTCGAACGGCTTCAACTTTGGTGTATCATATTGCGTTTTGATAGTATGTAATGGGTGAATATGGATGAGGTAGCAACAGGCATTGAGAATAAAATCAGGTCTTTCAAACGAAAGTACTACTTCAATCTATTTGTGAAAGGGGCAATCCTAACGCTCTCCATTCTCTTCAGTTACTTTCTCATTGCCACACTTGTTGAATACAATCTTTGGCTCGGTCCATGGGCTCGTTTTTTTATCTTCTTTTCCTTTATAACGATTGCCGGCTGGTGTCTTTATAATTTTTTAAAGGAACCATTTATGTGGTGGTTTGCAAAACGAGGTTTATCAGAAGAAGAAAGCGCAAAGATTATTGGAAGCTCTTTGCCTTCTGTAAAAGACAGATTACTAAATCTTATTCAACTATCATCTTCTAAAACCAATTCCTCTTTAGCCTTTGCCAGTATTCAACAGAAATCACTTGAATTTCAATTTCTTTCTTTTGATTCGTTCATTGATATCAATCTCAACAGAAAATATTTAAAATATCTCATTATCCCGGTTGCCGTTATTCTTTCTCTCTTGATCATTAACAAAAATGTAATCACAAAAAGTACCGAGAGGCTCGTCCACTTTAATCGTCAATATTCCCCGCAAGCTCCATTTAATTTTGTGGTTCAAAATGAATCGCTTCTCGCTTTTTATAATGAAGCTTTTCCGGTCAATCTAACTTTGACAGGAGAGGCCTTGCCACAAGATGTTTATTTAATTACTGGAAACATTCGCTTAAAAATGTTGAACTCAACCAAAGAGGAGTTTCAATATATATTTGAAAATATTCAGACCGGTTTTGATTTTCAATTTGAGGCTGCTGGATTTTATTCTGATGTTTATCATGTTACACTGGCCAATCGTCCTGAATTGACCGGACTTGAGATTGCATTGGATTTCCCCAGGTATTTAAATAGAAAAAATGAGGTGCTACGTAACACGGGCAACATTGAAATACCAGAAGGAACATCCGTTACTTGGAAATTAAATACAAAAGATGCACAAGAGGTTCATTTTCAATTGTCCTCCGATCCTGGTCTAAAGGATTTTCACGAATCTGGAAATGAATTGTTTACGTTTCAAAATGAATTTCTAAATCCGGATAATTATGAAATCATTTTGGAAAACGACAAGAGCAAAAACAAGGAAAAGATTGCTTATCGAATCGATGTTATCAAAGATCTATTTCCGCAAATCAGCGTTAGCAATTTGAAGGATTCTGTTTTATACAAACGCATTATGTTAGGAGGAGGTATTGGTGATGATTATGGTATCAGTCAACTTTCTCTACACTTCCGTATTCGGGATGAAAATCAAAAAGAAGTTTCCTCAGGATCAACAAGTATTCCCTTTAGCAAAAATCAACTACAACAAAATTTCTTTTACAACTGGTCTCTTGATTCACTCAAACTTGATGCGGGAAATCAGCTAGAATATTATTTACAAGTTTGGGATAATGACGGTGTAAATGGAAGGAAATCCACTAAGACATCTACGTATACCTTTCTTATTCCCACAAAAGATAATCTCGTTGCCGATATTAATCGATCACAGGCGCAGGCTGAGCAAAAATTAGACAAGAGCAGCGCTAAAGCAAATAAACTTCAAGATCAGATTGAACAAGCAGCACAGAAATTAAAAGGAAAACAAACACTGGACTGGCAAGACAAAAAAATGCTGGAAGACATTGTTCAGCAAAAAGAAAGTTTGAATCAAATGTTGGAAGAGTTAAAAGCTCAGAACAAATTACTAGAGGAAAAGAAAGAAGCATTTACAGAACGAGATGAGCGAATTCGTGAAAAGGCAGAACAGATTCAAAAATTAATGGAGGAACTTTTGGATGAAGAAACAAAGAAGCTATTTGAAGAACTTCAAAAGTTACTTAATGAAAACAAAGACACCTCGCAAATTCAGAAGCTGTTAGATAAGCTCGACCAAAAAACATCGAACCTGGAAAAGGAATTGGAGCGGATGCTTGAGCTATATAAAGAACTACAGTACGAATCTAAGTTTGATCAAACCGTTCAGGATATCAAGAAGGAGATTGAAGATCAAAAAGCATTAATGGAAAAAACTGAGTCTTTAGAAAAAGAAAAGTCGTCTGTTAAAAATGATAAGAAGAATAATGGAGAGACGTCCGATAAAGGGGAAGACAAAAACAACAAAACTGGCGAGGAGAAAAAAACAGAAAGTCAGGAGTTAGCAAAAGAGCAAGAAGAGGTTAAGGATGATTTCCAGAAAACAACAGAGAAAATTGAGGAGCTAAAGAAGCTTGGAGAAGAGCTGGAGAAAAATGATGAATTACCTGACAAAGAAAATACAGATGAGGTTCAACAAGATCAGAAAGAAAGCGAAGATCAATTGAAGCAAAACAGTCCTTCAAAATCTAAAGAAAGTCAACAGAAGGCTGTTCAGAAAATGCAAAAAATGCAGGAGCAAATGGAGGGAGCCCAAAACTCTATGGAGATGGAAATCGACATGCAAAATCTCGAAATGCTTCGCCAGATTATTCATGGATTGGTAAAAATATCATTTGATCAGGAAAGTCTTTTAAAATCGTTTGGTGATTTGGCACAAAATGATCCTCGATTCAATACCCTTGCACAACAGCAATTAAAGCTAAAAGATGATGTTAAAGTATTGGAAGACAGTTTGTTAGCTCTTTCCAAGAAGGATGTTTTCATGGGTTCTATTGTTACTAAAGAGGTTGGTGAGCTTAACGAACACATCGACAATGTAATAGATGCCAATAAGGAAAGACGAAGGCCTCAGGCATCAAACGAAATGCAACTTAGCATGACCTCTATTAATAATCTCGCGTTGTTATTGGATGATCACTTTGACATGATGATGCAGATGATGGCAAATGCAAAACCGTCATCCTCTAAGGGAAAGAAAAAAGGTCAGAAGCCAAGCTTGAGTCAGCTTCAAAAAAATCTGAATCAAAAAATAGAAGATCTAAAAAAAGGTGGAAAAGGTGGAAGAGAATTGTCAGAAGAGTTAGCTGAAATGGCAGCAGAACAGGAAAGAATTAGAAAAGCTCTTCAAGAGATGCAGAACAAAATGAAAGACGGCAAAATGCCTGGTGGCGATTTACCTTCAAAAATGGAACAAACTGAAATGGATCTGGTTAACAAGCAGATTACGGATCAACTAATTAAACGGCAGCAAGATATTCTTACCAGAATGTTAGAAACAGAAAAGTCACTTCGTGAACAAGATCAGGAAGAGGAAAGAAAAGGAGAGACTGCAAAAGATTACGATAAAGAAATACCAAAGGCTTTTGAAGAATATTTGCGGCTAAAAGAAAAAGAAGTAGAATTGCTAAAGACAGTTCCACCAAAACTATATCCGTATTACAAAAAAGAAGTCAGTGAATATTTTAAGAGAATTGGCAATCAATAAATATACTTTCAACTAATGAATACGATCAGCATCCAGGTACCTTCTATCACCGAAAATATTCGCATGATTGAAAGTTTTATTGACAATGCAAAAGAGCGCTACCAGCTTGATGATGATATTTATGGGAATATCATGATTGCTGTGACTGAAGCAGTAAACAATGCCATTAAACATGGAAACGGAGGAAATAAAACAAAGAATGTATTCTTAAGTCTTTCGCTTCACGAAAACCTTATTCAGTTTATAGTTAAGGATGAGGGTTCCGGATTTGATTATCAAAATCTGCCAGATCCCACGGCTCCAGAGAATTTAGAGAAACCAGGAGGAAGAGGTATATTCTTGATGAAGCATCTTTCGGATGAGGTAAACTTCAAAGAAAATGGCAGAATCGTTGAATTAAGCTTTTATATGAATGCCTAGGCCCTCCATTCAATTCTTTTGTGAAGATGTTAATTTCAAGCTAAAGAATTCTAGAAAAACAATATCCTGGGTAAAAGACTCAATCAAAGCAGAAGAAAAAACACCGGGAGAACTGAATTTCATATTCTGTTCAGATAATCATCTTCTCCAGATGAATATTGACTATCTCCAACACAACACCTATACAGACATAATTACCTTCGATACAAGCGAAGATGACGATCTCATTAGTGGCGATATTTTCATAAGCATTGATAGAGTAAGGGATAATGCTAATAAATTTAAAAACGAGACAGATGATGAGCTGCATAGGGTAATCATTCATGGCGTTCTCCACCTCATCGGATATTCAGATAAAACCACAAACAAAAAAAGCATCATGCGCGGAAAAGAAGATGCTTACTTATCTTTGCGCTAGTTCCACGTGAAACCTTTGTTTCCTAAGACTTGAATCTAAATTTGTGGAAATGTGGATTCTTTTGTGGAAAGTTTTTTGTTCCACGTGAAACCTGGTCGATTCAAAAAAATGATTTTATATGTTTCCTGAGTATGATGTGATTGTAGTTGGTGCGGGGCATGCTGGCTGTGAGGCTGCGGCCTCGGCTGCGAACATGGGATCGAAAGTTCTAATGGTTACAATGAATATGAACACCATTGCACAAATGTCTTGTAATCCTGCAATGGGTGGTGTAGCTAAGGGTCAAATTGTTAGGGAAATTGATGCCCTAGGGGGTCAATCAGGAATAATTTCCGACAAGTCGATGCTTCAATTCAGAATGCTGAATAGATCTAAAGGACCTGCTATGTGGAGTCCAAGAAGTCAAAATGATAGAATGCGCTTCTCGGAAGAATGGAGAAATACACTTGAGCAAACTAAAAACATTGATTTCTGGCAAGAGATGGTGAAGGAGATTCTTGTTAAGGATGGCCGTGCTGTTGGAGTAAAGACAAACCTGGGACTTGAGATAAAGTCTAAATCGGTCGTTTTAACCAATGGTACTTTTCTAAACGGAAAAATACACATTGGTGAAAAGAGCTTTGGGGGTGGTAGAACAGCAGAGAAAGAAGCAACAGGGTTAACTGAACAACTGGTTCAGCTCGGATTTGAGGCTGGGCGAATGAAAACAGGTACACCTCCAAGAGTAGATGGAAGAAGCCTTGACTATTCAAAAATGGAGGAACAGTTTGGAGATGAGAACCCATCCAAGTTTTCATTCACGGATACTAAACAACTTACTAAACAACTTAGCTGTTGGATTACTTATACCAACGAAGACGTACATGGTGAGCTCAAGAAAGGTTTTGAAAAGTCACCTATGTTCCAAGGAAGAATTAAAGGTATCGGACCCAGATACTGTCCATCAATTGAAGACAAGATAAATCGTTTTGCTGAAAGAAACCGGCATCAAATATTTGTTGAGCCTGAAGGATGGAATACTGTTGAAATATATGTTAACGGCTTCTCAACCTCATTACCTGAAGATGTTCAACATCAAGCTCTTGTAAAGATTCCTGGATTTGAAAAAGCTAAGATGTTTCGGCCAGGATATGCGATTGAATATGACTTCTTCCCACCGACTCAATTAAACAGCACTTTAGAGACTCAACGTATTGATAATCTGTACTTTGCTGGTCAAATTAATGGTACTACAGGATATGAAGAAGCAGCCTGCCAGGGATTAATGGCTGGAATAAACGCGCATAATAAAGTCCACAATAAAGAGCCTTTCATCCTTAAAAGATCTGAAGCATACATTGGTGTGTTAATAGACGACCTCATAAACAAGGGTACACAAGAGCCATATAGAATGTTTACCTCCAGAGCAGAATATAGAATTCTACTTCGTCAGGATAATGCTGACATACGACTAACTGAACTTGGCCATAAAATAGGACTAGCAAGTCAAGACAGATTGGAAACCCTTGAAAAGAAAAAGAGCAACATCAATTCATTGGTTACTCTATTATCAAAATACAAAGTAGAGCCTGAAATTGTAAATAACGGACTTGGAGAATTAAAAACTTCATCTATTCGGGAGAAGGTAAATACACTTCATCTTTTGAGGAGACCAGAAATAGGTATTCAGGAATTAAAAAAGATTGATGGTCAGTTAAACTCAATGCTTTCAAATTATACTCAAGAAGAATTAGACCAAGCCGAGATTGATATTAAATATGAAAGCTACATTGATCGTGAACAGAAACTAGTGGAGAAGATGGTAACATTAGAAAACTATAAAATACGTACCGATTTCAACTATGATGGAATCAAAACTCTCTCAATCGAAGCACGCGAAAAACTCAAAAAAGTAAAACCTGAAACTCTTGGGCAAGCTTCAAGAATAAGTGGTGTATCACCGGCAGATCTATCTGTGTTAACTGTTTATATGGGCAAATGATGACGGTAAATATTTGTCCTGTTTGTGAAGAATCACAATTCTCACCAGTAACATCTTGCGTAGACAATACTGTTTCACATGAAACATTCAAAATTATTAAGTGTACAAATTGTGATTTTACATTAACATCACCTCGACCTGAAAATGATAAACTTGGTGACTACTATCATTCCGACAATTACATATCACACTCTAACAAGGCGACTACATTATTGGACAGAGTTTACCTCCTGGCAAGAAGATTTACGCTTCGGTGGAAGGTCAATCTATTGTTAAAATATCATCCGAATCACAATAAGATTAACATACTCGATTATGGATGTGGGACCGGAGAATTTTTAAAAACATGTAAAGATTCCGGCTATGCAATTTCAGGCGTTGAGCCATCCCAAAATGCACGAGCCAAATCATCTGAAACAAACCAAATTAAAATCCAGGAATCACTTGAAGGTCTTGATTGTCAACGGTTTAATATAATAACAATGTGGCACGTATTAGAACACATTCCCGATTTTGAAGCAGTTATTCAGAAACTAAAATCAAAACTAACCGATGGTGGGGTGCTATTCATTGCCGTCCCAAACCATAAAAGTTTTGATGGACAACACTATCAAAAACACTGGGCCGGGTTTGATGTTCCACGACATTTATGGCACTTCTCATCTGGAACCATGAAAAAGGTTTTAAGGAAAAACAACTTGAGTCTAATTGATATTTGTGGTATGAAATTAGACTCATACTACGTTAGTCTCTTGAGCGAAAAATATAAATCGGAAAATAAGTCAACCATGATCGGCTACATTAATGCAGTCATCAATGGCACGAGATCAAACTGGAAAGCAAGAAAAACCGGAGAGTATTCAAGTCTAATTTACATTATCAAAAAATGAGAAGGTTCACAGCACTCCATTGGTTCATCTATCCCCTATTCCTTATGTGCTGTGCAAAAACAACCTCACCGACTGGAGGGCCCAAAGACACGATTCCACCCGTGCTTATAAAATCAATTCCGGAGAAAGAAGCTCTTAATTATGACAGAAAAGAAATCCAATTAATATTCTCAGAAAATATTACACTCAAAAATCAAAAGGAACAAATTATTGTAACTCCAGATATCGGAAAAGATTATAAAATTGAATTCAACAAAAAAACAGTAACACTAAAGCTAAAAGAGAAATTAAAAGATAGCACCACATATACCTTTAGTTTTCGCGATGCAGTTGTTGATCTCAACGAACAAAATCCGGCACGAAATTTAAAACTTGCGTTCAGTACCGGCAATTATATAGATTCGCTCTCTATAGAAGGAAGAGTAGCCGATCTCCTCACATCCAAAGAGCTCAAGGACATTACTGTTGCATTATTTCAATCCGATACATTTGACATCTTTAAACATAAAGCTGTCTATATCACGAAGTCCGATAAAACAGGAAAGTTTATAATTGAAAACCTAAAACCAGGAAATTATTCTATCTACGCAATTGATGATAAAAGTAGAAATCTTATTGTTGACAGCAAATCTGAATCCTACGGGTTTTTAAGAGACTCTCTCTCGCTCTCTTCCAATGTAAAAAACCTTGAGGTACCTGTCATTAAACTTGATTCGCGCAAACTTAAAATATCAAGCGCCCGTCCTTACAACACTTACTTCAATATAAAAACAACAAAAAGTATTATCTCTTATAAAATAAAGTCAGATGAATTAATACCGTACTCAATCCTTGGCGATGACAATGCCAGTATAAAAATATACAATACACTTTTTGAAAAAGATAGTGCATCCCTACAATTAAATTTAACGGACAGCATTGGAAACAGCATTGATACCCTTCTGTATGTAAAGTTCAACAAGCAGAATACCAAACCTGAAATTTTTGACTTCAAGTCAAAAGATTTTAGAATAATTGAAAATAGAGGTCTTATAACCGGAAGCTTCAAGTTTAATAAACCTCTACTTCAAATCAATTTTGATAGCATCTTCTATAAAATTGATTCAATAAAAATTATTAAAATCACCAAAGAAGATATCCGAATAGATACAATAAGAGGCGTTGCACACTTAGAAAAGAAAATTGATAAAGCGCTTCTGATAAAAGAACAGAAGGTAGAATCAAAGCTTAAGAACACTCAAATCGAAAAAACTCCTACAAAAGAAAATGTCTCTCTCCCCAAACCAATCATAGAAAATCAACTGTCCATAAGCAAAGCAAGTTTTATAAGCATAGAATCAGACAGCACTAAAGAAATAAAAGAAACTATAAAACCAACAAAGCTTGATCAGACTGGGATCATTTTCGTCTCAATTGAAACAAAAGAAAAAAACTTTATAGTTGAATTGTTGAGAAAAGACTTCACCGTAATCCAGACTAGATACAATCAAAACAAAATAACATTTGATGACTTAACGCCAGGAGATTATATGATTAGGCTAATTATAGACTCGGATAAAAATAAAATATGGACACCAGGAAATTTTTATTTACGTGAGGAACCAGAAAAATTAACCTTCTACAAAAACGAAAAACAGAATGCAATCATCAACTTAAGGGCTAATTTCGAATTAGGTCCTTTGTTGATAAAGTACTAATATCATGTGCATACAATGAGCAGAACTATCTCATAAAAGCAAAAAGTAGCCACAAAAACCAAAACAGGATTAATCATGTTAATAGAAGTGACTTTACCAACATGATAAATTTACAAAGGTGTACACAAGCTAATACTCCACATCGAAATAGATTGTTAACAAACTATATAACACATTGATAAATAAGAATTTAAAAATTGTATAACTTCCACAACCTATTCACAAAGAAAAGAGTGAAAGTTTATCAACATATCAACATGCTTAATTACTATTATAAAATAATATATAATATAAATACATTAAAGGCTGTGTGTGTGTGTACATTACTTTTAATGACGATGATAAAAGTTGTGGCACAAAACGAAGCCGACATTCAACTTGCCAATGAGTATGTTTTAAAAGGCGATAAAAAAAAGGCACGAGAAATTTTTAGCGACCTCGCGAAGTCTGATGTTAACAATCCTTTCATTTATAATAACTACCTTAACGTCCTCTTAGACTTAGGAAATTATGATGAAGCTCATGCATACGTTAAAAAAATATTACGAAAAGAACCAGACAACTTGCAATGCAGGCTTGATGCCGGATTAATCTACATCCGTGCTGGTGATTTAAATAAGGCCGATAAAATTTTCAAAGATGTAATTGCTGAAAACAAGACCAGTGTTCAGCGCATCAAAATGATCTCTGATTATTTTATGCCAAAGTCACTGGTTGACTATGGAATTCTGGCTCTCACGCAAAGCCGACAAGTTTTAGGAAATCCATATTTGTTCTGTCTTGATCTCGCAATGCTCTATCGCATTCAAGGCAGCCGGGATGAAATGGTAAATGAATATTTAAGTTACGTAACACAAAATGCGGCCAATATTCAGTATGTAAAAAATGTAATGCAGGCCTTGTTAACAAAGCCAGATGAATTGGAAAGCCTGGAGAAGCTTCTCTTCGAAAAAGTACAACAATACCCTGATGTTGAAGTGTATTCGGATTTACTGATTTGGGTCAACCTTCAACAGAGAAATTTCTCTTCTGCTTTTGTTCAGGCAAGAGCTTACGATAAGCGCTACAAACGCGAAGGAGAACGAAGCATGGAAGTTGCGCGAGTAGCTTTGGACAACGAAGATTACTATAACGCCACAAAAATTTACCGTTACATTATTCGTGAATACGCTGAGACTCAAAACTTTTTACAGGCGCAACTTGGATTAATTCATACCCGTGAAGCACGCGTCAAAAAGAGTTTCCCGGTGAAGAAGGATTCAGTAAAACTTTTGGTTCAGGATTATAAAAATTTCATAAAGCAACATCCCCAAAACGGAAACTCACTGGATGCTGCACGAAGCGAAGCTTTGCTCTTTGCTTATTATCTGGATCAAAAAGATACGGCAATCTCAATTTTATCATCGTTGATTTCAAACGGAAGAACGTCCCAATATTTAAAATCAAAATCGAAAATAGACCTTGGCGATATTTACTTGTTAAAAAATGAACCATGGGAATCTACGCTGCTTTATTCGCAGGTTGAAAAAACACAAAAGGAAAATCCGCTTGGTTATGAAGCAAAATTAAAAAACGCAAAACTATCCTATTACCGCGGAGACTTTAGGCTGGCGCAAGAACATCTCGATATTTTAAAGCAAGCAACAACTCGAGAAATTGCAAACGATGCACTCGACTTAAGTATGTTGATAAAAGAAAACATAATGATTGATTCCGTAGGTGAAGCACTTAAAGAATTTGCGTCAATTGAATTGTTGCTGTATCAAAACAAAACAGAAGAAGCACTGAAAGGAATACAAATGCTAAAGGAGGGAAGAATATCCAGAGTGAATAAGCAGATCTCAGATAGCACCCTGGCGGGGAAAAACTTGTTTGCTGATATTGTTTCAGAAGGCATTTCAAACCAAACGATTCTTGATGATGTATATTGGCTGGAAGCCAATATTAGAATGAAGCTGGGGGAGTTTGATAAGTCCATAGCCCTTCTTCAAAAAATAAGAGATGATTACCCGGATGATATTTTAGCGGATGATGCCTACTTCTTACAAGGAGATATCTACGAGAATCAGTTGCACAATAAAGAAAAAGCGATGGAAATTTATCGTGATTTTCTCAGCGTTTACCCCGGCAGTGTTCATGCTGCCGAGGCCCGAAAAAGATTCCGTGCGCTGCGAGGAGATTTTGCCAATCAAGAAAGTCAGCCACAACTCTGACTTAATACTTCAAAAAGCTCCAATTGGACCTATTCGCTTCTTAGAGATTTCACAGGATCAGAAGTTGCTGTACGTATTGATTGGTACCCCATCGTAACCCACGCAATTACGAATGAGATGAGTCCAGCAAGAAGATAAACAAAAATACCTATCTCTACTTTGTAAGTGTAACTCTTCAACCACCAGTCAACAGCAAACCATGCTATTGGTGCTGCCAGTACAAAGGCAATGATAATCAGCTTGCCAAATTCTTTAGACAGAAGAATGACAATACTGTTTACTGAGGCGCCTAACACTTTTCGAATACCAATCTCTTTTGTGCGTTGCTCTGCAGTGAAAGCAGTAAGCGCAAATAAACCGAGACACGCGATGAGGATGGCAAACCCAGCAAAGATTCCGAAAATTTTTCCAAGGCGTTGTTCAGCGGAATACATTCGACCAAAGTCCTCATCCAAAAAAGAATATTGAAAGGGTTGACCTGGTGCCAATTCCTTCCATATTTTTTCGATCGACTTAATTATATCCTGTGTATCGCTAGCCTTGAATCGGAATGAAACACTACCATCACTTTTTTGCAGAAAGAACCCAAGAGATGTAATACTCGATTTCAATGACGAAAAATGAAAATTGTCCATTACTCCAATAACCGTCCATGACTTTACCTTATCGGGATCGGGTGAGCCATCTGGTTTTTGACCATCAAAGGTGCTGATCTTTTTTCCGATAGGATCATCACCTAGTCCAAACTGCAAAACGCCAGCTTCATTTAAAACGACTGCTGAGGAGTCTGATGGAAACTCATTGGAGAATCCTCGGCCTACTTTAATCTTCATTCCAAAAGTTTTGATATAATCATGATCCACAGTCCAGTTTTGAAGACTCACTAAATTTTCAACGACAGGCTGGTTTCCTTCTTTCCAAAAAGTGTTATCGTTGCGCCAACTATCGGCACCATCAACAGGAAGGTAGCCAGAAATTGAACCACTCTCTATTGAGCTTAATTTAAGCACTTCGTCTTTGAATGATTGTGCCTTTGGCCGAAGAGCGTAAGCATCATGAATAATAATTACCTGATCTTTTTCAAAACCCAACTTTTTGTTCTGAATGTAATTCAACTGACGGTTAACAGTGAAGGCACCAATGATGAGAAAAATGGAAATGACAAATTGAAAAACAACAAGTGCACTTCGAATGAAACCACTTTTCATACCCAATGCCACATTACCCTTCAAAACATTTACAGGCTTAAAGGCCGATAAAAAAAATGAAGGATAAACTCCTGCAAGAATTCCCACAAAAAGTGCCGTCCCTAAAAGTAGCAAGTAGAACAAGCCGCTGCTTAGTGGCAAGTGAAGTTGTTTGAGTGAAAGCGAGTTAAAGATTGGAAGGAACAGGTAGGCTAAACCCAATGCAAGAACAAAAGAGAAAAAAGTGATCAGAGAAGATTCAGTTAAAAACTGGCGCACTAAATGGGATCGCAACGAACCCATTACTTTTCGAACACCAACTTCTTTAGCACGGTTACTGGACCTCGCAGTGGACAGGTTCATAAAATTAATACAAGCAATGGCCAGGATAAAAATAGCGATGGTGGAAAGAAGATAAATGTAAGTGATGCTTCCATTCGGCTCAAACTCACCAGTTAAATCAGAATGTAAGTGGATATCCGTTAGAGGAATGAGAGTTGCTTCGTACTTATTTCCAGATTCTTTGAATTTATCCATTGTAAAATCCGGACCCAGTAATTGGGCAATCTGTGGACCAACATACTTTGCTAAAAAACCAGGAAGCTTTGCTTCAAAAGCTTTTGCATCAGTTCCTTCTTTAAATAATAAATAGGTGGGAAAATTATTGCTGAGAAAAACTGGCGATTGTGCTTCCACAGCAGCAGGCCAATCACCCACCATGGCAATAAGAATATCAAAATGAAAATGCGATGCTGAAGGAATGTCTTCGAATACCGCTGTAACCTTTGCGTTGTATTTGTTATCGAGAATCATCGATTGCCCCAATGCACTTCCATTTGGAAAATATTTGGTAGCGGTTTTTTTGCTGATGGCAATGCTGGCTGGTTCCTTTAATGCTGTCTTACCATCACCTTCCAATACCTTGACAGAAAAGATTTTAAAAAACGTACTGTCGGTCCACGTTACATGTTGCTCTTTTATGTTTTCAGAAGCTTCACTTGTCTTAACTAAATAAGAACCATAACTTCTAAAGCGTACTGCTGATTCAATCTCAGGATAATCTTGTTGTAAAGCATGCGCAACAGGAGCAGAGCTATACGTCATCCTATAGTGGTTTCCAGCAAATTTGATTTCATTGTTAACCCGATAAATACGATTGGCTTTTACATTGTATTTGTCGTAGCTAAGTTCATCCAAAATGAATAGCACAATAACCAGACATGCGGCAACACCAACGGCAAGACCCGCGATGTTGATGAAGGAATAAAAACCTTGCTTGCGCAGATTTCGAAGGGCGATGGTGAGGTAATTTTTCAGCATGATTTTAGTCTTTTGATTTTCTACTTGTAGTGTTTGCTTTTGTGTTTGCCGTAGGCCGGCTGTATGGCCAAATGATTTTAATACTTCGTTATAAGCATCGATAAAACGGTTTCCTTTTTCCATCTCGCGTTCAACTGCGCAACAAACATGATCTATCATTTCATCCTGAAAACCATCGAGCACAATGCCGCGATAGTTCAGATCTTTAATGATGTAGGCGATATGGTCATCAGAAAGATTCAAGCTTAATTCATTTCGACTTGTAATACATTTCCCATTGTTTTTATGAAATCAACAAACTCGCTCACCCGTTCTTTCACAGAAGCTTTGCCTTCGGTTGTAATCGTATAATATTTTCGAACGCGCTTTCCGAACATTACGGTTTCTGTTTTCAGCAATCCTTCTCCTTCTAGTCTATGCAATGTGGGATATAGCGCACCTTCAGTTAAGAGGATACTACCGAGCGACAACTCCTTCACCCGTTGAGTAATTTCATAACCATACATTTTGCCATGGTCCTTCAATACTTTTAAAACGATGGTTTGAAGCGTGCCTTTTAATAATTCAGGTGAATGCATAATTGTCTTATTACCTAAGTGATTTAGGTATTAGACGCCTGCTGACCAGGGCAGGTTGCACCAATTGGGAAAAAATTCTGCTCATTACTCAAAAGATGAGACCTATTGATTAAAGTTTCCCATATTCGAAGCACACATCATCGAAGAGCAAACAGTCTGGATCAAAAGATGATTACAAGCGAAACAAAATTTCCAACCGACCGCATTTTATATTTTAGCGATGCCATTTTTGCAATTGCCATTACCTTGCTTGTATTGGAAATTAAGATTCCAACGATTACAGAAGTACAAGCACTAGGTACAATGCAAGTGCTACGTAATTTGGCACCAAGATTCATAGGCTACCTGGTGAGTTTCGTGGTTGCGGCTTTATTTTGGCGAGCACACATGGTGCTGGGTCAGCGGATAACAACAGTCGATAATAAGCTACTGTGGATTAATATCTGGCTTCTCTTATTTGTCGTACTCATGCCATTTTCAACAGCCTTCTATTCAAACAACTTTACGATCAATGGCACTTTTAATTTCTATTGCCTAAACCTCGCAGCCATTGGAGCGATTTTATATTGGATGAATGTCTATGTTGCTAAAAAAGAAAATCTTGGTAAGGTATTGGGAAAGCGAACCGTAAGCTGGATGAAGCAGCGCGCATTGTTAGTACCAATCATTTTTTTAGCCTGTATACCCTTAGGAATGATCTCACCTTTGTTAGGTAGAATTGGCTTTGTCCTAATTTTTATTGCTCAGGCACTTGGGGATAGTTATTTCAGGAAAGGAAGCCAGAAATAAGGACCTGACTCAAAAAGTCACCCAACCCTATCGTAAACAAATCTGCCAGGCGTAAGCGATAGCCTGGGTAAGAGCCAAGTGAGTCAGGCAAAAACTCGTAATTGAAAATAATTTTTTATTCAGGTAGTATGCACGCATAACATTTTTTACTACTTTCGTCATCGTTTGAAACGGAATGAAAAAGGAAGAAACAGTCGATCACAACCTTCGCACAGCCTGGCATGCCATCGCGCGGATGTATAATCAACAAGCACAAAAGTATGATGCTACGATGTCAATGGGTTTTGTTTTGTTGAACATAAACAGCGAAGAAGGAACACCGGCAACGAAGATCGCACCCATGATGGGCCTTGAAGCCAGAAGCCTTACGCGTTTGCTCAAGTCGATGGAGGAGAAAGGATTAATTTATCGTGAATCAGATAAGAATGATAAGCGATCAGTTAGAATTTTACTGACGAAAGAAGGAAGGGACAAAAAAGAAAAGGCACGGAATACGGTTTTGACTTTCAACGAAAGAGTACGTGAGCAAGTGAGCAGTCAAAAGCTGGCAGTCTTTTTTGAAGTGCTTCAAAATATTAATCTGGTAGTGGAAAAAAATAACATTAACGAAAAATCATATAGTTAACTTGGTTGATCGTTGTTGGCTATTCATGATTTGAAAATTCCCACCAGCGACAAACAACAAATGACCAACGCATTATGAACAGAACCATTCGCAAAGTCGCTGTATTAGGATCAGGAATTATGGGCTCGCGCATCGCGTGTCACTTCGCCAACATTGGTGTTGACGTTTTGCTGCTCGATATCGCCCCGAAAGAATTAACAGAAGAGGAAAAGAAAAAAGGGTTGGCGTTAGATCATCCAGCAGTAAAAAACAGAATTGTAAACGCTGCGTTTGATGCCACATTAAAAGCAAACCCTGCTTCTTTATTTAGCAAAAAATTTGCTTCGCGTGTTAAGCTTGGAAATTTCTCGGATGATATGTCCAAAATAAAAAATGTGGACTGGACCATTGAAGTCGTTGTTGAAAATCTTGATATCAAAAAGAAAGTTTACGAAGAAGTAGAAAAATACAGAACGCCTGGTACACTCATTACATCGAATACATCTGGAATACCAATCCATTTAATGGCGGAAGGACGTAGCGAAGATTTCCAAAAACATTTTGTAGGTACACACTTTTTCAATCCTCCACGATATTTAAAACTGTTGGAGATTATCCCAACAACTAAAACGGATGCAGCGGTAACAAAATTCCTCATGCATTATGGAGATCTTTTCTTAGGTAAGACGACAGTGTTGTGTAAAGACACTCCGGCTTTCATTGGAAACCGCGTAGGTATTTATGGTTTGTTGAAAGTGATCGACTCGATGAATAAGTTCGATATGAATGTTGATGAGATCGATAAACTTACCGGTCCGGTTATCGGCCGGCCAAAGTCAGCAACATTCAGAACATCAGATGTTGTGGGTCTTGATACATTAGTGAAAGTAGCAAACAACCTTTATGCAGGATTGGTAAACGATGAGGCACGTGAAATATTTAAACTAAACGATGTCGTAACAAGACTGGAACAGAACAAATGGTTAGGTGATAAGACTGGTCAAGGTTTTTACAAGAAAACCAAGAATGCAAAAGGAGAAACAGAAATCCTGACACTTGATCTAAAGACTTTTGAATATAAGCCGAAAGCAAAAGCAAAGTTTGCTACGCTTGAATCAACCAAAACAATAGATAATCTTAAAGACAGATTCAAAGTATTGTTAGCCGGAAAAGATAAAGCCGGAGATTTTTATCGCGATGCTTTCTTCGGGTTATTTCAATATGTGACGAACAGAATTCCAGAAATAAGTGATGAGCTTTTCAGAATAGATGATGCTGTAAGTGGGGGTTTTGGTTGGGAACTCGGTCCTTTCGAAACATGGGATGCTGTTGGCTTGGAGAAAAGCATTCCATTAATGGAAGCAACAGGATATAAACCGAATCAATGGATTTATGATATGATTGCTGCTGGCAACAAATCATTTTACAAAGTTGAAGGGGGTCAGAAAAAATATTACGACATACCTACAAAGACATACAAGTCGATCCCAGGAAGAGAAAGCTTCATTATTCTTGAAAACAAGAGCGAGAACATTGTGTGGAAGAATGCAGATTCAAAAATTATTGACCTAGGTGATGGTGTTCTAAACTTCGGTTGGCATTCAAAAAGTTATACCCTTGGAAGCAGTGTCATAGAGGGAATGAACAAAGCCATTGATCTTGCTGAAAAAGATTATAGAGGTTTAGTGATTGGACATCAAGGTGCAGATTTTTCACTCGGTGCGAATTTAGGTCTGGTATTTATGTATGCCATTGAACAGGATTATGATGAGATCGATTTTATGATCAAGGCATTCCAAAACTCGGTAATGCGAATTCGTTACTCTTCAGTTCCAGTAGCGGTAGCTCCACAAGGAAGAACATTGGGTGGAGGTTGCGAAATGACCTTACATGCTGACATCGCACAAGCAGCGGCCGAAACCTACATTGGTTTAGTTGAAGTGGGAGTGGGACTTATCCCCGGTGGTGGAGGAACAAAAGAATTTACAAAACGCGTGAGCGATGCATTGGAAGAAGGCGATGTTGAATTGAACGCGCTTCAAAATGCATTTATGACTATCGCAACAGCAAAAGTTGCTACCTCAGCGGAAGAAGCTCGTGAGCTAGGTATCCTGAAAAAATTGGATCGTGTGTCGATGAATAAAGATCGCCAGATCGCTGACGCAAAAGAAGCGGTGATTGAATTGGCTGGTGCGGGTTATACTATGCCGCAGCAAGCCAAGAATATTAAAGTACAAGGTCGCACAGGTCAGGCATTATTCCTTGCCGGACTTCAAGGTATGCTGATGGGCAAATACATTTCTGAACACGATGCAAAAGTGGCGAAGTGGATTGCCAACATCATGTGTGGAGGTGACCTTACATCACCACAAGAAGTTTCAGAACAGTATCTGCTCGACTTAGAGCGCGAAGCTTTCTTATCGCTGACTGGTGAAAAGAAAACACTGGAAAGAATTCAGGCAATATTAACAGGTGGAAAGCCCCTTAGAAATTAATAATCACTCAGAACTCAATACTTAATATTATGAACGCATATATAGTAGCAGGTTTCAGAACAGCCGTTGGTAAAGCAAAAAAAGGAGGATTTCGATTTACAAGACCAGATGATCTTGCATCGGATGTGATCAAACATTTGGTGAAGTCTATCCCCGGACTGGAAAATAAAATGGTAGACGATCTCATCGTAGGTAATGCCGTGCCAGAAGCTGAGCAAGGAATGCAAATGGGAAGAATGATTTCCCTACTGGCTCTTGGTCTTGATGCTCCAGGTATGGTGATCAATCGCTATTGCGGATCGGGTGTAGAAGCAATTGCCATTGCAAGCGCACGCATTCATGCCGGTCAAGCCGATGTGATTATTGCAGGAGGAACTGAATCGATGTCGATGGTACCTGTTATGGGTTTTAAAACCGCGCTTAACTATACTATCGCAAAAGACAATCCTACATACTACACTAGTATGGGTTTAACAGCGGAGGAAGTTTCAAAACAATACAATGTTACGCGTGAAGAGCAAGATCAGTTTTCATACGAGTCGCACATGAAAGCGGCTGCTGCCTGGAAGGCTGGAAAGTTTACAGCTGAAGTCGTTCCCATCACAGTGAAAGAAGTGTATGTAGACGAGAACATGAAAAAGAAAACACGAGAATACATTGTTAATCAAGATGAGGGCATTCGCGCAGACACAACCGTTGAAGGTTTATCAAAGTTGAAACCCGTTTTTGCAGTGGGGGGATCAGTAACGGCTGGTAACTCTTCTCAAACTTCTGATGGCGCAGCATTCGTTGCCGTGATGAGTGAACGCATGGTAAAGCAATTGAATCTAAAACCAATTGCACGGATGGTAAGCTATGCAGCAGCAGGAGTAGATCCACGCATTATGGGTATTGGCCCCGTTGCAGCAATTCCAAAAGCACTAAAAATTGCAGACTTAAAACTTCAGGATATTGATTTGTTTGAATTGAATGAAGCGTTTGCGGCCCAATCACTAGCTGTAGTAAAGGAACTTGGAATAGACCGCTCAAAACTAAACGTAAATGGAGGAGCTATTGCAGTTGGTCATCCACTTGGTTCATCAGGCGCGCGTTTGTCTGTTCAGCTATTCAACGAACTCCGCAGACAGAATAAAAAATATGGAATGGTGACAGCATGCGTTGGAGGAGGCCAGGGAGTTGCTGGAATTTATGAGTTGTTATAAGAGATTATCAATTGTTAAAAGAGGACTAAAAATTTAAAGAATATGGAAGCAGCAGTAGAAACCAAAAGCGCACTTAAGGGAGGAGAATTTCTCATCCGTGAAACTGAAGCACACGAAATCTTTATTCCGGAAGAATGGAATGAAGAACAAAAAATGATTGCACAAACGTGTCTTGATTTTATAAAACAAGAAATCACTCCACGCTTAGATGAAATCGATTCAATGAAAGATCCGAAGTTGATGCCATCGTTGTTAGACAAGGCCGGAGCTTTAGGTTTGTTAGGTACTTCTGTACCCGAAAGTCTTGGTGGTTTCGGAATGTCGTTTAACACAACCATGTTAGTTGCAGAGGTTTTGGGTGGCGCGCATTCATTTGCAGTTGCATATGGTGCACACACAGGTATTGGTACACTTCCAATTTTATATTACGGCAACGAAGAACAAAAAAAGAAATACGTTCCGAAACTTGCTACAGGTGAATGGAAAGCCAGCTATTGTTTAACCGAACCAGACTCTGGTTCAGATGCGAACAGCGGTAAAACGAAAGCAGTACTAACACCAGATGGCAAGCACTACTTGATCACAGGGCAAAAAATGTGGATCACGAATGGTGGCTTTGCGGATATCATGATTGTATTTGCAAAAATTGAGAACGATAAAAACCTTACCGCTTTTATCGTTGAGAAAGGATTTGGAGGTATTACCATGAATGAAGAAGAAAAGAAGATGGGGATCAAGGGATCTTCTACTCGTCAAATATTCTTCAATGATTGCAAAGTGCCTGTTGAGAATATGTTGTCAGAGCGTGAGAATGGTTTTAAGATCGCGGTGAATGTATTGAACATTGGTCGCATAAAATTAGGATCAGGCGCTGTCGGTGGAAGCAAGTTCGCCATGTCGAAAGCTGTAAACTATTCAAAAGAGCGTAAGCAATTCGGAACTTCCATTTCAAACTTTGGAGCGATCAAACATAAGATCGCTGAAATGGCCACACTCATATTTGCGTCAGAGTCCGCTCACTATCGTGCAGGTCAAAATATTGATGATGCTTATGATGCGTTAGTTGCAGGTGGAATGGAATCTGGAAAGGCGAGATTAAAATCGCTGGAGGAATACGCGATTGAGTGCGCGATCTTAAAAGTGCACGGATCCGAAGTATTGGATTATACTGTGGATGAAGGTGTACAAATTTATGGTGGTATGGGTTTCTCAGCAGAAGGACCAATGGACCGTGCATATCGTGATGCTCGTATCAATAGGATTTTTGAAGGAACGAATGAGATCAACCGTCTTTTGACAATTGATATGTTGGTGAAGCGTGCTATGAAAGGAACACTTGATTTAATGACTCCGGCAATGGCCGTTCAAAAAGATCTCATGTCTATTCCTGATTTTGGTGCAGAGGAAGACACAGCTCTTTTTGCAAAAGAGAAGAAGGCACTTCGCAACCTGAAGAAAGCGGGACTAATGGCAGCAGGTGCAGCCGTTCAAAAGTTCATGATGAAATTATCAGATGAGCAGGAAGTGTTGATGAATTTGGCGGATATGCTCATCGAAGCATATGTAGCAGAGTCAACTTTACTACGTGTTGAAAAGCTAATTGGCCTGCGCGGTGAAAAGGCGTGTGAGATTCAAAAGGAAATGGCCATTATCTATTTGCATTATGCTATCGAAAAGGCCGCATCAGCGGGTAGGTCTGCTATAACATCGTTTGCCGAAGGAGATGAACTTCGCTTGATGCTGATGGGCTTGAAACGCTTCACTAAGATCGATCCGGTTAATTTAAAGGAAGCTCGAAGAAAGGTAGCGAACTATGTAATTGAAAAAGGAGAATACCCGTTCTAAGAAGCTTTAATCTAAACTGAGTAAAACCCCAGGCGAAAGTTTGGGGTTTTATTTTTAACGGGTCTGTAAATTAACGGCTGGTATGCTGAACCAAGGATATATTTCAATTAAAATAATCCTTAATTTGGAGCATGAAGAAGTGGATTTTTGTTTCACTGGGAATTCTATTCAGTTTTTACTCGTCACTTGCTCAACAAAGATTAACGGTTGAGAAAGCTCTAATTCAATTTACATCAAATGCGGAACTGGAGGTAATCAAAGCATCTTCAGATCAAGTTCAGGGGTTGATTGAGCCATCTACCAACAAGTTCGCTTTTTCGGTAAGGATCATTTCTTTTAAAGGCTTTAATAGCGAACTCCAAAGGGTGCACTTTAATGAAAAGTATTTGGAAAGTGAGCGTTTTCCTACAGCGTCATTTTCCGGAAAAATCATTGAGGAATTAGATTTAACAAAAGATGGAACATATGATGTTAGAGCAAAAGGCGAGTTAGACATACACGGAGTGAAACAAACGAGAATAATTAAAAGCTCCTTGACCGTGAGCGGAGGAAAAGTATCCATTACTTCAAAATTTAATCTACCATTATCTGATCACGACATTACCATTCCTAAAATTGTAGGTCAAAAAATTGCAACCGAAATCGAAGTGATCTTTACAGCAACTATGGTTTTAAAATAGCATTCTTCACCATGAGAATTACAAGCATCTTTTTAATACTCTTTGCACTTTCTCATCAGACTTTCGGACAAATACCTTTTTTTCAAAAAATTAATCTTCCCGATAAAAATGAAAAAGTTGATATCAACGTTTTGTTTCAGGATCGTGATGGATTTATTTGGCTAGGCACTGATGACGGACCTTATAAGTTTGATGGTTTTTCATTTTCGCATTTCACTTCTCAAGACAGCCTGCTTGACAATCATGTAACAGCAGTTACTCAAGACTCCATCGGAAGGATTTGGATGGGACATTCCACAGGCCAACTCTCCTATCTTGAAGACGGAGATTTAAAAATGTTTACAACTCCGGAAGGAGACGCAGCAAAAGAAATTTCAGATATACTTTTCGACAAGAATGGAGTCCTGTGGTTCTCTACACTAAATGATGGTTTGTATTACTTTAAGAATAACAGGTTATACAGGCTGGATGAAGAAAATGGGATACCAGACCTATACATTTATGACCTTGAAGAATTTCCCGATGGTAAAATTTGGGCGGGTACCGATAGAGGTATTGCTATTTGTGAGTTAAAAGCAGATAAAGTCGAGATACAAGCTGTCAATCAGAAACAAGGTCTACCCGATAATATCGTTAGAAAAATAAAATTCAAAAATGACAAATCAATTTGGTTAGGTACGCACGATGGAGGAGTTATTGAGTATAATCCTTCTGAAAAGAAATTCACATCCGTTTTAAAGGATTGGTCTTACGGAACAATTGCCGATTTAATACTAAAAGAAGATCAAATGTGGATCTCGTCTGAGCAAAAAGGAGTTATGTTGATTGATTCTGAACATCGCGTTCAAAAGTTTGCAACCGATGGCTCTGCCCAAGCATTGTTGATCGATCGTGAAGGTGGTATTTGGATGGGTAGTAAATCGGTATTGATGCGAACCCCAGGGACTGAAATTTCATTCTTAGAAAAATTAGGATCAGGCATTGACCAAAATATTATTGCCATCACAGTTGATCATGAAGACAACATTTGGTTTTCGAACAGCGATGGATTATTCAAAATGAATAAAAAAGGTAATGTATATGATGTTGAAAAGCTGAATCGATTTTCATTTATAAATTCTCCGGTAATTAGTTTACATACCGATAGCCTGGGCACCATTTGGGCAGGAACTTTTGGTAACGGAGCGTGGCATCTCAACACAAAAGGTGAGGTGATACATTATTTTAAAAATGAATTGCGGAATGGAAACATACTCAGCATCTGCAGTAAGGGAAGTGAAATATGGTTTGCAACACTTGAAGGAGCAACTCAAATTAAACTCAAGGGCAATCAATTCGAAATAAAAAATGTCGGAAGTAAAGAAGGCCTTTCATCGGATTATATCTATCAGGTTTTTCTCGATAGTAAAAACCGGACTTGGTTTGCAACGGATGGTTATGATATTGATATGCTCGATCACGAAGGTATTCATCATTTTAAACTGGGTGAGAAACCAAAAGTTGTCTATGGTTTTACGGAAGATGGCGATCACGCCATTTGGGCGAATGTTCAAAGAGAAGGTCTCTATAAATTTTCACAAGGCAAATTCGCTCCAGTAAATAAATTGCGATATAACAATTTGTATAGCCTTGGTACAAACTCGTTTGGAAACGTTGTTGCTGTACATGATCTGGGTATGGAAATCTTTGATGTCGCAACCAATAAGATCCAATTTTTTGGGGACGAAATTGGTATCTTAAATAAGAAGGGAAATCTAAACGCCATTTCTCAGAGTGATAGCGGAGAAATATTTATAGGAACAGAAAGTGGAATTATACAATATAAACCCGCCAGTGCAACGATTGAGGAAAGTAAGCCGAATCCATTCATTCAAAAATTGAAAGCAGGGAATAAGATTTTCAACACAATTGATAATGTTAGTCTTGCATATGATGACAATGATATTACCATTAACTATTTAGGATTTTGGTATCAGAATCCACAAAAGCTGAACTATCAATACAAACTTGAAAATTTTGATAGGGACTGGATCAGTAGTAAAAATCTTGAAGTCACCTATTCGAGACTTCCACCCGGGCAATATACATTTCTACTTCGCGCATCGGATTCTGATGATTTTCAAAACGCCAAGGAAGTAAGGATTGAGTTTATGATTGATCGCCCATTCTGGCAACAGATTTGGTTCTATATTCTTGTTGCGGTCTTTTCTATCTCTTCTATTTATCTGTACATCCAATACAGGGAAAGGAAACTGCAGCGAGAAGGACATCTTCTGCAATTAAAAGTAGATGAAAGAACGAAAGAACTGCAGATGCGAAACGAAGAGATTGAAGCTCAGTCAGAAGAATTGCAAGCTCAGTCGAATGAGATACAACATATGAATGAGCACCTTGAAGAGTTAGTGAAAAAGAGAACAGAAGAACTTGAAAAGAAAAATGCTGCACTTGAAGAATATGCTTTTATCAACGCACATAAATTAAGAAGTCCATTAGCCAGTATACTCGGTGTTGTTAACCTGATAGACAAATTACCTCAAACCCCTGAATCGCAAGAATGTGTGGATCACTTAAAAAAATCTGCCGATGCGCTTGATGAAGTTGTGACTTCAATTACACGGGCGATTCAAAAAGGAAATAGAAATTATTGATTGAGATACTAACTTGCCAGGAGCTTCTTAACCAATTCTGAAATAACTTTTCCATCGGCTTGACCAGCCAATGACTTAGTAGCAGTTCCCATTACCTTGCCCATATCTTGTGGACCCTTCGCACCGACTTGTTCAATGATTTTTTTCACAGCAACTTCTATCTCACCTTCGGAGAGTTGTTTCGGTAAATAGCGGTTGATGACCTCCAACTGAACAAGTTCTTTATCCGCCAAGTCCTTACGGCCTTGTTGCTGAAAAATGTCAGCCGATTCTTTGCGCTGTTTGGCCGCCTTCATCAACAATTTGTTTTCCACATCGTTGGACACCTCGGCTACTACTCCTTTTTCGGTTTCGGCCAATAAGATGAGCGACTTTATACTCCGCAAGGCTTCCAGCTCTTCTTTGTTTCGTGCTAACATCGCATTTTTGATGTCGGTATCAATTTGTTGTTTTAAGCTCATTGTGTTTTTCTTTAACGTTGTATTCAGAAACCAAATCGACAGCCAAACAGTTTAACATAAGCTAACCCAGAATTCAGTGACTCGTCTTAGCGTCAATATTAATAAAATTGCCACACTCCGAAATGCACGCGGAGGAAATAATCCAGACGTGGTGAAAACGGCCCTGGACTGCGAGCGCTTTGGCGCGCAAGGTATTACGGTACATCCTCGTCCGGACGAAAGGCATATTCGCTATGACGATGTTCTTCAACTAAAAAAAGTAGTCACTACAGAATTTAACATTGAAGGTTATCCTGATGACCGGTATTTGAAATTAGTCTGCGAGGTAAAACCAGAGCAGGCAACGCTTGTACCGGATGCTCCTGATGCCATTACATCGAATGCCGGATGGGACACTATTAAGCATGCTTCCTTATTGAAGGATATAATTGATGAGTTAAAGAAAAGTAATGTGCGGGTTTCGCTCTTTGTTGATCCATTACCCCGCATGGTGGAAGCCGCTGCTAAACTTGGAGCTGATCGGATTGAATTATATACCGAACCTTTTGCTATAGAATTTTTGGTGAATCGGGATATTGCTGTCAAGCCCTACATTGAAAGTGCAAAAGTTGCACATGAAGCAGGGTTGGGAGTTAATGCCGGTCATGACCTCGATTTACACAACCTGAAATTCCTGAAACAAAGTCTACCTTATCTGGATGAAGTTTCGATCGGGCACGCTCTTGTTTGTGATGCGCTTTATCTTGGATTGGAGAATACAATACAGCTTTATTTACGGCAGCTTCAATAATGTTTGTGCTTTCTGTTTTTATCCCTGTGCCTTGGTATCTTTGAACATAAACTATTGCCATGAACCTGAAAAAACGATTTACCGATAGCGATCTGGACCGGATTAAAGCGGCTGTTAATAAGGCGGAAAATACTATTTCGGGAGAAATTGTTCCGGTTATTGTAGAGCGGAGTGGTTATTATTCAATAGCCAATTACAAAGGCGGAATTTTAGGAGCTTCCATTACCTTCTTTATCATGGTATTACTCGATCGGTACATTCTTACCGATGCTGATAATGCATTATTCTATGATCCTGTTTTTATTTTCTTTTTAGCTACTGTGGGTGGAATGATTGGAGCGTTGCTTCCGAGTATTTCTTCACCACTAAAAAGAATTTTAGTTAGTCGCCAGCATTTAGACAATGCCACAAAGCAACGTGCTGAATGTGCTTTTCTAGAGGAGGAAGTTTTTAATACGAAGCAGCGAACTGGCATTATGATTTTTATTTCCTTCTTCGAGCGAGAGGTAATGGTGGTGGCCGATAAAGGCATTAGCAAAGTTGTAGAGCAAAAGGTTTGGGATAAAATGGTGACTGATTTGGTGACGAGCATCCGAAATGAAAAAATAGTTGAAGGTCTTGAAGCGTCTATAAAGAAATGCGGGGAAATATTATTTGAAAATGGTTTCCTGAAAGCCGAAGACGATGTAAATGAATTGAGTGACGATTTGAGAATAGACTAATGCAAACAACCCAACACTTTCTTTCGTATCCGACTATGATATTCCGTTTCCTGATTTTCTTTTTAGCGATAACGATTACTGCGCAAGCGCAAGTTGCTTTACCTGAACACGGTGGTCAGTGGGTGCACGACCAGGCAAACGTATTGTCTGCCTCAACCAAATCTGAAATTGAATCCATATTAAAAGCAGAACGCGACTCAACCTCGAATCAAATAGCGGTGTTGATAGTACCTTCGTTAGAGGGTGAATCAATGGAAGACTTTTCATTGCGCGTAGCAGAGAAATGGCAAATCGGACAGAAGAAAAAAGATAACGGTGTATTGATGCTCATCTCAATCAATGATAAAAAGATGCGCATTGAAACAGGTTATGGATTAGAGGGAGTTTTAACAGATGCACTTTCGAGTCGAATTAACAGAAACGAAATGGCTCCATACTTTCGCCAGGGAGATTTTGATACCGGAGTGAGAGTTGGAGTTATGGCCGTTATCCAAGCCATTAAAGGTGAATATGTAAACGATGAACCAGTTGTACAAACACGGAGAAGATCAAAGAAGAGCTCACCCTTATTTACCATTTTAATTATTATCGCCATCATCATTATTTCAACGCGCAATAGAAAAGGTGGAGGCGGTGGTGGAGGCGGTTATTGGACTGCTGCTGCTGCTGGTAGTTTGCTGGGTAGAGGATTTGGTGGAAGCTCCGGTTCATGGGGTGGCGGAGGCGGTGGTTCCGACTTTGGTGGAGGTGGAGGCTTCGGTGGAGGAGGCTCGAGTGATTCGTGGTAAACGTTCAGTTACCTCTTATTGAAGTCACTATACAATTTCTGTTGATACGCTTTGCTTAGCTCTTCATCATGCACAGTAGTGTTTTCTTTTTTGATGAATTGCTTCCCAATATTATCGTAAACTAAAAATTTGTTGGGCAATACAAACCCATAACCATCGGTGAAGAAGAACGCAGCATGTTGATTGTAATTCGGACTGAACAAATCATTACTAAAAATAAAACTATCGTCTCGTTTATCAAGCTGAGATAGTAACGTATTGGCAATGTCGGTTTGATTTCCAATGGTATGGATCACTGAATCTTTCAACAATGCTCCTCCTAGCAATAAGAATGGAACATGAAAACGTTCTTTAGTTTGTAATGGTTTATTGCGAGGATGTACATGTCCATGATCTCCGGTAATGAGCACCACTGTATTTTTCCAGTCCGGTTTTGATTTCAATACATTAATGAATGATCCAAGACAACTGTCAGTGTAATGGAAGGAGTTTAAAAATATATTTTCATCGCTCGTTGCAGGCAAAAAGGGTTTCATCGGAACATCAAATGGTTCGTGACTGCTTTGAGTAAGAATCACTTTGAAGTATGGCGCATGGGCCGTGTCAATTTCTTCAAGGGCACGTTCCAGCATAAAGCCATCATGCACACCCCATTTTGATGTATTCAAATCGTCTTCAAAATCATCGGTCTCTGTAATGTTTCCAAAACCAGATGCAGTAAGAAAGGAACGAAAATTTGCAAAGTCTGCATCTCCTCCATAGGTGAATGAAGTCCTGTAACCTAGCTCCATCATGTCTCTGTTTAGAAATGAAAGACGTTGACTCTTCTGAGGATATTTAATGATAGATGAATTCGGTTGAGCAGGATAGGCACTTAGTATACTGACAATTCCTTTATCGGTTCGATCACCACTGCAGTAAAAATTGTCGAACAAAATACCTTCGCTACATAAAGCATTAAGTCGTGGGCAGATGTTGGGGACTCCGCCCAAGGGCTCAAGGACATCTGCAGTAAAACTTTCAACAATGATGAGAATGACATTCGGCTTGGTTGTGTTCAGAATCTTGAAAGTAGAATCCTGGTTCAAATGCAATTCGTTGTAATATTTTTCGGTTAACGACTGGTCAAAAAAATCTTCCGGATATTCTACCAGCGAATCGCCCGCAACACTTTTGAAGAAATTCCAGATCACATTTATGGCTGCATGATTCGCATACATCTTTGTTTTGTGAAAATAGACAAAGCCGGTATTCATGTTGGAAACACTAATACTTCCGCGAATAAAAAAGAACATTGATAAAGTAATCGGCAATAGGACAAACACAACTTTCCTTTCTGCGACTTTTAAATTTCGCAAGGATGGAGCAATTGTCCTGAAGTACAACCAACCAAAACAGGTACAGAGTATGACACCGATCGACAATGCTTTAAGCGCAACCCAACCATTGATGCTTCCAACAGCTTCTGATCCCATGTAGAACAAAGGCGTTGTATTCATTCGAAAGCCCCAGTGCCGATAGAGCTCCATGTCGATAATGACAATGAGAATGCAGGTGATCAGAAATAAAAAAGTGAAGACGCTGACGCTATGAACAACCCAACGGCCTTGAAAAAAAACGGAAACTGTAAGAAGCAATCCGGTTAAAGCCATGGCATAACCCGTCATACTTAAATCCATCTTTAAGCCATACACCATAGCCAACGTAATTTCTTTTGCTGTAAGGGAGGAGCTCAGATCGTAATTGTAGATCAGAAAGCAGATGCGAACCACAGCCATCACGAGCATCCAGAAGCCAAAGAGTTTTAAAAACAGAAAAAGGCGATCGCGCATTGCAAAAAAGGAAAAAGTAAAGATAGCATCGCGAGATTTGAAAACAATCATCAGGTTGGCGTTACCTGAATCAAATGAATGTACTTGGTATAGTACAATCGGAAAGATTATCTTTCTGGAGGTAAAATGATTCATTCATTACCTTTAATTAATAAGATGGCAAAAGTTGATTTTAAAACTTCTGGATATTTTTCGAGCACGGTAATCGTTGTGGGAATAATTTTCTCACTTGTTGGACTAATACTTCTTTTGTCAAATATCATTGGCGGATTGATTTTGCTTTTGATCGGGATAGTAATTTCTACCACACATTATCGCTTAATGATAGATTTCGACAAGAAAATATTCCATGATTACGTCTGGATTTTGGGACTGAAAAATGGGGATAAAGGAATATTTGAACACATTGAATATTTATTCATCAAGAAAAACAGAGTAAGTCAGAACATGAATATGCAAGTGGCGACTACCACAATTCGAAAAGAAGTATATGATGGATATCTTCGATTTTCTGAAACCGAAAAAATTCATTTACTGACAAAAGATAGCAAGAAAACTGTTGTTGCAAAACTCCGGGAATTATCCACCATGCTCAACGTTAGAATAATAGATTATTCCGATGGAGAAGCTAAAGAAATTTAAAGCCACATATTTGAACACCGGGTTGCTCAAGTAATCTTTTGTTTTCAATATTGCAATTCAAATATTCCGTTTATGCGATTGAAGCACACGCTGCTATTCATTCTAATCATTTTAAGCTCATGCTTTTGTCATGCTCAACTTCGAAACTTTGGCGTTAAAGGTGGATTAAATGTATCTGGAGTCACCACTTCAGCGGACGGGAATCCTGAATCAAAACTAGGTTATCACGTTGCCTTGTTTGGACAACTTAAATTGAATGATGTCTGTAGTATTCAACCGGAGATTGTTTTTTCCAATCTTGGATATAAGCTAAATAACATTCGGTATAATCTCAACTACTTTGCCTTACCGATGTTGTTTAAGTATCAGTACCAAAATTTCTTCCTCGACTGTGGCCCACAGGCAGCCATACTGTTTAATGCAAACCGGATTGATTTGGATAAAAAGGAAAAGAAGGAGGTAACGGCACAATTTAATAATCTCGATTTCTCTCTAGTATCAGGATTGGGTTTTATGGTTTCAAAGAAAATTGGACTTGAAGGTCGCTTTATTCTAGGCTTAACAGAAATTTCAAATATTGACAGTATCGATATATACAATAAGACTTTTCAGATTACTGTTTTTTACGTTTTTAATACACAGCCAAAATGAAAAGATTAATACTCTTACTCGTTTGTATATCACACCTTGCTTTTGCCCAAGATGAAGACTTCGATCAATACATTTATAACTTGAAGACCATCAATCCAGCCTTTACAGGAATTGTGAACGAGCAGAATTTTGATTTCCAATGGTTGTCTAGCTTTGATCGAGATGATGCTAAGACAATGTTAATAGGATACAGCAATAAAATTGATAAGATAAATAGTGGAGTGGGTTTAATCTTTGCGAGTAGCAAAAACAGCTTTGTTACAAATACAAAAACAAGTCTTCTCTATAATTATCAATTTAAGCTCAATGGAAAAAATAAGTTAAGTGTTGGTACTGAATTAAAACACTTAAGGCAATCTTTTGATTTCTCAGACCTAGAGTTTAATCCCCAAGATCCAGTTATAATAGAAAGCATGTATTCATCCACCTCTAATATTGATTTGCATTTAGGAGTTCTCTATCAGATAAAAGATTTATATGTGAGTTTGGGATCAGATAATTTATTGCAAACACATCCTGCTAGTGGTAGCGGTCTTGAAAAGCAAAACACCAGAACGATTAGCGTCTTTGTAATGAATGAATTTAGATTCAACAGAATAAAATTCGCACCTTCTTTATTGTATAGAGTAAACTTTGAAAATAGCTGGATGCTTGATATAAACGCAACTCTGGAAATTAACAAATGGGTATTGTTGGGATCAATTCTCAGAATAGATGATGAGGGTCAAGCATTTCCTGTAATCAATGTAGGATTGAACGTTAAGGATAAAGTACAAATTATAAGCTCTATCTATAATGGATATCGTACACAACAGACCAATATTGGTAATGCCATCGAGTTAATGCTCAAGGCTAAAATCAAGAACGAGTAAGTTTAGTTTTTATTAAGACTTCAAAGCAGCATCCAACCTTTCTTGCACGAAAGTTCTTTCATGAACAGGCAAAGAAGATGTTCGTCCCTTAGTTTCAGCATTAATTCTTGCCAGTTCTTCCGTCTCACGACTTGAAAAGGTATGCTCTTCAATTTTTAAGAGATTGTCATAAGGACCTTTCGAAGAAATTAATTTTACAAATACGGGCGCAGTCTCCAGTGCAATGAACAGTAAGATGATAAACCAATGAGCCCAGGCGATAGCACTGCTTTGTTGCGTTAATCGATCGATGGCTTCAATGCGTGCTGCCAAACCATTCACTTTTGTTTTTTCGAGAGAAATTAATTCACTTAACATTGTTGAATCATTTTTGGAGACTCTTTTTTCCAATACCTGAATTCGTGATTCATTTCTTGTGGACAGCTGGCTCAGTTCAGAATCGGCCGCTAGTGCGTCTGCTTTTTTTACTTTATAAATCGGTCCAAGATTTTTGCGTTTGCTTCCACCTGTTCCATCAGCCTCTTGTTGAGCAATTCGCAATAGTTCATCCCGCTTTGCTGTCTTTACTGCTACCTCTGTTTTCAGTATTTCAATTTCTGCTTTCAAGCTGTCACTTGATGGAATGAAACGAGACTTTAATTGGGCTTCCTGTTTTGCATAAGCTTGCTGTTCCATCACAATCAATTCAGGCTGAATTTCTTTTTCAAATATTTTCAACTCCAATGGTTTTGCGATGACAATCGAAACAAGAATAGCAAGCAGAATTCGAGGCGTTGCCATCAGCAACTCGCGGCCAACTTTTCCTTCTTTGCGCATGCTTGAAACAATGTATCGATCGAGATTAAAAATCAGTAACCCCCAAAGAATTCCAAACCCAATCGCATACCAGAGATTGTCAAATATGGTATAGAGCGCATAACCCCCCGAAACAGCAGCAAACAATCCGGTAAAGAAAATAGTAGCACCAATACCAGTGTACTTACTGGTTTCGGTTGGACATTTTTCAAGAAGATTAATGTCAGACCCGGAACACATCCAGAAGAAGAAAGTTAGTTTCTGCATGTTGGTTTTAACGCACAGGATATTTTGATATTGCTTCAAGGCTCAATCTAAATGCCAGCTTCAAAATCGCAGTTCTGAAGCAGAGAACAAAACTTTGTAAAAAATTACTGTGCAGTTACGAACAGGCTAGTGTTCATGATTAGAGAAAACATACTAGCAGGAATTGATAAATTAAAGTTTTAGCTTTACAATGACCGTGTCCGTAGGCAAGGACGGAACACGGTATCCTCCGGAATCCAGTGTTACATTGGGTAGCTTAGTCTTTAGCATAGACCAGTCTTCTTTTCTCAAAGCAGATTGATAAACATAAAGTGTTTTTAATTTAGTAAGTGATTCTAATGACATAAGGCCTTTTACTGAAATAGATGTACCTACCACATTCAGATATTGAAGCTGTTTCAGATTTTCGAGTTCAATCATTCCGTTATCACTAATGGCAGTGTGATCTAAACTTAAACGTCTCAGGTTTTCGAATGAGCCAATTTGATGAAGGGCTTTGTCTGTAATTTTTGTGCTGCCCAATTTTAGCCAGATAATATTTTTTCTTAGAGGTTCAAGTAAACTGATCTCTTCGTCCGTTGCAGCTGGACGACCAGTAAAACTGACAGATAGATAATTACTTTCTTTGCTGATGGGAACAACAGCTATGTTTTTGTCACGCAATTTTTGAATAATTGAATCAGGCGCTTTGTTGATAGGAGTTTCTGAAATATCATGATTAACGAAAAATGAATTTTCATCATTTGCCTCAAGCCCTTTTAGAATGGACTTTATAGTCTCAGGTTGCGTAATCTGATTTACCTTTTTATCGAACGATGCTCCCTTACTAATCCACCATTGAAGTAATTGAACTTCGGCTGGCGTTATCTGACTTCGTTCCTTTGGAGGCATGTGATGTTCATTATTCATTGGCAGGTAAATGCGTTTGATCATTTCACTATCAAATGGGTTTTGCAATACAATGGTCTTTCCTTTTTTTCCACCTTTCAAAATAGCTTCTGGTAAATCTAACCTGAGTGATCCTTTTTGTTTTGTTTCACCATGGCATGAATAACATTTTTCTTCCAGCACAGGCTTGATGATGTCTTTATAAATCAAGGCCTCTTGCACATTTACAATGGCAACATGTTCAGCATCATCTTTTAAAAACCATTGTTTGATTGGTGATGGTAAAACTTCGGTAAGATAATTGGCTCCATGTGTCAGACTTCCACCCAAATGTCCGGTGATGGAAATGACAATGAGTAATATGATTATTCCTCCATCATAAATTTTCTTCAACATAACGGATGACGAATCAAATAATAAAAACAATCCGACTGAAAGAACGGCAGTAGAAATCCCCATCGCCAAATGCCAGGATAAAATATCGGCTTTGTAATCATCTTGCAATGACAGCATGTATCCTGTTATACAGGACAATACCGCCATTGAAGCTCCGATTAGTAATGAAATACGTACAGCGGGACGAAGCAATTCAAATCGCCTGCGCGATAGCCAATCCAAAAGAATGGCCAACAATAAAATGCCAATAGGTAAGTGGACTAATAATGGATGAAGTCTTCCGGTCAATGCAATCACGATATCAGGATAATTTATGCATATCGCTTTCGTAATACCTGCATCATGTGCACATTAATTTCCCATTGATTGGCAACGGGCTGACGTGTGTACGGAAGTGCAGGCATGTAATCCACCGGACCAAACTCAGTAAGGAACGTAATGAGCTTACCTTCTTTTTTCTTTTGTTCAACTACTGCATCCCACCAGGCGAAGTGCGCTTTTAATGCATCACCCCATTCAGGCGCACGCGGATCATTCACCTGTGGTCCTTCGGGATGACCAATGCGTGCGTGAATATGGTCAGTACGACTCAGCGCAAGCTTAACAGTTTCGGCCTGATCACTTAAATAAGATTCATGCACATTACACCAATGTGAAATATCAAGCGTTAACCGAAGTGCAGGAATTTTTTCAATAAACGTTCGCGCAACAGGTGCCGAGTATAGAATTCGACTACGATGCGTTTCATGATAGATCGGAACATTTTGTTCCTGCGAAACTTTCGTGCTGAAATCGATGAAGGTTTTGTTTTGTTCGAACGAAAAGAAATCTTTTCCTGAATGACAATTAATATATACCGGTTTTAATGCCGCTGCTGCGGAGAGGTTAGTTTGAAATTGAACAAGGTGTTTTTGATAATCACTATCGGAGCCACCTACCAGGAATCCAACTTTCAATCCGTGTTTAGAAAGCGCTGCTAAAAGTTTTTCACGTTCAGAAGCATCGTTAGGGTACCACGTTTCGATGCCATCGTATCCATCTTGTTTTACGCGGGCACAATATTCTTCCGTGCTTCCTGCGAATCCCCAGTTGGTAGCAAGGATGAGCAAGGAGAAAGAAGAAGCATTTGGTGTTGTTAATGGTTTTGCAAAGGAGTCCATAGCGTTAAGGAGTAATCCGGTTGTAAGGGTTGATGAGGTTTGAATAAATTGTCGTCTGCTGAAATTCATTAGTCTTATATTGGTTGATCAGTGATCTCATGCCACAAAGTCTCAAAGGCACGAAGGGTCACTAAGTTCATATGTTATCAAGTTAGAATTTCTTCAATTACCCTTCCGTGAACATCTGTTAACCGGAATGGTCTGCCTTGATAGGGATAAATTAATTTTTCGTGATTGAAGCCAAGTTGTTGAAGAATGGTGGCTTGAATATCAAACGGTGTTACTTTTCCATCAATCGCTGCATAACCAATCTCATCCGTTTCTCCGTATGTAAATCCGCGTTTCAATCCGCCACCAGCCATTAGTATTGTAAAGGCTTCGGTGTGATGATCTCTTCCTTTGAATGGATTCTTTTTTCCTTCTCTGTTTTCTTGCATAGGTGTTCGACCAAACTCTCCGCCCCAAACAATCAATGTCTCTTCCAATAATCCTCGTTGCTTCAAATCAAGAATCAATGCAGTTGTTGCTTTATCAACTTGGCGACATTTATTAATAAGTCCAACATCAATCGCGAGACTGGCATCGGTACCATGACTATCCCAACCCCAATCAAAAAGCTGAACAAAACGAACACCATTCTCCACTAGTTTGCGAGCAAGCAAGGCGTTGTTTGCAAAACTTTCCTTGCCCGGTTCAGTACCATACATCTGATGAATGTAATCGGGTTCCTTGTGAATGTCCATCACTTCAGGAACAGACATCTGCATGCGAAACGCCATTTCATATTGCGAAATGCGTGAAAGGATTTCAGGATCTTTAAATTCCTGATATTCTAATTTATTTACCTCATTGATTGCATCGATCGAGGCTTTGCGCATGTCGCGATTATAACCTTCCGGATCGTTGATGAATAAAACCGGGTCGCCTTCTGATCGACATTGTACTCCCTGATAAACCGAAGGAAGAAAACCACTACCCCATACACTTTTTCCTGCATCCGGATTTTTTCCACCCGATGTAAGCACAACAAATCCTGGAAGATTGCTGTTCTCTGTTCCCAATCCATACGTTACCCATGCACCCATACTTGGTCTGCCCAATCGTGGACTACCGGAATGCATCAGCAATTGCGCGGGAGCATGGTTGAACTGATCGGTTTGAACACCTTTCAAATACGTAAACTCATCCGCCACACTCGACATGTGTGGAAGATGTTCTGAAATCCATGCACGCGATTCACCATGCTGGGCAAATGCAGCTTGCGGTCCCATCATTTTAGGTACACCCCGAATGAAAGCAAACTTTTTTCCTTCGAGTAATGATTGTGGACAATCCAGTCCATCTAATTTTTGAAGTGCGGGTTTATAATCAAAGAGCTCAAGTTGAGAAGGAGCGCCTGCCATGTGGAGGTAAATAACGGAACGCACTTTCCCTGGAAAATGAGGTGACTTTGGAGCTAACGGATTTTGTGCATCAAAAAGAGAAGTGAAGTTTTGTTCGGGAGGTGATCCACATCCACCAAGAAAAGATCCTAATGCCATAGCACCCAGGCCGGTTGTGCATTGACTTAAGAAATGCCTTCGCGTAATAAATCGCAGCGCTTCTTGTGATGCCTGTTGCTGAAGATTATGAATGTATTTTTTCTTCATCGATCAAAATCAATGCTAATTCTTTGTTATAAACTCATCAAGGTTGAGCATGGCATTAGCCACAACAACCAAGGCGGCAGTTTCTTCATCGCCCTTTTCCTTTGCCAATAATTTCTGAGCTTGTTTGTTATCTTGTTTCATCGCCAGTATTGTATTGGAATAGAACTTCTTCCAAACCTTTTTCTGATCCTCTGAAATATCATGGCCAAAAGCAAGTTGATAACCTTTATTTAATTGCTCATCAAGGGTTGATCCACCGCTTTTCATGCGATGAGCAAAACTTCGTGAGATTTCCACAAATGCAGAATCGTTTAATGTAACCAAGGCTTGCAACGGTGTATTAGTGCGTATTCTCCGAGATGTACAAACTTCGCGAGCAGCACCATCAAAGGACATCATCGATGGGTATGGAGCAGTACGTTTCCAATAAGTGTACAATGCTCTCCGATGTTGATCTTCACCTGCACTCTTTTTCCAATTCTGTCCATTCCACGGTGATAGCCAAATGCCACCGGGTTGATATGGCATTACACTTGGCCCAAGCATTTTCTTGCTGAGCAATCCGCTTACTGAAAGACTTTGATCGCGCACTTGTTCAGCCGATAAGCGTACACGTGGCGCACGAGCATAAAATTTATTGGCAGCATCTTTTGCCAACATCTCTTCTGTTACTTTAGAATCTTGCCGATAGGTAGCCGACATCACAATTTCTTTCATTAGTCTTTTTGTGCTCCACTTCCAATCGTGTATATAATTCCAGGATAAATAATCCAATAGCTCGCGATGGGTTGGTGGCAAACCTTGTGTTCCGAGATCTTCTAATGTTTCGGCTAAGCCCGTTCCGAAGAGTTGTTCCCAAATTCGATTCACCATTGTTCGCGAAGTGAGCGGGTTATCTTCACTCGTCATCCACTGTGCAAGTCCTAGTCGATTATGCGGTGCATTGGATGGCATCGGATTCAAGGAAGCAGGAACATCAGCTTTTACTTCTTCACCCTTCACTAACCAGTTGCCGCGTTCAAATACATTTGATGTTCGGTTCATGGTTTCTGGATTCTCCATCATAATGGGTGTACCTGGAACTTCTTTGATTAAGAGGGACCAATATTGATTGTGGACGTTGGCATAACCATCTTTTTCCTTTCCTGGAAATGAAGGTGTGAAATATAACCAATCGAACATGATGCCGCTGGCTTCTGCATTTTTGAGATTGGAATTTTCATAGGTAAAGAAAAGATCGTGCACACCTTCGTGTTGATCGAAATCAACACGATGAATTTTCCATCCTTCTGTTTTTTGATCGATGAAAATATTTTTGAGAACAGGTCCGTTTGGTTTATCTAAATGAATCGTCCATGTCCCTCCTTTTGCCATTGTGATGGAGCGAAAGATTAATTCATTTTTTCCGTTGAGGTCAACATTCTGCAAACGGCATTGGGTGTGATTTCTAAAAATGAGCCATTTTGTATCCGACAGTTCGCTGTTTACAAATTGATCTGCCAGCAACGAATTAACAGCCGGTTGCCATGTCTTTAAAAAAGTGTTGACTTCTTTCGCTTTTTCTGAAGAAGCATTTTTTTCAATCCACGTTTTTATAGAAGTTAATGAAGCCTCATCTTCTTTTGTGTAATGACGCAATAGCGGATAGTCATCATAGGTATCTTCATCGCGTGTATTGTTGAAGAAGGCCATGAATTTATAATACTCTTCGTGACGGAACGGATCGTATGGATGACTGTGGCACTGAACGCAGGCAAACGTAGTTCCCATTAAACCTTCCCATGTTGCATTCACACGATCCAAAACAGCAGCAGTTCTGAACTCTTCGTTTTCTGTTCCGCCTTCATCGTTCGTCATTGTGTTGCGATGAAATGCTGTGGCGATGTATTGATCATCATTTGGATTAGGAAGTAAATCGCCAGCGAGTTGTTCAGTTAAAAACTGATCGTAAGGCATATCATTGTTAAAAGCTTTGATCAACCAATCGCGATAGCGCCAAATGGAACGGCTATCATCACGCTCGTATCCTTTTGTATCGGCATAACGTGCAAGATCCAACCACATGGATGTCCAGCGTTCACCGAATTGAGGTAATGCCAGCAATGAATCAACTAACATTTCATACGCTTTGGGATCATTACTTTTCATGAACTGATTACGAATAGACTCGGGAGCCGGAAGACCAATCAAATCGAGACTGACTCTTCTTAGCACCATGGACTTCTCTGCTTCAGGCGAAGGCTTTAGTTTTTGTTCTTCTAGTTTTTCTAAGATGTAGGTATCAATTGCATTGTTTCCCCATTCTGTATTATCACCTAAACCAGCTTTCTTAGTTTGCAATGCTGGCGGTGCAATCTTTACATAAGCCCAATGATTTCCCCATTCAGCACCTTGATCAATCCAGTTCTTTAAAAGGGTAATTTCTTCTTCGCCTAGAGGACGCCCTTTATGAGGCATGCGTTCTTCGGGATCATTGGAAAGAATTCTGCGGATCATTTCACTGTGAGCTGCATCACCAGGAACAATGGCAACCTTTCCTGATTCGTTTTTTTCTAAGGCATCTTTGCGAAACAATAAACTAAAACCACCCTCGCGTTTTACACCTCCGTGGCAGGTAATACATTTTTTGTTGAAGATGGGCTTTACCTCAGTATTGAAGTCAACCTTGTTTTGATGGTTGATGAATATAATAGATATGACACTGATGCAAAGTGCAAGAAGACCAAGAATGATAATCTTTTTGGAAAGCAATGTTTTCATTTTCCGTATCGTAGTGAAAGTTAATCAGATTATAAATAAAGATTCATCCTGATGTGTCTGTATTCATGCGGTTTTTTTTAAATGGCAAAATACAAGGTAAATGAAGGTGTGCTGTAGTTTCGTTATCTTGAGGCATCAAAGGAATATGGATTGGATAAAAATCTTTTCAAGTGAAACGGAAGCGAGGCAGCGATTAATTTCGGGTAAACCGCAGTTATTGATCCTTCATGGCAAGCGCATTTGTTTGTCGTTGCACAACGATACTTTCTTCGCGGTTCAGGATGCATGCCCTCATAATGGTGAATCCCTTAGCAAGGGCAAAGTCAATTATCTGGGTGAGATTGTTTGTGCGTGGCATGGCTATCGGTTTGATCTTCAATCGGGCAAAGCGTGCGATTCGGATTGCCGTGATTTAATTACCTATTCAGTGAAGAAGGATGAAACGGGTTTTTTTGTTGGAATTTAAAATAGATTCATCTTTATATTCGTTCTTCAATCCATAACATCCGTATTTAAAATGTTGACTGTTCGCCTTCTTGTCTTTGTACTTACACTTTCGCTTACCCATTCGCTGGCACAAGTTTCCATTAATCCAAAAGAATGGATTGAGCAACTCAATCTGAAAGGCGGTTTACCCGAAAAGCTTTTGAGCACGCGTTCAGTCGCTTTTTACACTTACACCATGACGGCAAAAGAATTGGAAGATGTCCAGAAATCTTTTCAACGTACAGGCATTGATGTAGTGGTCTACTTTGAGTTGGACAAATTGATAGCCAGTCATGACGTTACTAAAACTTTTGCGAAGTATTTAGAGGATCGAGACGCCAGCAATCTTGTATTCATTGAAAAAGAAGAAAATGATTTTCGTCTTTCTGTTACTACATTCAATAAGAAAGAAACCCTCATTGATAAAAAACAAAACGCGTGGTCAGTCAGCAATAAAGTTCTAACAGAAGCTTTGAAAGAATTATATCGCACAGCTGCGAATCAGCAGAAGAAACAAAATTTACTGATTAATGATGTTGCCGAAACCGATTTTCCTATTAATCCAATTTTAGGAAGGCGCAATGAATTCTTTGCAACGGATTTGAAGGTAGATCCATTGGCTATACCGAAGACTGGTGATCCTGTCATCGATAAACAACTTGAAGAGATCTTTGCTGCCAATTATCCATTGAAATATAAACTGACAGAACCGGGTATTCCCGAAAAGGAACTGCGCAAGCAAGGTAGTTTGTATGTTCT
The DNA here is from genome assembly GCA_039930485.1 of Chryseolinea sp. GTDB lineage: Bacteria > Bacteroidota > Bacteroidia > Cytophagales > Cyclobacteriaceae > Chryseolinea. Next base: position 100,661 of record JBDTTT010000001.1, read on the forward strand.
ATGTTATGTGTATGTGCGCGATGGCGTTGCAAAAAGATTGTTGGGATATGACATGAGTAAATCAGAAAGTGCATTAGTCTCTGTTACTTATCCGGATGGACAACAACAATTGAAAAACATTCCAACCGATACGCCTGTATTCAAATTTTATTTCAAGCACATTGATTCGGGGAATGTATTCTTGGGAAATAAATGGGATGCTGACTTAACCTGGCAACAAGCGTTGCTTAATCAGCTTAAGGGGATGAAAGTGGAGTTAAGGATCAACTAAGCATACCGAATCATATCCGCAGCTTTTTCTGCGATCATAATCGTTGGTGCATTGGTATTGCCACTGGAAATGGTTGGCATCACAGACGCATCCGCCACGCGAAGCTTGCCAATTCCCCGAACACGAAGTTGAGGATCAACAACAGCAAGCTCATCAACTCCCATTTTGCATGTGCCGACTGGATGATATACACACTCTGCACTACGTTGAATGTGCTCTAACAAATCATCATCACTATTTCGTTTTGCCGGACAATGTGTGCGCAATCGATATTCACTAAAAGCATTTGCTTCCAATACATCCAGTGCAATACGGGCAGCGCGCACCATTATATTTCGATCCTCTTCTTCGGATAAATATTTTGGATCGATAACAGGGGCTTCCATCGGATCAGTTGAAGCGATTGTAATTATGCCTCTGCTTTTCGGTCTTATTTGTGTTGGCAATATGGTGTAGCCATCGGTATGCGGGAAAGAGTTAAGATCAAAGATGTTAGTAGTGTAATCATCACCGGGATGAGTCGGTGTAAATTGAAACTGCACATCAGGTCGATCTAGTTCAGCAGAAGATTTTAGAAAAGCATTTGCCTCTAACGGTCCTACAGTAAGTGGGCCTTTTTTGAAAAGCAAATAACGACCAATCTCAATTGCTTGCCTATGTAGGGGAAGGTAATGATTATTGCTGATGAGCTTTTTACATAAACTACTCACCGGATAGAAGAGATGATCCTGAAGATTTTTTCCAACACCTTCCAGTTCTTTTTTAATCGGAATGTTTACGCGTTTTAAATCTTCTGTTGCACCAATGCCAGATAACATTAACAATTGGGGCGAAGCAAACGTACCGGCAGAAAGAATAACTTCTTTTGTAGCAAAGGCTTGTTGAATGGTTTTTTCTTTACCAGAAAACTCAACACCTTTTGCTTCATCGTTCTCGATAATTATTTTTCGCGAATGCGCACCCGTAATTATTGTTAGATTTTTTCGGGATAAAATGGGAACCAGAAACGCTTGTGCCGTACTCATGCGCTTAGCATCTTTCATAGTGTATTGAAGATGGCCTACGCCTTCTTGCTTCAATCCATTAAAGTCTTCGTTGTGAGGAATGCCTTTTTCAATACACGATTGAATAAACGCTTCACCAATCGGATTATGATACCAATATGATTGCGTTACATTCTGCTCGCCACCATGCGCATGAAATTCGTCTTCATACTGTTCATTGTGTTCTGATTTTTTAAAATAGGGAAGCACATCATTATAACGCCAACCTTCATTGCCCAGCGATTCCCAATGATTGTAATCTTCTTTGTTCCCACGGACGTAGGCCATAGCGTTGGTTGAACTGCAGCCACCCAACACCTTTCCACGTGGATGATAAATTTTTCTGTTCTGCAAAAAAGGCTGAGGCACAGTGTAATGATTATTCCAATCCACATTGCTGTGATGGAGTTTCATATAACCACCAGGAATATGAATTTCCATTTTTGTGTCGCGACCACCCGCTTCTAAAAGCAATACCGTTGTTGAGGGATCTTCACTCAACCGATTCGCCAATACGCAACCGGCACTTCCTGCTCCGATGATAATGTAATCGAATGTCATGCTGTTTCTTGAATGAAAGATAACAAAGCAATGCATTCAATGGAAGAAAGATCGTGTAGAGACAAACAAAAAAGGCAGCCTCTGGTGAGACTGCCTCTTACGTATGTTTTAAAAACGATTAATTCATGTTGAAAGAAACACCACCCATAATGGATGTTCCCGTTCTATCCGCTGCATAGAATTCACGATCCTTCGAGTTCAGCAAATTGCGACAATTCACATACAGATTAAATTGTTTCGTTACAGCCCAGTTAGCTTTTAAGTTTACCAATACTCTGCCATTTATATTGTCGGTTGTTGCATTAGGGTTTGCATCACTACCATCATATTGCCTGTGGGCCGTAAACAAATAACCGTTTAGATTAAAGGTTAATTTGGTTATGGGACGATAGTTGATGAAATAGCCTCCGTAAAACCCAGGGGTATTTTGGTGCTCACTTTTGCTATAGGTAATTCCTGGATTGATTGCAGTTGATGCGTAATCAGATGGCAAATCCTTTGTTGTTGTTTTTTGTATTGTGATAAAGGGTTTGATCTGAATCTTTTCGTTTGGCACAAAGTTTAACGAGATGGTTCCACCCACTTGTGTAGCGGTTGTCGGAACATTTAAGAAACGTTGTTCTGTTGGATGAAGTATTCCATCACCAGGATCAACAGCATTTGTTGTGATGAGAGCCGTAAAGTTCTCTGCCTTTTGTTGAAATACATCAAAATCAAGCTGAAAGGACTTTGACAATTGACTTCGATAACCAAGCTCAATCATATTTACCGTCAATAACTTTAAATCGGTTGAACCAAGACGATTGAAATCAGGAAGAGGAGGTTGCGGAACAACAAGTTGTAAATAATTATTTCCAATAAATGATCCACTGTTCGATCGCGTTACTGCTGCGCGGATCAGATTCGTATCATTGATTTTATAAGTTGTAGCAAATTCATAGGCGAAATAAATTTTATCGGGGCTTGAGAATTTATCAAAACGTACTGCGGCCAACACTCGCAAAGCATCAACAGGTTTTAAGTCTGTGCGTAGAAACCCGGAAGTGGTGTTAATGGTTTGCTCTTTGCCATTCAAAAATGTGAGTCCTTTTGTTAAATAATCTTTATCACCATAGATCGCACTTTGGTAACTCACACCCGGTGCTAGTGTTCCAATCTTACCAAGAGGAAGAGCATATTCTGCATTGGCATCAAACACGGTATAATCATATTGATTGGGGGCAGCTTCTAATGCAAGATTGTCATGCCCGTTTAAATAAGATGAACGAAAACTTAAACCATGTATTTTACCAGAAAGGTTAGCGTAGCTGGTTTCTGTCTGATTTACAGTGAAGGGAACCGGCAAAAATATTCGATAAAAATATTTTCTGTGTTTCAGATTGTTGTGTTCCGGCACTTAAATCAAAACTCACTTTTTCAGAGACGGCATAGGTAAGAAAAGTATTCACCCCAAATTTCTGCATAGATTGTTTTGGATCTGGGTATTGGTTTTTAATACCAGGGCCAATAAGCGCACTCAACTGATCGATATTAAAATAATCCTGCGCGGCAGGTAAATAATACATGTCGTCAAAGCGATCGCGTTTTTGAAAATTACCTGAAACGATCGCGCTGAATTTACCAATACTTTTTCCTACGGATGCGTTTGCTATTGTAGTCGATGGAGTTCCGATTTGAACATTCGCATTTACCAAAGACTTTCCTTCGCTTGTTCGTTTGGTGATGATGTTGATAACACCTGTTACAGCATTAGGGCCAAATAGAGGAGCTGATGGTCCGCGAACAATTTCAATTCGTTCTACATCATAGCACGCAAGATTCTCAATGAAGCTTTTAAAAATATTCTCCAAACGTCTGTGAACCTGCACGATAAGTAGAAAATAGGACACAATATGGAGACTTTATGAGTTTCCAAAATTTACTATCGACTCAAGAAATATTAGACAGAGATTCTATCAGAAATCAGTTGTAGACAAACTTTCCTTTCGGACTCACAACGGTAACTTGCTTCGTAGCGGAAGCTTCTACTCGTCCGATGATTTTTGCATCAACATTGAATTGCTGAGAAAGCGAAATGATTTCTTTAGCGCGTTTTTCATTTACATAGATCTCCATGCGATGTCCCATGTTGAAGACTTTGTACATCTCTTTCCAATCGGTTCCACTTTGTTCCTGGATCAAATGAAAGAGCGGAGGTATATCGAACAGATTATCTTTAATGATATGCAGGTTGTCAATAAAGTGCATCACTTTAGTTTGCGCACCACCACTACAATGAACCATGCCGTGAATTTCACTCCGCAGACTTTTCAATAACCAAACGATAATTGGAGCATAAGTCCGTGTAGGTGAAAGAACAAGCTTACCAACATTTACATCTGCTCCGGCAATGGTGTCACTCACTTTATATTTTCCGGAATACACAAGATCTGCGGGAACATCTTTGTCAAATGACTCAGGATATTTTGAAGCATACTCTTTATGAAATACATCGTGACGAGCAGAAGTCAATCCATTGCTGCCCATTCCTCCATTGTATTCATCTTCATAGGAAGCTTTTCCATACGATGCCAATCCAACAATAACATCACCCGCTTGTATGCGACTGTTATCAATTACATCGCTGCGTTTCATTCGACAGACAACGGTACTATCAACAGCAATGGTGCGTACTAAATCACCAAGGTCAGCAGTCTCGCCACCGGTGCTGATAATATTAAGTCCGTGCTGACGAAGCATTGCCAGCACCTCTTCTGTTCCATTAATAATAGCAGAGATCACTTCACCCGGCACACGATTTTTGTTTCGGCCAATGGTGGAGGAGAGTAATATGTTTTCAGTTGCACCTACACAGAGAAGATCGTCAATGTTCATGATGATGGCATCTTGCGCAATACCTTTCCACACCGAAAGATCACCCGTCTCTTTCCAATAGATGTAGGCAAGGGATGATTTCGTTCCGGCACCATCGGCATGCATTACCGTGCAATAGTCTGGATCGTTCCCTAAATAATCTGGCACAATTTTGCAGAAGGCTTTTGGGAACAAACCTTTGTCGAGTTTGCTGATGGCCTGATGAACATCTTCTTTGGATGCGGAAACTCCGCGTTGGGCGTAGCGATCAGAATTCAATGGTTGCGGATGATTTTTCGTTGGGCAAAGGTGGCAATTTCTAATTGAAAACAGAAGTCCAAGTACACCGCAGAGACGGAGAGACGCAGTGTTAATAAAGAATGATATTCAATGAACATACAAAACCCCATGGGTATCTCCGCGCCTTTGCGGTTTCTACCCGTTGGACAGCCGCACAAATAATCGTACCTCGTAAATCGTATCGTATACATTAAATTTGTTCCATGAAAATCCTTTTAGCCTGTCTGCTTTCGCTGGTTTCGTTCCACCCTCTTCACGTAACGGTGACGGAAATTGAATTTGATGAGAAGGAAAAGCGATTGGAGATTATGATGCGCGTTTTTGCTGACGATCTGGAAACGACCATGCGCAAACAATTCAATCAGCCTGAGCTGGACATCATTCGTCCAAAGGGTACTACGGTAGATCAGATGATGACGGAATATCTGAAGAACCATCTCAAGATTTCATTGGAAGGCAAACCTCAAAAAGTAACATATCTGGGTCATGAGATTGAGGGTGAAGCCTTCATTTTTTACATCGAGGTGAGCAATGTGAAGAAACTGAAAACCATTTCGGTTTCGAATGACATCCTGATGGAGATACATAACGACCAATCGAATCTGGTGCATGTTACGGTTCGGGGTACCGTGCGCAGTCTTCGACTTACTACTGAAAAAGCATCAGACAAACTCACCTTTGACAGCAAATAGAAAGCAGAAAGAGTAATGTCATTGCGAGGAAGTTTCGTGACGGTGAACTTTTAAGACAGGTCATAATTTTATCAAGCTATCAGCGTTTTGGCATCAGGTAAATAATCCGATCTTCGCATTAATTTTTTCTATGCGTTTTCTTTTAATAGTATTATTGGCGTCTGTTCTTTTCCTTTCGGGATGTACGAAAGATGATGAGGCATGTGTTTTTATTCCGGAGACATCGGATATAAAAATGAATGTAACCATCGAACAGTTTCAAGATTCGCTTATCAATGTAGAATCAAGAGATGAACTGGTCGCCTTCCTCACACGTCAACCGATCATTCGCGATTACATTTTCAGAAGATCAGAGTTTCCGGATGATTCTGTTTTTATAAACGAACTGTACAATCGCTTCAACAATCCTCATCTCGACACCTTGCTTAAGGAAACCAAACAAGTATTTGGTGATTTGTCTTCTCTGAGAAATGAATTTGAACAAGCCTTTAAAAACATTACTCATTATTACCCTGGATTTAATCCACCTAAAATACAAACCGTGGTCTCCGGACTTTTAGGTAACGATATGCTGGTAAGTGATTCTCTCATTATTATAAGCATCGATTTTTATTTAGGTAAGGAAGGAAAATATCGACCGAAAGTCTATGATTACTTAATGCGTAAGTACGATCCGAATGATATTGTTCCATCGTGCATGTTGATCTATGGCATCAGTGATCGCTTTAACAAAACCAATCCATCCGACAGAACAGTTCTTGCTGATATGGTAGCGTATGGCAAATCATTTTATTTCGCCAAACATATGTTGCCTTGCGTACCCGACAGTGTTTTAATTTGGTATACCCCCGAAGAGATAAAAGGCTCTCGAAAAAACGAAGATTTAATTTGGGCGCGTTTCATTGAAGATCAGGTTTTGTTTTCGACCAGTCAGGAGTTGAAAAGGGATTACCTTGGTGAACGACCCGTAACTATCCAGGTAGGAGAGAAGTGCCCAGGCCGCATTGGGCAATGGGTAGGCTGGCGCATTGTAAACCAATATTCTGAAACGCATGGTGATATCTCGCTGCCAAAAATTATGGAATTCGATAACGCTCAAAAGCTTTTCAAAGAATCGAACTATAAACCACAGAGGAGGTAAAGGTGGTTGCTAATCTAATTTTGCAACAGTTGGGGAGTTTGTTCTATTCATTAAAACCTCAAGGTTACCGGTGACTGGAAACGGGGAACCGGCAACTTTTACCAAGCTGCTCTGCAACAGATTCCCCACCTTCACTATCTTTAACCCCCAATTAAAAACCAATCTGATTTATGCGTAAGAAAATTGTAGCCGGCAACTGGAAGATGAACAAGACCCTGGAGGAAGCAAACATTCTGGCTTCTGAAATTATGGGCATGGTAGACGATGAAGTAAAAGGCGATACTCATGTAATTTTCTGTACACCTTTTCCATACCTCGTGCCAATCAAAAATTTAGTAGGCAGCAATACGCGTATTTCTATTGGAGCACAAAACTGCAGCGAACATGAAGCAGGAGCCTACACAGGTGAAACTTCTGCACCGATGTTGAAGTCGATAGGTATTCCATATGTAATCCTTGGCCACAGCGAACGCAGACAATATTTTGGTGAAGACGGGGCATTGTTAACAAAGAAGGTTGACGTAGCATTGAAGCACGGATTATCACCCATCTTCTGCTGTGGTGAACCTTTGGAAGTTAGAGAAAGCAACGGACATGAAGCACTAGTAAAGAAACAAGTAGAAGAAAGTCTTTTTCATTTAGATGTAGCCAGCCTTCAAAAAGTAGTGATTGCTTACGAACCCGTTTGGGCCATTGGTACAGGCAAAACAGCCAGCTCACAACAAGCGCAAGACATGCATGCCGTAATCCGCAAACACCTTGCAGCAAAGTACGGACAAGCCGTTGCAGATTCTATCTCAATTCTCTATGGTGGAAGTGTAAATGCCGCAAACGCAAAAGAACTTTTCTCTTGCCCGGATGTGGATGGTGGATTAGTTGGAGGTGCTTCGTTGAAGTCGAGAGAGTTTACTGAGATTGTTAAAGGGTTTTAATATCCAACCATTGGATAGTTACTTCGCCCGTGTTGATAGAATGTCAGCACGGGCGTTTTTATTAACTTAATCGTGGAACAGACCTTAGGGTTTTCAATTGGTAAATAGTATTTAGATTGCAGCGACTTAAAGTAATGAATATGAAACACTTGTTGCCATATTTTTAGTTGTATTCGTATCTCTCTCTTGTTATCCACAAAATTCTAATGAATCAGTTACGGTTGGTGACGTGTTTGTTGAATTAAAAAAGATAGACTATTCAGAAGAGGGAAAGCTTGTCTATCGAAAGTATAAGAATTTCAATTTTAAGGAATTCTCACCCGCTGAAGGTTAAGTTGACTCAATTGATTACTTCGAAGTTGGATATACTAAGAATGGAAGTATTAAGAAAGTGATTCGTCATGCTAAAAAGCATAGAGTTTTAAATTATTTGTTTAAGGTGTATGATACCGACAAGTTTAGAATTCTAATTCTTAAAAAAGTCGACCACAAAGGAGACTACTTTACCTCATTTGCTTTTATTAAAACTCGACAATCAAGCGATTATGAATATTACGTGATTGATGTTGTGCCTAGGTTAAAAGAGACAACCAAAGGGAAATCAACACGGAGATAGTTAGCTTCTTCTTTACGCGTGAAAACTATCCCGCCTTACAGTTAACAATTAAGGAAGGCTTTAAAGACATTTTGGAGAAGGAACTAATAGGAGGGTATCAATTGAGTGTAAGACCTAATATGCATGGATTTGATGAGGAACCACTATGGATATTGGGAGAAGATCATAACTAAAGAAAGTAGCCCTTGTCCTCCCTCGGACCCAATGAAAATCTGTCTTCAGGGTTTGCGTGATTATTCAGCCCGTCTTTAACACAATCAAAAGAAGTATTTATTCTAATTTGCTTCGAAGCATTATCTTCGAAGCATGAACCGCATCGACAGGCTAACGGCTATCCTTATTCATCTGCAAACCAAACGTGTGGTGAAGGCAGACGAAATTGCGAAGCGTTTTGAAATTAGTCTTCGCACGGTTTACCGTGATGTGAAATCGTTGATGGAAGCGGGCGTTCCGGTTGGCTCAGAGGCGGGCAAGGGATATTTTATTGTCGATGGTTATCATCTGCCACCCGTTATGTTCACACAAGATGAGGCGAGTGCTATGATGCTAGCAGGAAAGCTTGTTGATAAAATGGCTGATAAATCTGTTCGTACTGCTTTTGATTCTGCTCTGTATAAAATTAAAGCCGTGCTCAGTGAAGTTGAAAAAGATCATTTGGAAAATCTCGATCCGCACATCGAGGTTTTTCTGCGATCACGATATGAGCATCGCGATGAAAAAGATTTTCCGGATCATTTTCTTACCGAAATACAACGTGCCATCGGCAAACGCCAGGTTTTGAAGATTGATTACAGCGATGCAGAGGAGGAAATAACACAACGCTGCGTTGAGCCCATGGGCATGTTTTATTATAGCATGACCTGGCACCTTATAGGTTGGTGTCGGCTTCGCAAGGGTTATCGAAATTTTCGGGCCGATCGGATCATGGCACTCACGAATACACAAGAAGTGTACGAGGCCCGTAGCGAAAATTCGCTTCAGGAATATTTTAACTCCGTTTTTCAGACGAATCAAAATCTTACCCGCGCGTTCATTACGTTTGATAAATCCGCTATTCGCAGCCGATCATTGTATGGTTGTGTTTCACAGGAAGACCAGGGCGATCGCATGCGCGCAGAGTTTATGATTGACAGTATTGACTACATGGCCAACTGGCTTTTAATGTTTGGCGCAAAAGTTACAGTAGAAAGTCCGGAGGAATTGAAATTGAAGCTGGCGGAGATTACCGAAAATCTATACATCCACTACTCCAAAGCAGCGCTCGATCAATCAGTCTCTGTAGCAAAATAATTTTCCTGTAACATCCTCTTTTGCGAGGCCGGTTTTTGCTCCGGAGGAGCAACCTGTTTATAGAAATATCATTAATGATTGTATTTGGCTCCAGCGGAGCCACCAGAAGAGATGCATCTATGGCGAGCAGAAATAAGTTCACCACACTTCTCGCCAGCAGGTGGCTCCGCTGGAGCCAATTCATTTAATCGCCATCGACTGCTACAAACAGGTTGCTCCTCCGGAACAAAAAAAATTAGCAACGATGTGTTCTAAATGCCCACTGCTGACATAGGGTTGTCACTCCGTTCAAAAATATTTTAAAAATAGTTTTTACTACTGCCATAGGGCTGTCATAGTGTGCTCGTTACTTAGCGTAAAATTAAAACACTATGCAACCCCAACTTAAAGAAGTAAAACCAATCAACTTTTTGTTTTATCGTGCTGAAACAAAAGTGAGTGAGCTGGCACAATTCATTCCTATCGCGAAAGATCTTTTCAAAGAAGCCGTTCGTCTTGATCTTCATGTGGCTGGTCCTGTTCACTGGCATTATTTCGGATTCACCGGTGATGAAACAAAATCATTTACGCTTGAGATCGCTTTGCCCGTAGCACAGGTGGTTGATGAATACGATGGTAAGTTTCATTTCAAACGCACCGACAATTATAAATGTGTAAGCCTTATTCATGAAGGCGGATGGGATTCCATTCCTCAGAGCTATGGCAAGATCATGCAGTTCGTTGCCGAGAATGGATTACAACCACTCGGAACAAATCGTGAACTCTATATCAATGCAGACTTTACATCGCCCGAAGCAAATGTTACTCAAATTCAACTTGGCGTTAATTAAACTTTCTCAGCAAAGGTGGTTACTGCTTTTAGCAGGTGTGTTGGTTGCCATCATCGCATGGTTTTCAATTTTATATTTTTAAAATGGAAGTTCTGGTTTTCAAAACATCGGTAGAAAGTAAAGAAGGTGTTCTGAGATTGAAACCTTCGCTCGATGCTCTTGCGGGCAACGGACAATGGAATTTTGCCTTAGATGATTGCGATAAAATATTGCGAATCAAATCGCAAGGAATTCATCCGGCTATGGCACAAAAGCTTCTGCAGGAAAGTGGCTTCTCATGTTCAGAGTTGGAGGATTAGAAAAGACAGCGTCATTGCAAGGAGGCGTCCCGCTTTAAAGCGGGACATGCTGACGAAGCAATCCCCTGACTACATCCTTCATATTTCATCACAAGAGGATTGCTTCGTCAGCATTTTTCAGCTCGGGCTGAAAAGCTTTCTCGCAATCACGGAACTTTTTGGATTGGCACATTAAAAAACATAAACAACGCTAAAAATGAAACAAGACATTGTATGCACAGTATCATTAAAAATCAACGCATCGAGATCCAGAGTTTGGGATGCGCTTATTAATCCAGAAAAAATTGCCAAGTACTTCTTTGGCACCAAAGCTACTTCTGATTGGAAAGTAGGAAGCTCTCTTACATTTAGTGGCGAGTGGGATGGAAAACCATATGAAGACAAAGGGACTATACTTCAAATGGAGAATGAGAAAATCTTCAAGTATGACTATTGGAGTAATTTTTCAGGACAACCCGATTCGCCTGAAAATTATCAGACCATTACCTATGCTCTTAAAGAAGAAGGAGCAACTACAATCTTCACTGTAACACAAGAGAACTGTAAGACAGAAGAAGCACGAGAGCATTCCGAAAAGAACTGGAATATGCTACTGGGATCAATGAGGGAAATGTTGGAGAAAGGACAGATTTGAGTTCGCTCGATATCGAACATGTTTGATTGATTTTGAACAGGAAGCATTTTCAGAATGCTACATTCCAAATCAAAAACAACTAAATTCCTGTGGCATGAATATCGTAAGAGAGGGGTTACAAACCTCTCCTATGATACGCAGCTATTTTAAAATCGCCCTCCGGTCGCTGATCCGAAATAAAGCATTCACCTTCATCAATGTGCTTGGTCTTGTGTTAGGCATTTCGTTTAGCACGATGCTTTACACATACGTCAACAATGAATTATCATATGATTCATTTCATACGAAATCAGACCGCACCTACAGAATTCTTACTCTTGATAAATCTGTTCCGGATAACATTCGCACATATGGTTTAACCGTTTCGCCTTTTGGTCCTGAATTAGTAAGCTCGTTTCCAGAAGTTGAAGAAATGACTCGGCTCCATCGCTTCTCTGGTCAGGTGGTTGTTGAAATAGGCGAAGCAAAATATAGTGAGCGAAACTGGTTCACGACAACGGATAATAATTTCTTCCATGTCTTTGATTTTGATTTTGTAGCGGGAGATAGATCAACCGCACTTAGTCAACCGTTTTCAGTGGTGCTTCCAGAGACCATAGCAAAAAAGTATTTTGGTGAAGAAAGCGCTCTTGGTAAAACCATGAATCTGCAGGAGATTGGAGTAGTTAAAGTAACAGGAGTTATTAAAGATCTTCCAGAGAACTCCCATCTTCAATTTGACTTACTGTTTTCCAATATCCTTACGGATCAGGAGTGGAATACGTATTTAAATGATTGGCAAGACTTCGGTGCCTATACTTATGTTGTGTTGCACAAAGGGAAATCAATTCACGATGTTGAGGCAAAGATGCCTGCGTTTATGAAGAAACATTGGGGACCTGATGCAGAATTTCAGTCTACCGCTTTTCAACCCATTCAGGCTATTTATTTACACTCTACTGATATTCAATCAGGAACAGAACAGGAACACGGTCAGCTTTCGTATGTGTATATCTTTTCCAGTATGGCGATATTTCTCTTAATCATCGCTGCAATTAACTACATCAACTTAACTACATCGAAAGCTTCATCGCGCTCAAAGGAAATTGGCATTCGGAAAGTAGCAGGTGCTTTTAAAACACAACTTATCTTTCAGTTTCTGACAGAAGCTTTTGTCATCACATTAGTATCAATGCTCCTTGCTATTGTGATGATGGATTTGTGTTTCCCATTTTTCAATTCAATAACCGGAAAACATTTTGATCTTTCACTTGATACGCTTGGTCAATTTATGCCAGCGCTTCTGATCATCACGTTAATTATAGGTGTGATTGCCGGAAGTTATCCTGCTTTCTACTTATCGAAGTTAAAACCAGTCACCACATTAAAAGGTCAGGCAGTATTTCCTAAGAACAGATTTAATCTTCGAACTGCACTTGTTGTATTTCAATTCACCATCACCATTGTGCTGATTGTTTCCACCTTGGTGATTGGCAATCAAATCAATTTCATTCAAACAAAAGATATTGGTTTCAATAAAGATCAAATGATGATCATCGATATTAATAGTGGTACTGTGCGCAGCCAGTTTGAAGCGATGAAGAATGAATTTTCAAAACTTGCTGGTGTACAACATGTAGCCGTTTCTTCCCGCGTGCCAGGTGAATGGAAAAATATTCGTCAGGTATATGTTCGAAACACAAATGAAGCCAATGCAAAAACGGATTCACTTCAAACTTACTTTATGGGATTTGATGAGGACATGTTAAAAACGTATCAACTTCAATTGGCTGCCGGTAATTTTTTCTCAGGAAGCAAGCAAGCGGATTCAATGAACGTGTTGATCAATGCTTCCGCTGTAGAAGCTATGAATTTAAAAAATCCGGTAGGGACTATTCTTCACATCACTACAAGACGTGGCGAATGGAGCCCTCAGGTGATTGGTGTTATTCAGGATTTTAACTTTCAATCGTTACATCAAAAAATTGCTCCGATCATCATCGGTTTTCGTAACAATCCGATTCAACCTATCGATTATTTTTCAATTAAAGTATCAGGCGATGCACAAGCTCTAATTGAGGGAGCCACCAAGGTACACGCAAAATTTGATCCCGAGACACCTATTGAATATCATTTTCTCTCTGAGCAATTGAACAACTTTTATGTATCCGAGAAAAAGGCAGGTATGATTTTTCAAATGGCGGGTGGGCTGAGCATACTTGTAGCATGTCTCGGTCTTTTAGGATTGGCCAATTACCATGTTGAACGTAAAACCAAAGAACTTGGAATTCGAAAAATACTGGGAGCGGGCTCGTTGAATTTATTTTTGATGGTTTCTCTCTCGTTCACGAGACAAGTGGTGCTAGCATTTGTATTGGCGTGCCCAGTTGCCTGGTATGTAATGAAAGAATGGTTGGATGCTTTTGAATATAGAATTCCGTTAAATGCCGGAGTGTTTATTTTGGCTGGTGCGATGGTGCTACTGCTAGCGTTGCTTACGGTGAGCTACCAATCATTGAAGGCCGCTATGTTCAATCCAATCGATTCATTGAAGAATGAGTAAATTATATAGTAGTTGGAGGAAAAAACAGTTCTACCGTCTTCCCCTACTAAAACTCTTCCTCGGTGGGCCGCTGCTTTTCCTTTTCGCACGCGGGTCGTAAATGGGTCCTTCACCAAGTGCTTCTGGCAATGGCAGTTTTGGAATCTCATTTCCGATGAGTGTTTCGATGCTTAGAAATTTATGCTGATCTTTTTCATTGATAAAGGTGATTGCTGTACCAGTAGTTTCAGCACGCGCTGTGCGACCTACGCGGTGAACATAATCTTCCGGATCGGGTGGAACATCATAGTTTATTACCATGCTGATACCTTCCACATCAATACCACGTGATAACACATCGGTACCAATCAACATGTTTACTTGTTTGTTTTTGAAAGCACGCAAAAGAGTTTCACGTGCCGGTTGATCAAGATCGGAATGAAATGCCTGGGCTTTTAATCCTGCGCGTTGAAAATCAATGTCAAGTTTCTTCACCATTTCCTTTGTGGAAGCAAAAACAATAACACTATTCCACTCGTGGGTTTTTAATATGTGCTTGATGAGCGCACCTTTCTGTGTATCGTAAGCAAGGTAAGCTTGCTGTAAAATACCTGCAGCGGGTTTAGAAATAGATAGCGTTACTTCTTCGGGCTGATTTAAAATCTTGTTTGCCAGCGCGCGAATTTTTGGCGGCATAGTAGCGGAGAACAAAAGTGTTTGTCTGTCCTTTGGTAAGTAGCCGATGATTTTCACAATGTCATCATAGAATCCCATGTCGAGCATGCGATCTGCTTCATCGAGCACCAAATGTTCAAGATGATCCAATACTATTTTTCCGGTTGCCAATAAAGCAATCAATCTTCCGGGTGTGGCTATGATAATGTCAGCACCTGATTCAAGTGCTTTACGCTGTTGATCCCAGGTTGCACCGTCACCACCTCCGTAAATGGAAATAGAACTTACGCCAATGAAATAACCAAAGCCTTCTATTTGCTGATCGATCTGTTGCGCCAACTCTCTCGTGGGTGCAATTATTAATGTATTGAGATGACGCTTTTCAGCGTGCAGAATGTTATTCAATATCGGCAAGAGGTAGGCCGCAGTTTTACCGGTTCCGGTTTGGGCACAGGCAATCAAATCTTTGTTTCGAAGAATGATGGGTATGGCTTCTTGCTGAATGGGTGTTGGGGTTGTGTAACCCATAGACGTTAAGCCCTCCAATAGCTTCTCGTCAAATTTAAAATCGTGGAATGTCAAGCGTAGAATTATTTACTATACTAAAATCGATTTTGTACAGATAATGTTCAATGCTAACATCATCGTATTCAGAATTACCTCGCAAATTACCGCAAATTACTGAAGAATCAATATCAGGCTTTGAGGAGTAGGGATAGAAGGTTTAAACCTCTGCGGTTAATTTGAAATTAGGGCCAAAGAAAAAAGCCCCGGAATGATCCGAGGCTTTTCAATATGTTTTCTGTTGCGCTTAGGCTGCTTTCTGAACTCCTCGTTCTACTGTTAGTTCTTTTGTCTTGACAATTTGAATAATGTTCAACTTGTTCAACACTTTAATAACCTGATAAGTCGGGTCGATCTCGTGCCAGCGAACACCACCGAAGTTTGCGCGATTACCATTCTTGTGGTGATTGTTGTGATAGCTCTCGCCCATCATCAGGAAATCAACAGGTAAGAAGTTTCTGGATGTATCGCCTACTTCAAAGTTTCTGTAACCATACTTATGTGCGAACCAATTGATCACAGCACCGTGAATCGGGCTCATCAAAAATTGAAGAGGAAGAAGCAACCATAAATACCATGCGGTAGCAAATTGCCAATATATAGCTGTATATACCAAACCCCAGAAAATACGCGATGCCCATGAACGAGCGAACTTATCAAAGGCTTCCCATTGAGGAACTCCTTCTGTGAAACGTGCTTCCGGTACTAAAATCTTGTTCGCTATATCAGAATAAATCGTTTTGGTTTTCCACATCATTTTAAAAACCGTTTCGTCATACTTTGGTGAATGAGGATCGTTTTCCGTATCCGCGAAAGCATGGTGCATACGATGCATAACACCATATCCGTAAGGACTTAAATAGTTTGGTCCTTGGAAAAACCAGGTAAGAATATAAAATACTTTCTCCGTGGTTTTATTCATCGTAAAAGCCTTGTGAGAGGCATAGCGATGCAGGAAGAAAGTCTGGAAGAATAGCGACAAATACCAGTGCGCTATAAAGAATGTTAAGATTACTGCCATGTTTAGCTCCAGGTTGTAGGTTTAACTTTATTGAACACCCGCTTTTTAAGCAGGCATTTTTCTGTAAGACAAAGTCGACCGCGATTTGTGACAAATCCGGTAATAAATTTTAAAATTTTTTTTGATTTGGTGTAGAAATGTCCTTTTTGAGCTCAGAAACTAATTCTGTAGGGTTGCCCAGATGACAAGCTTTTTTAAAACTCTCGATTAAAGAGGCACTGTCAGGCAGTTCGAAATTTATTTTGGAAGTCTCTTCACTTAATTTCTTCTTGGCACGACTAAACAACTGACGACAATGATCTTTCTTCTTGTCAAGTGTATGTTGTAATTCATCGTATTCGTAATCAAAAACCTCTTTTAATACATATACAGCACGTTCCAGAGGCTCGAGCTTGGTCATTAGGACTTTGAAAGCGGCTGATAGATTAACGTCCAGATCAAGGTGAGCCAAATTCGTTTCCTTGAAGTTTTTGAACACTTCGGCAACGTTTTCCATGTACTCTTCCTTCTTTTTGCGAAGCGAAGACAGGTGATTAAGGCAATTATTGGTAACGGCTTTAATTAAGTAGGCCTTTGTGTTTTCGATCTTCTGTTGATCGATGCTAAGCCATTTAATGAAGGTCTCCTGAACGATATCTTCAGCGTCTTCCTTACACCGCACAAGGTTATAAGCAATGCTGTGAAGCATGGGCTGGTAAAGTGTTATGGTTTTGGCGTGACTCATTTTTAAAAATCTTAGCAAGATAACACCAAATCCGAAAGATTGATTTGAGCATGTACCATTAATTGAAAACTTTTAAACTACCTCACACTTGTTTGGCCGTGAAAGGATTACATCATAAGGTCGCTTTTGAATTGAATACGTTAACTTTGTGTTCAGAAAGAACGTGGCGCTTATACATTTACGATCATGAATCCAACAGTACTTAACCCTGAAACACGCAACAAACCGATCCTTAAACAGGAGATTGCTTTTGCCCTCATACATTTGATGCCGCTTGCCGCTATCTATACTGGTGCGACATTATTTGATTGGATTGTTTGTGCCGTATTATATGTAGTTCGGATGTTTTGGGTAACAGGTGGATACCATAGGTACTTTGCACATAAGTCTTATAAAACTTCACGCTGGTTTCAGTTTGTAATAGCATTTATGGCTCAGACCTCTGCTCAGAAAGGTGCATTGTGGTGGGCTGCTCATCACCGTCATCATCATCGCCATAGTGATACACCAGCTGATCCACATTCAATGAAAATTTATGGATTCTGGTATTCACACATTGGTTGGATCATCGGTCCTGATTTTAAAGAAACAGATTACAAGGTAATTGGTGATTATGCCAAGTACCCTGAACTGGTTTGGTTGAATAAGCACTATCTCGTTGCGCCCACATCATTAGCTGTTTTTGTAATGGCTTTGGGTGGAATTGTAAATGGAGGAAGTATCCTTACCATGTTTACGACTGCTGGATTCTCCACCTTATTTATCGGATTCTTTTTGAGCACCGTGATTTTATATCACGGAACATTCTCCATCAATTCGATTATGCACAAATTTGGTAAACAGCGATACGAGACTGGAGAGGAATCGAAAAATAGTTTGTGGCTTGCCTTGATTACATTAGGAGAAGGCTGGCATAATAACCATCACTATTATGAAACAGCTTCACGCCAGGGATTCTTCTGGTGGGAGATTGATATTACGTGGTATACACTCAAGGTTCTTTCTTGGACCGGTTTGATCTGGGATTTGAAAGGTGTGCCCAATCACATAAAGTTTTCAAAAAATAAGAATCATGCCCGCGAACTCAGACAAGAGTTTGAAGAAGTTCAAAAATCGGCATAGATTGCGCAAAAATTCAGACTCCTTAGCTCAGCTGGTTAGAGCTACTGACTCTTAATCAGTAGGTCCAGGGTTCGAGTCCCTGAGGGGTCACAGCATTTTTTGTAGAAAGGTTGCATTTTTAGAAACACTCGCTAAATTTGCACTCCCTTTGCAGAAAAGCAGAAGGAAAAAGCGGGAGTAGCTCAGTTGGTAGAGCACGACCTTGCCAAGGTCGGGGTCGCGAGTTCGAGTCTCGTTTCCCGCTCATTTGAAGTTAATCGTTACTTGTTAATGGTTAATAGCATTCAAAGAAGTGTGAGATCTACCTCACACTTTTTTATTTTAAGTTAAGAGCCGATTAACGGATAACTTTTAACTGAAACGCCCGGGTGGTGGAATTGGTAGACACGCAGGACTTAAAATCCTGTGACCGCAAGGTTGTACGGGTTCAAGTCCCGTCCTGGGTACACAAAAAAAGCGTCCCGCATTAGTGCGGGACGCTTTTTGTTTTTTTTAATTCTTCTTTTTCTTCTTCAGCAGGTTCTGTATTTTTTTCGTTGCATCTTCTGCTGCTTTTTTGGTCAGGTCTTCTGAAGGAGTTGCTGTTTTAGTGCTATCGGTTTTTACTGTGTCTTTTTTATTGGTACCCAATAAACCACCTACAATCTTTTCTGCATCAGTTCCTTTTACAGCTTTCTCAATTGCTTTTGTTCCTTCTTGCTTCGCTGCATTTGTTACCGCCTCCTGTGCTTGTTGTTTCTGGTCATCCATCAACAACTTAGTAGAGGGATTTTTATAGTTTCCACCAAGGCCAATGGTAAGAGGTATTTTTGCATTGGGATCATTCTTTGCACCGCTATATTTAGATATGAAATTGTTGTACTCAGAACCTAGTTTTCCTGCAGGCACGTCCATTTTAAGCTTGTAGTCAAGAGATCCATCCAGGCTTGTGCTACCAGCAATATTTGTTACATAATCACCAAACTTTACATCAAACGGTTTTATATTCAGCTTTCCATCTTTAATGGTAGCATTTAGAAGTACATCTTTTAATGTAACCTGATCCGTGTTATCTAATTTGGTAAGCGAAGTAATGCCTGACACTAGCTTCGAATCTTTCAGTGCTGCTTGAGCAATTTTAATAAGCCCGCCAGCATTTACCGTAGCAAGATTCGGCATCATATTTTGGAGTAATTCTCCACTGAGTTTAAAATCGGTAGAATAGTTTCCACTCATCAATCCAGCGATGGGAGCATAGGACTGAACAATGGATGAAGCATGTGCCGTTTCTTTAATAGAAGCATTTTCAATCTTCAGCCCAAGATCATATTTAGGATGAGCAAGGTCTTTCGTGTTGTATGTTCCGTTCACGGAGAAAGTACCTCCTAGCATATTGAACTTCAAACCACTCAAGTTTGCTATTCCATCTTTTACAATCACATCGCCTGAGGCATTTGTCAATGTAAGGTCCATCATCTTCACAGTTTTGATGGAGGACTTTAACAGGAAGTCAATGTCTTTGGGAACAGGGATTACGCTATAGGTAGTAGTATCTTCTGTTGTGGGCTCTTCGGTGTCTGTCATGAATTCATTGAGATCGAACATTGTTGAATTGAAGTTGACAGCACCTTTGATGCTTTCGTTTTTCCCCAATGCATACCCAAGGTAATTGAACACAGAACCATTCACATGGAAATCACTTTTGCCAATGGTACCATCCATTTTCTGCAAATCAATTTTCTTCGGATCAAAAACCATTGACGCTTGTGAAATTCCGACAGCGTAAGGTAAATCGCTCGCCTTGTATGTAAAGTTTTTCAAAGAAGCCGTTCCGCTGGTAGGAAGTTTGTCATATAGTTCCGCTTCGAGATCTGAATATTTTCCTTTCGTTTGCAAGTCAGCATTTACTTTCCCGGTTAACGTCATGCCATCGACAGGAAAAATCTTTGTCATTTTTTCGATGTCAATTCCGCCTTTTGCTTTTAGATCCCAGGTGTAATCGTCCAGATTTTCTAGCAATAAATCAGCGGTAAACTTTTCATTGTCCATCGTCATCGAAAGATTCTTCACAGCAATAAATGTCTCGGCCATTTTTCCACTTGCATTTTTAATGGTGGAATTGAATGCTAAATCCTGAAGCGGTAATGGAAACTCAGAAGATTTTACATATCCATTCGCCAATGACATGGTTGCATCAACAGCAGGAATGGTTTTTTTGAGACTGTCATAAACACCTTTTGCCTTTAAGTCAATCGCATAATTACCTTTCATATCAAGCCCTTCCAATGGAAACATTTTACTGAGTTCTGCAAGATTAAGTTTAGCGGCAAGGGTAGCATCCAATTGGGTAGGATACATCTTTGAAATTAGAGCATGTGCATCAACCGGATTGTTTCCAAAGTCAAGGTGCATTTTCTTCAGATCAATAACGGTGTTATCAATAACACCGTCTTTATTATCGATTAATAAATCAACATTGATGTTGTTGATTGCCGTTGGTAAGTCAGGATATTTGAACATCGCATCTTTTACTTTCAGCTCTACATTGAAGGCTGGCATTTGTGTATCGCTGTAAGTTCCTTTTACAAAACCATTAAATGCTAAGTCACCTTTTGTTTCAATGTTGGAGAAACTCTGTGTGTAAATTCCAGGTACGAGCGACAATAAACTTTTGAATGAATTATCCGGACTCTTAAATGAGATGTCCATGCCATAATCTTTCTCATTCATTTTGAAAGAACCATCAAAGCCCATGGCAAAATCATTCAGCTTAACGCTGTTATCCTTGAAAGTATATTTCGAGTATTCTTCACTAATGGAAATGATCATATCCATTTCAACTTTCTTATTTGATAAGTAAGCCACACCATTGTATTCAGTAGTAAGAGAATCGGCAGTTGTATGTGTTGTTAGATCAAAAACATCTTGGGTAAAATCTCCGCTACCACTGTGGTTCAATCCTTTTAACGAAAGCAAAAAAGGAAGGGACTTATCATCATAGGTAATATCGCCATTGATAATTTCCCAATGATCTATACCAAACGAAAAATCGGAAGACTCTTCGGTTGTTGTAACGGTATCTGTTGAAGGAACAGCAATGTCATAGTTTGCTCTTCCATCGGCCAGCACTTTTACATTGATTACCGGACGTACCATGGTAATACCTTTCACGCGAAGCTTATCACCAAAAAGAATGTCTTTCAGATTTACCTCTACTTCAAAATTCTCCACGACAAATAATACATCACCCGCAAATGGTTCGCGGTTAACTACACCAAGGTCGCCCACTTCTACAGTGATGTTGGGAAAATTCTTGAAAAGGGTAAGGTTAAATTTGTTGATATCGAATAGAACATCAGCATTCACTGACGTAGCCAGCTGATCATCAATTGCTTTTTTAATATCGTCTTTAAAAACAACAGGAATAATTAAGGCAGCGGCAATTATTACAACAAACAAACCACCCACTACAATCAACGTCCACTTCAGTGCTTTTTTCATTTGAATTCGGTTTTTAGAAAATAGATTTCAATCCCAAAACTACGAAATGGAGAGGTGAATTATTGTGCCTTCATCGAGTGCTAATACAAGTAAACTTTAAAATAATTTCAGAAACCAATCCATCAAATTTTTGGAAAGATTGGTATAAGGCGGATAAAACGCCTTGACCGATGTAAGTCCTCGTTTTTGTTTCAAAACCGGCTTTTCATTGGAGAATGCCAAAAACCCGAAATGTCCATGCGATTTTCCAATGCCGCTGTTATTAACGCCTCCAAACGGGAGGCCGTGATGTAGAAAGTGAATGGCTGAATCGTTTATACAAACTGCTCCCGCTGTAGTTTCGTGCAATATTTTTTCCTGCACCTTTTTGCTGGTTGAGTATATGTACAGCGCCAGGGCCTTGGGTTTTGAATGAATGATGCTGATGGCTTCATCAAGATTTTTATATGAAACAATGGGAAGCACAGGTCCAAAAATTTCTTCCTGCATCACTCGGCAGTTCAGTTGTAAATGTGAAAGGATCATAGGATGAATGAAATTTGTTTCCGGATTTACATTACCTCCAAATTCTATTTTTGCTCCAGTATTCAATGCATCTTTTATCAATTCATTAATGCGTACGAAATGCTTTTCATTTACAATACGGCAATAGCTGTTTGATTCTTCAAACGATCCTTCGGCAGTTGCGAAAAGTTTTTTCGTTTGTTCAATTAAGGCGGAGGTAAATTTTACTACAACCTTCTCATCTACCAAAATATAATCAGGCGCAATGCAAGTCTGTCCATTGTTGATGAACTTGGCTACTGCTGTTCTTTGCGCAGCTTCTTCAATTCGTGCGGAGTCGGTAATGATGCTGGGTGACTTACCTCCTAACTCCAATGTAACAGAGGTCAGGTTTTCAGCCGCGGCTTTCATCACTACCTTGCCAATGGCAGGACTTCCGGTGAAGAAAATATGATCGAACGGAAGTTTAAGCAAGTGTTGAGATAGGTTAGCATCACCTTCAAAAACAGAAACCACTTGAGGTTCAAAAATCTCATCCACCATTTTTTTAATAAGGGATGAAACATGAGGTGTCATTTCCGATGGTTTTATGATGACACTATTTCCAGCTGACAATGCAGAAACCAATGGTCCAATGCAAAGACTGAAAGGATAATTCCAAGGCGAAATAATTAAACAAACTCCGCGCGCTTCATATTGAATCCAGGAACGTGTGCCAAACATGGCGAGTGGCGCATCTACTTTTAAAGGGCGCGCCCATTGATCCAGACTATCAGTTGCATATTTAATTTCATTGAGCACATGAAAAAGTTCGACACCATCAACCTCCACAGCGGGTTTGCGAAAATCGTTATACATCGCTTCATGGATGGCTGGACGATTGTCATGAATCCAATTTCGTAGGTTTTTAAGCCGCTCTTTTCGCTTTTGTACTGGCTCTTTTCTAAGGTTGAAAAGGTTGCTCTTTTGTGCTTCAAAAGTGCTTTCTAGTGAACTGGAGACCGTTTTCTCCTGGATTGTTGTGCTCATTAAATAAAGGTATGTAAAGGGACTTGCTTCGCCTAATGTTACCAAATTGTTAAGTCGTTGACCCAATGTTATGAAAATGTTAATTTTGACAGACATCTACTTAACATTCCGGTAACGTGAGGTTGAAAGTATTGATCTTGTTTCTTTTTTGTCTACCCCTTATTGTTTCTGCACAAGAGGATAGGAGATCGTATGCTGACAATACATTCAATCAATACATAGAACAATATATATCCACTGATAAATCAAAGTCAGTATCGACAAAAGCACTTGAAAACTTCGTTCAGAAAATAGAAGCCAAAAAACAATCCTTTAAAAAGGAAAGCGAATTTCTTCAGTACACCTTCAATCAGACTCATCGCAAATTTTTAAAGCACTACAAACAGTATTGCACTTTCACCGATTTAGTGGATGATGGAACATACAACTGCCTTACAGCAACAGCACTCTATGCTTTGTTACTGGATCATTTTCAAATTGATTACAAAATTGTGGAAACCAACTATCATATTTTTCTTCTTGCAAAAACAGAACAAGGAACTATTCTTTTAGAAACTACTGATCCTTTAAATGGTTTCATAAGCAATCCAGCTCAAGTTGAAAAGAGATTGTCAACCTACAAGCAGAATGAGTTAATGCAAAAGGAAAATGACAAAGTGTTGTACACCTATAATTTTAATTTATTCAACGTAGTAGATTTAGATCAGATGTTGGGATTAATGTATTATAATCTTGCCATTGATGCGTATAATCATCAGGAAATTCAAATGTCTATTTCCTATTTAGATCAAGCGATTATGCGCTACCAATCTCCTCGCATTGATGAATTTTCTACCATTATTTTGCTTACTCTTCAAGAAAGTAAAATGGAAGCTTCCGTTAAGAAATCCTATGTGCAGAAAGTGAAGGCGATTCAGAAGGGAAAGTTATCAGGGTTGGCTTCGGGTTATTGAGTAGAAAGATAACTTTACTTCAACATTAGAAAATATATCGTAGACCCACACCGCCTTGAGTGCGGCTCCATCCCGGATCTTTATAAACATCTACAAAATACTCCAGCTCCATAAACGCTGAGATTGGCAATTGAAAATAGGAATATTCAATCCCAATGATACCAGACGGACCCATGGTAAAGCGCGATGCTGAAATTCTTCCCGGACGATTTTCTGCATCGCCTAAAAGTGGATCTGTTTCGTATAGGTAATCGTAATCCAGGGAAGTTCGTTTCCATTCAAAGCCAAGACCTACATAAAACTGAAGTCCATCCGAAATTTTTTTGGCATCGATTTGATAAAGAAGTTTTGCTTCGCCAACAAAATCAGATTTTACTTTGTGCGTTAAGTAATTAACACTCGCTCCGGAAGAGAGCGTGTCGGGACGTTGATAGCTTTCAAACTGTTCACGAAAATATCGATTGTATAATCCACTCGATGCTTTTCCAAAGTCGACAACAACCCCAATGTGTTTGTTTGGGTAGTATTTAAATGTTGCAGCAAAAGGATCACCCAGCTTTACACCCAATCCAAAATACGGATACCTGCTGTTTTGAAAGATCGGACAAATGGTTTTGGCTTTTGCTCCTCGAACACGGGTAGAGGAATAATTGTAGCGAGTGCGAGTGTACATACTCTTGCCGGTGTTGTGCCCAGGTTGAGCGAGCAACACATTTGCACCAAGCGTACAAAAAATGATCAGTAAGAGGGTTTTCGAACCTTGCATTGAAGCAAATATAAAGCTTTTGCATGGTTCAGCAGGATGCAGCTAATGTATTGACCGTGAATAGGATCAAACCAACTCTTTATACTGCATTTTATGGAGTTGGGCGTAAAAGCCGTCCTTAATGAGCAGCTCATCATGGCGCCCACTTTCTTTTATTTCACCATGATCCAACACCATAATCTTATTGGCCTTTTGAATAGTAGATAGCCTGTGAGCAATAACAATACACGTACGGCCACTCATCATTTTTTCAATAGCGTTTTGAATCATTTGCTCTGTTTCGCTATCAACGGATGAAGTGGCTTCATCCAACACCAGAATTTTAGGATCATACACCATGGCGCGAATGAAGGAGATAAGTTGACGTTGTCCAACTGAAAGTGTTGAACCGCGCTCCATAACATTGTAGTGAAGTTTGCCAGGTAATCGCTCAATGAATTTTTTGGCGCCCACTAAATCGGCAGCATGCCAAACCATTTCTTCAGTAACATCTTTGTTGCCTAGTGTGATATTGTTTAGAATAGAATCAGAGAATAGAAAAACATCTTGCAAGACAACACCCACATTTTTTCGCAAGTTGCCCAGACCATACTCTTTTAAGTCAACGCCATCAACACGAATAATACCTTTATTGATTTCATAAAAACGGTTGAGTAAATTAATGATGGATGATTTGCCAGCACCGGTGGCACCAACAAGCGCAACGGTTTCTCCGGGTTTGATATCGATGGTAACATCCTTCAACACATAATTTTCATCATTGTATGCAAACCAAACATGATCAAATTGAACCGCGCCATTAATATGATTGGGTTGATGCGATCCGTTGAGTTGAACATTTTCTGTTTCGTCTAATAAATTCATAATGCGTGAAGAACTCACAATACCCATTTGCAAAGTATTGTAACGATCGGCAATCATTCGAATTGGTCGGAAGAACATTTGTATGTACATGATGAAAGCAATGAGCTTACCAATTGTGATACCGGTCTCCTCATAATTGATCACACCTCTGGCACCATACCAAACCAGTAAACCAATACCTGCTGCGGCAATAAGTTCTGCAACCGGATAGTAAATCGAGTAATATAGAACAGAGCGTAAATTAGCTTGCTTGTGCTCCTCATTGATTTCATTAAATTTTTCAAACTCGCGTTTCTCGCTTCCAAAAATCTGCACGATGTTCATGCCGCTAATATGTTCCTGAACAAACGTATTCAGATTGGCTACCGCATTGCGCACATCACTAAAGGCAACTTTTATTTTTTCTTTGAATACATACGTACTGATCAGCAGTAAAGGAATAGTAGATAAGCTTAACAGGGCAAGTTTCCAATCTTCATAGAACATAAAACCAAGCAGGAAAATAATCTGCAACAGATCACCAGCCATTGCTGCAATACCTTCACTGAAAACGTCAGACAAAGTTTCTACATCTGAAATTGTTCTGGTTACGAGTCGACCAATGGGTGTCTTATCAAAAAAGCGCAATCGAAGACTGATGATGTGCTCGTAGAGTCGTGTCCGTATATC
>JBDTTT010000002.1:0-120857 GCA_039930485.1 Chryseolinea sp.
CTACCAGGGTATCTAATCCTGTTTGATCCCCACACTTTCGTGCCTCAGCGTCAGTAAAAGTTTAGTTAGCTGTCTTCACTATCGGTGTTCTTGACGATATCTAAGCATTTCACCGCTACACCGTCAATTCCGCCAACTTCAACTTAACTCAAGCCCTGCAGTATCAATGGCACCCCTCCAGTTAAGCTGGAGTATTTCACCACTGACTTACAGGGCCGCCTACGCACCCTTTAAACCCAATAAATCCGGACAACGCTTGCCACCTACGTATTACCGCGGCTGCTGGCACGTAGTTAGCCGTGGCTTATTCACCAGGTACCTTCAATTCGCTACGCATAGCTTTTTTATCCCCTGGCAAAAGCAGTTTACAACCCAGAAGGCCTTCTTCCTGCACGCGGCATGGCTGGTTCAGACTTCCATCCATTGACCAATATTCCCTACTGCTGCCTCCCGTAGGAGTCTGGCCCGTATCTCAGTGCCAGTGTGGGGGATCAACCTCTCAGTTCCCCTATTGATCATCGCCTTGGTGGTCCATTACACCGCCAACTAGCTAATCAAACGCATGCCCATCTTGTACCACCGTAGTTTTAATAATTAAATGATGCCACTCAATTATATTATGGAGGGTTAATTCGAGTTTCCCCGAGCTATACTCCTGTACAAGGTAGGTTGCATACGTGTTACGCACCCGTACGACACTCTTGGAATCATATTGCTACAATTCTTACCGTTCGTCTTGCATGTATTAGGCCTGCCGCTAGCGTTCATCCTGAGCCAGGATCAAACTCTCCATTGTAATTCTTTTAAGATCCATTCAGTCAGGTTACCCATTCCGAACTTCTCCGTGCTGACTCGTTTACCCATCTTCCGATAAGTCAAACTATCCGCTACATTGTGTGTCTGATTGCCTGTTGCTCTCAAATTTATTCTTATTCCATCACTGGAATTAACTTCAATCTCTTCCCCGTATCTCTACAGAAAAGGACTGGGTCCGCTATCAATCCATTCATTCAAAGAACGTTTTAGCTTTAGAAGCTAATAGAAGTTTTTCAACTTGTGAGAGTGACGATCCTGCCGACCATCATCCGTTTCTAAAATTTCGGAGTGCAAAGGTAAAGTAACTGATCCTACTTTACAACAACTATTTCAAAATATTTTCCCCGACTGCGCTACTTGCAAAAGGGCCTCAAATGTACTCCAAGTATCATAAAGTGCAAAAATCCGCTCATATATTTAGAAGATAATAATCCACAATAGTGATTAAAAACTTTTATCGCTTAATCTGGATACTTGATTACTAACAGGTTATGATGATGCTGAGATATTTTTAATTATTATTTTTTTATACAACGGAACGGTGCTGCATGGCTCACCAAACATCAAACTGCTTACATAATTCATCAATTGATTTGTTGCCTCCACATAAATAGATACCGGAACTTCAACTTTACTACAACCTTTCACCACAACTTTGGCATTTTTAAATGCCGACCAGTTCACTTCCTGTAATGCTTTCCGAAAAATTTCACTTTCTAATTCAGAAATTGTTCCGAACACAACCTCTTTCGCGAAAGGTTTTAATGCAATACTGATTAACATGTATGCCCAAGTCGGTATGATCGCATCCGCTGAACATGTAATCGCGACAAATTTGTTTTGATACGCTGACCAATCATGAGTCTTAATAAAAGCTCTGAAATCCTTTTCCTTCAAAATAATTCCTTCATACAACTGATCTGTAATATCGATGAGAACACGTTCACCGGGTTGATAGTATTCTTCCAGATCGAAGGTAATCAGTGAACTGTTTGAAACTTTATTAGTTATTTGATCTTCAGTATCCATGGTCTGTCAACATATACATTAGGTAATTTTGTTCACCACTGGCTTCTTTATTAAAAACTCTTTTAAATAAAACGGTTCTGCATTATTAACATCCTCCACTTCATTATCCAGTAATTTCTGATACGCCATCATTCCAACTTGCTTCGCTGATGGATGTATATCATCAATAAAAAGAGCATTGAGATGGCTAATTACATTTCTGCATTTTGATGCGCCATTCCCAAAGAAAAGAATACTCTGCTTTTCCAAGGAATCCAAAAAAGAAAGCTCATCAATAATTTTTGCCTCGGTTGGATGAATCAGATTTAATTTATCATCCGTCAGAAGGCAATACACTTCCATTCTTCTTGCATCAATCATCGGACAAAGAAGCGAGTTATTGAAATTCAAACCACTCATTTGATGCGCAAGGACTTCCAATGTATTTATTGAGATCAATGGAATACTTAAGGCGTAACAAAGTCCTTTAGCTGTAGAAGTACTTATTCTCAAACCGGTGTATGAACCTGGTCCGGAAGAAATTGCTATGGCACCGAGTTCATTTAATTCAATCCCCGCCAACCTCTTCACCTCTTCGATGAGTACAGCTAATTTAGAAGCGTGTGATTGCTCGATATGAACTTCTGCTGATGCGAGGAGATTCTGTCCGCGATGAATTGCAACAGAACAAACCGTAGTTGACGTTTCTAAAGATAAAATCAAAGACATTATTTCGGGAGAAGGATTTTACTGAAAGCTGATGGGTCTCTTAATAATCTTTCCGCTTCTAACACTGCTTTATCCTCTCTGAGAGAAACTTCAGCTTGTCCTTCATTTAATTCATAATGGAACGCGATTTCGGATTCAAGTGCTTGTTTAATTTCGGATTTAAATCGGATTAGATCGGTTGATTTGCTGGCTTCAATTTTCGCCTTTAGGCTCTTCAGTTGAGGTTCAAGCTCTGAATAATAGCGTTCATGCTTTGCTGCATCTATAAGTCGCTTCGCATTTTGGTCAAGATCTGTTGAATAGGAAAATTTTCTCTCTTGAAGGAAGCTAAGGAATTTTTCGTAAGCCTTATCTGATAGTTGAAAAGTCTTTATCTCGGGCTTTGCTGGATTCTCTGAACAATAAACTGTTGCAAATTCAAAGATCAAACCTTCAGAGAGAAGTGCTGACGTTATTGTTCCTAAATATTCATCCTCCGTTATCACATCCGGATCGAGACCTCCACCATCAAAAACTTTACGCCCGGCTTTCGTTTTAAATTCAACTTTCAAAGAATCAGCAACACGATTTACAGTACCGTCATCTTTTCGGTGAGCATAGTCCAATGCCTGAATGCATCGACCACTTGGAATAAAATATTTTGCGGTTGTTACTTTTAATTGAGCATTGTAGGTGAGTTGCCGGGTAGTTTGCACCAATCCTTTTCCAAATGTCCGACTTCCTACCAAGACAGCACGATCATAATCTTGTAACGATCCAGCCACAATCTCAGAAGCAGAAGCACTTCCTTCACCCACTAAAATGACTAACGGGATTGTGATATCAACCGGACTGTTTAAGGTTGTGTACGATTTGTTCCATTCTTCCATTTTACCTTTCGTTGAAACGACTTCATTTCCCTTTGGGATGAATAAGCTGACAATGTTCACTGCTTCATGCAATAAACCTCCTGGATTCTGACGGAGATCAAGAATTATTTTTGTTGCTCCTTTCTCTTTCAAATGAACCACAGCATCTGATACCTCGTGTGATGCTCCGGGTGTAAAATCATCTAGCCTGATGTAGCCAATCTCTGGAGATGCCAATCCAACATAGACTAGATTGCTTAGACTTATTTTACTTCGGGTGATCTTAAATACCTGTGTATCTCTCTGGCCATACCTCTTAATTTTCAATTCAACGTCCGTTTTCGGTTGGCCCTTTAACATCGCGCTGATCTCCGATGTCGATTTTCCCTGAACTGATTTTCCATCTACTGAAATAATTTCATCACCTACCTGAATGCCTGCTTTAAAGGCTGGGAAGTCTCTGTAAGGATGAGTTATTAAAACTTTCTTCTGAACAACACCAATCAATGCGCCAATGCCACCATACTGACCAGTCGTGCTGATGCGAAACGACTCCATCTCTTCTTCAGGAATGTAATCGGTATATGGGTCAAGTGATTCCAGCATACCATCAATGCCTTTCCGAATCAATTTTTGTGGTTCAACTTCATCTACGTAGTAAGCATTTACTTCTTTGAAAAGAGTAGCAAAAATGTCGAGGCTCTTCGCGATGTCGAAATATTTTTCAACAGGCTTTCGAAAAGCAAAACCCGTTATGAGGATTGCAAAAAGAATAACCGACCATTTTAGTTTACGCTGCATTTCCTAGACGCTTAAAGGTTTTCACCAATCGTTCGTGAATTTGCACAGATGGCAAAATCTCTTTGACACTATAAATATACGCGATATGTAATTTCCGATCAGCAGGTAAAAGATTCTTGTTGAGTCGGTAGGCTTCGCGAATTCTTCGCTTGATCAAATTGCGATCAACGGCCCGTTTAAAATTGCGCTTAGAAACAGAGATCAAAACCTGATGGAATGTAGATTCCAGGTCAGGATTGGGCATGAAATAAACCTTGAATGGGAATAAATAAAAAGAGGAACCCTTGCTGAAGAGTTCCTGTATACTTTTTTCTTTCGTAATCCTTTCTTCCTTGCGGAATGTAAATTCCCCCATGAGGCTGAAATTAATCAATCTCCTTAAGGGACTATAAGGCCCGAAAGGGATTATTTATGCTTTAAAGTCTTTTCGCTAGAAACAGTAAGCTTCTTGCGACCGTTTTTTCTGCGATTCGCCAATACTCTGCGACCGTTGGCTGTTGCCATTCTTTCGCGGAAACCGTGCTTATTCTTTCTTTTTGTGCGCGAAGGTTGGAATGTACGTTTCATAATAATATCCGTTTACCTTAAATTTTTAAGGGCTGCAAAGATGCTTAGGTTTTTTTGGATTTACAACTTTCGCTAAACTGATTTGCCTTATTTTCCTTAAATCCTAGGAGATCAGATCGGCCATAACCCGTTTTGCCTGTGCTGGTTCAAGCCTTGGCCCAAACTGAGAAACCACCCTAGAAGAAGCCAAAGAGGCCAATTTTCCAGCTTCAGCATAGCTATGGCCATGGGAAATTGCGTATAAAAAGGCTCCGGAGAACATATCGCCAGCCCCGTTTGTGTCAATTGCTCTCACTTTATATGGTTCAATACTTATAAAGGTATCTCCATCAAAAATTAAGGCCCCGTTGGCACCCAAAGTGATGGCAAAGCGTTTGGCAACACCCCTTAGTTTCTCACGCGCTTCGGCAATTGTGTCAGTTCCGGTAAAGATCATGGCCTCTTCTTCATTGCAAAAAAGAAGATCTACGCTTGCTCCAACGATTTCTTCCATTTGGGTGGAGAAGTATTTAACCATGCTGGGATCCGAGAATGTTAAAGCAACCGCTACTTTATTCTTTTCCGCCAACCGTTTCGCTTCTTTCATCGCCTCCAATCCTTTCGGACTAGCCACGAGATATCCTTCTAAATAAACATAGTTTGAATCCTGGATTGCTGTTTCATCAACCTGTTCTGGCGAGAAAAATGAACTTACTCCAAGAAAAGTATTCATGGTACGTTCAGCATCCGGACTTGTCATTACTAAACACTTACCTGAAATACCTTCAGACAAGTTTTCATATTTTAAATTGGTGTCAACACCGTTTCGTTTTAAATCTTCAAGAAAGAACTTACCTAATTCATCTTTCGCAACCAAACATGAATAAAAACTCTTTCCTCCAAATTGGCTCACTGCGATCATGGTATTTCCAGCTGATCCGCCACATGACATTTTGCTTTTCTTCATGTCGATAGCCTTCATCAAATGATGTTGACGTTTTTCATCAACCAGAGTCATTACCCCCTTTTCAACTTCATTTTTTGCGAAGAAGTCGTTATCCACTTCTGTAACAATGTCAACAAGGGCATTACCAATTCCATAAACGTCATACTTTTTACTCATGCTTGATAAAATTTCCGCAAGGATAATGAATTCGGATGGGAGAATTTAATGCAGCGTGATTTTTTGTTCAACCACGTTCAGAATTTCCGCTAACGCTTAATGTTGAGTGTATATTTAATTTTTCGTGCCCGATCCGGATAATCCGTAATGAATCCATCGGCACCCATTCCTTTTATGGATAACATCTCTGAAACTTCATTTACGGTCCATGGAATGACGCGGATTTTTCTTTGATGCAGGTAATCGACTTTCTCTTTAGTCAATAATTTAAAGTATGGGCTGTATATCGAAGGAAGAAAACCAAGCTCATTCAAATTTGCTTCAACTGATTTTAAGTTCTCCACCAAAAAGGCCAATCGAATTTCAGGATACCGGTCATGCCAGTATTTCAATACCCGAATATCAAAAGATTGAATTACGATTCTTTCTAATGGTAAGTACTGGTCGAGAAGTTTATATACAATCCCCGAATACTCTGGAACTGGAGGATGAAATTTACCATCGTCTTCCGGAGAACTTTTGATTTCAATATTATAATCTACTTCGTATTGCGTAAAATTCTTGGTGTGCATGTCAACCGCAATGATGACATCGCTGAGCAAGGGCTTCACTGTTTTCATTTTCTGTTGTTCCGGAAATTTTTCATTGCCTCTCGATCCACAATCAAACTCCTTCACGTCAGCATAGCTCATTTGATAAATGTTGAACTTCTTTTCATTCTTATCCGTAACCACGTTTCCCGCTGGGTCCAGGCAAATGGCTGCCGACATCCAAGGTTCATGCGAAACCACCACTTGCTTATCTTTTGTAATGACCACATCCAACTCCAGAGTTGTTACACCTGAATCAAGTGCTGTTAAAAAAGCAGGTATAGTATTCTCTGGGCGAAGTCCACGCGCTCCTCTGTGTCCTTGAACATCAAACTTAGGAATGTATTGTGCCGAAGCATTTATGCTTAGCATGAGAAGCAATAATAAGGTGCGCATATAATGTACAAATTAATAGAGGCATCTGCTTGTAGAGCTCTACTCAAATATAAATTATTTCTGAGTCTGCACCTCTATCTCTATACAATTTTGCTACTGTCGAATCATCATGCGCATACCACCTCGAGGACGCATGCCGGTTGGATTCATGTGCTTGTTTAATGAATAGATAAATGTGAGCATATAATAGCGACCAAGCGAATTAGTGGTTTGACGTTCAACGTAGTTTACGTTTGCTGTCTGGCTCACTCCAAAATTATTATCCAATAAATTGTTGACGGATAGTTTCAGTTCGCCACTCTTGTTCTTTAATAAAAATCGCGATACTGAAATGTTCAGAAGTTCAACGTTTTGTTTGTACTTTGTCGTCTCACTTTTGTAGCGAAGAAATTCATACGATGCACTTAGTTGATAATTTTTTAAAAAGGAATAGTTTGTTTCAGCACTGAAATTATTGTTAAAGTACAGCTGATCACTTTGCGAATTAAACTCATACCTGGTTGAATTGCGGCTTACGGTACCACTTAGGATTAAATCAAAAACTTCTTTGTAGTGATAATCGTATCGAAGCGTTGAAGAAATTGCATTTACTGATATATTGGTCTCTTCCTTGTTTATTACATTCAACCCGAATTGCTGATTGATGTTTACCGAAAGATTAAAACGACTACTAAGCTTCGTTATCGGGAAACCAAAAGCAACATTACCATTCAGGCTCGTGTTGTGATCAACGTTTACTGGTATTGTCAACCGCACTCCAAGACTGTCGGTAGTTTGTGAATTGGTAATTGCGTTTTGAGTGTAAGTAGCATTTATAAACGCAAAAAAGTTTATAAATTTTGCCGGATCAAACGAAACAAAATTTGTGCGCAAGCTATGCTGGTATGCCGGACGTAGCGCAGGATTTCCAGCTGATAAATTCAATGGGTCACTATTATTCACCACGGGTTGAAGCTGTGTAATGGAAGGCTCTTGAACAGTAGTCTCATAATCAAATCTCAAATGCCTGGTGTTGGCAAAGTCATAATTGAAGTGTAGAGCCGGAACTATGTTTTGATAGGCACGCGAAATACTGGTGTCGTTTGAAATTAGCTGGCCGTCAAGCTGGGTCATTTGATAGCCTGCGCCAATAGTTAACGAATATTTTGAGCGATTCACTTTAAAGTTTACACCTGGCCGGTGGTATTGATAACGACTTGAGTACACATTACTTAAATTGTCATTATATATTTCATCTTCGTTTTTTATATCATACACCTCGCGATTAACTTCATTGAGATTACCGCTGAAACTATAGTTCACTTCCAAATATTTTCGATCCCCCAAAGGTTCTGTGTAGGAAAATGTAGCACCGTAACCTGTGTTGCCGGTCGTTTGTGAACTTTTTTGATTGAGTGTGTCTATCCTGGTTACATCGCTGTAATACGTATTGATTGCATCTTGCTTACCCACTACGTCTGTATCGGTATAACCAAATGAAAGATTCGCAGATATGTTTCTGCCTTTTTTGGCAAACCGATGACGTAACAAAGCACTTGTATTGAAGTTCAAAGCGTTTTGATCTGAGAGTGTCGTTCTATCACTTTCATTCAACGTAACATCTTCCGCGGTCTTCGTGCTGCTTTCACTTCTTACGTTTGATTCCGATTCTGTGGCCAGTAAAGTGGTTGTCCATTTAATCGAATTAGCGGAATCAATCTTATGTTCGAGAACTAAATTGACACGGTGATTTTCATTTGAATTACGCTGCCTGCTCTGTTGGTTAAAAAAAGTATTTCCGGTTGGTATAAAGTTTTCACGATCAAGATTCTGATCAATAGCATGATCGAGGTAGTTATAAAAGTAGCTGCTGGTTAAACTTGTTTTCTTGCTGATGTCTTTATTAAAGTTTACCCCTCCACTATACGAAGACATAATACCCGTGATACGATTGCCAAAATTTACTTGAGCACCTCCTTGATTTGAGCCCCCGTTTCCACCACCTGCATTAATCATAATCCTTGCACCTCCACCACCCCCTGCCATCATTTGTTGAGAGGTGCCACTGAAATTTAAGTAGTCATCAATGGAAAAACCTTGTTCATTAATATTATTTGCAGAACCCAACATTGAAAACTGACTATCCTTTCGAAAACGATTCAAGCTCAACTTAGCCTGATATCGTTCTGAAGTTCCGATTCCGCCTGTTATTGTTCCGAACATTCCCTTTCTATACTCTTCTTTCATTTCCAGGTTGATGGTTTTCTCGCGTTGACCATCATCAATACCCGTAAAAGCAGCTTGATCAGATTTTTTATCGAAAACCTGAACCTTATCAATAGCCTTAGCCGGTAGATTTCTTGTAGCAAGTTTTGGATCACGACCGAAGAATTCTTTTCCATCAACTGTTACACGTTGCACTTGTTCTCCTTGTGCTTTAATTGCTCCATCACTTGCCACCTCAACGCCAGGTAATTTCTTAAGCAGGTCTTCTACATTCGCATTTTCGGTTGTCTTAAATGAAGATGCGTTAAATTCAATTGTATCTCGCTTAACAACAACAGGAGTTTTCTCTGCCTGAATAACAACCTCTTCTAATTCCTGGCTTTTTGATTTCATCGTGATCACTCCTAGCTCAACCCCCGGTTCATTTTCAGGGGGTTCGATTTTTTTTGAGAATGTTGCCAGGCCTACATAGGTTACTTTAAATAAATAACTGTCACGTGAAATATTTTTCATTTCAAAAAAACCCTCGACATTGCTGCTGGCAAAGTTTACCAATGATGAATCCTTCGCACTTAATAGCATAACCGTAGCCGATGGCAATGCGACATTTTTGTCGTCTTTCAACTGGCCCTTTATGGAAAATTTTTGGGCAACCGCGATGTTAGTAAGTAATAGAAATGCAAGTATTAATTTTTTCATTCAGTTAGAATTCAAATCGTGATAAGAACCTGATTGAGTTTGTGGATAGAATGGAATTGTGGAATTTTCTAATTCCGAATAATCATTCCACCATTAGCACGCATCTTCTCCATTTGCTCATCCATCATCTTGCGAAAGTCTGCTGGTGTAACTTTTTGGCCTTTCGTTGGAATAACAATATCATTCTTCTTCAATGATTTGAAATCAATTTTCATCGCAACGATTACGCGCTCACCATTATTTATATCAACTGCCAGAACTGCACCCGGCAACGTGTTAAATCTTTCAGGGCCAACGAACGGGCGAATTTTATCCGTGTACCAAACTGTGATTTCTTGCTTCCGATCTGGTGTTGTTTCATCTGTTCGATACGCCTGCTTACAAACATATCCTTGAATTGTTTTTTCCTCTGTTCCAAATTTCCATGGTGATAATTTTAATGTATCCATAATCAAATAATCTTTGCCCAAGAATTCCTGTTTTGAAATTATCTGTTGGGTACTTTGATTGACATACACCTCTGTATTGGGTTGACGAAATCGCATTGTCATTCTTTGTCCCCCTGCACCTTCTGCCTCAAACTGATCTTCTTCATCTTCAATAATCGGTTTATAGATGGATGCCTCAGCATTAAAAAAGAGTTGCTCGTTAGAGGTGCGATATTCTGGAATCATAGATTTCATTTCTGCGCGTTCGGGTGGTAATCTGCGGTGAAGATTTACTTTTGATT
Source organism: Chryseolinea sp. (assembly GCA_039930485.1). Taxonomy (GTDB): domain Bacteria; phylum Bacteroidota; class Bacteroidia; order Cytophagales; family Cyclobacteriaceae; genus Chryseolinea. The sequence goes on from JBDTTT010000002.1 coordinate 10,492, forward strand.
CATACGTAATAGTACCTTCAACAGCTTGTCCAAAAACGACTTGAGCTGCCGTAATGGAAATGAGTACTCCGATAAGCATGATGATGCGTTTCATAGTTAGCGTTAGTTTCACGTTTGAAATAATGTAAATGTACGGGGCAGGCCAACGCCTAAGAGTTAATGATCCTGAATGCAATGTTAATTAAGGTTAAAACATGATTATGCTGAGATGAAACCCGGTACTTTTGTAGACATGAGCACAAACCGTAACTCACTTTCAATTGCATTAATCACTAGCAGCATTGGTTTACTGATGGCGCTGCAATTCTTTTGGTTGCGTAAAGTCTATCGGGATGAAGAACACGGCTTTCAAAAGGAAACCAGTTTTATATTTCGCAATACTGTATTTGCGCTCAGTGACTCAGCTCTTCAAAAAAGTATTCGCCCGATGCGATTGGATTCAAGCAAGGTTCGTGTTTTGCGAACCACAAAAATAACCGACACGATCATGTTCCGAAGATCAAATTCTGAACCTCCCATTACCTTTCTGGATTCTACTGCCAATATTCAGGTTTATATTTCTCCAGGCGCACATGAAAATGATTCGCTGGTTCATATGTTAAAACCCCTTGTCTCGCGACTTCGCCAAGACAAACAAGAACGTTTTTTTTCCATCCGTCTAAATTCAGATTCCATTCCGTTGAAGATCGTTGATAAAGTATATAAGAGGAGTTTAGCCAAAGCAGGTATTAATTTTCCATTTCTCCTAACGCGACTGGAGCCACCAAAACAGGGCGCCCTTGAAATGGATTCTTTTGGTCGAGATAAAATAATTCTTACACCTGTCGGAGCTTTTGAAATTACATTCCTTGATTTGCAATGGATTATCTTCAAAAAAATAATTCCGCAAATTCTCTTTGCCTTTATTCTTACCCTCATTACGATCAGTTCATTTATTCTTCTTTATAGAAGTCTCCGCTCGCAGCAACGGTTAATGGAGATAAAAAATGATTTCATTAATAATATGACCCACGAGTTGAAAACTCCTGTAGCCACTGTAAGCGTTGCACTAGAAGCATTGAAGAATTTTAGTGCCATCGATAATCCTAAGCTCACGCAAGAGTACTTAGATATAGCAAAGCACGAACTTGATCGTCTTTCCATTATGGCCGACAAAATTCTGGATGTATCTATTTTTGAAAGTATGGGGATTCAATTCAAACCAGAAAATATTAATCTGGATCACATTGTTCAAGACATGTTGGCTTCAATGAAAATGGTGCTTGAAAAATGTAATGCAAATGTAACCTATGAAAAGAAAGGAGACAATTTTGAAATTGTAGGCGGAGCGGTGCATCTCACTAATGTTATCTATAACTTGATGGATAACGCATTAAAGTATAGCGCTGAAAAACCAATCATCAATATTATTCTTAATTATGAGACACAGAAATTGGTTTTGTCTATAAAGGATAACGGAATGGGAATTGCACAGGAATATCAGCATAGGATTTTTGAAAAATTTTTTAGAATACCTTCTGGCAATGTTCACAACTCAAAAGGATACGGATTAGGTTTGAGCTACGTAGCAAGTGTAGTCAAAAGTCATTATGGCCTAATTGATGTTGATAGCAAACCAGGGGAAGGCAGCACTTTTATCATAACTATCCCTCGCCCTCCAGGCAAGATGGTTAAGAAAAGTTTTGCGGTAAAAATTCCCTGGAACTGATCGTCAATAGAACATTAACTTGACACAGGTCATGATGAAAACGAAAATACTATACGTAGAAGATGAACCATTCCTTGGAAGAATTGTAAAAGACAGTTTGGAGGTTCGTGATTTTAATGTGCGCATGGTTGCTGATGGCAATGAGGTAATGTCCGTCTTTGAAGAAATGAAACCTGACATTTGCGTGCTCGATGTTATGCTTCCACATAAAGATGGTTACTCTCTTGCGCAAAGTATTCGACAGCTTAATCCAGCCATACCTATTATTTTCGTGACAGCAAAAACACAAACTGAAGATTTGGTAAAAGGATTTGAAGTAGGTGGAAATGATTATCTGCGCAAGCCTTTTAGTATGGAAGAGTTAATCGTACGAATTAACAATTTACTTCAGCTATCACAGAAAGTGAATTCCAATGTTAAAGAGTCAATCGCTGTGGGTAGTTTTGAATTTGTCCCTCAACGATATGAACTTCGAAAGGATGGCAATGTGCGCAAGCTTTCGCATAGAGAGGCGATGCTGGTACAAATATTATCAGAGAATAAAAACACCATTGTCAATCGAAAAGATATTTTGATGCGCATTTGGGGAGATGATTCATTTTTCAATTCGCGTAATCTCGATGTATACATCACCAAGCTTCGCGATTATTTTAAAGAAGATTCATCTATTGAGATTATCACAATCAAAGGTATTGGCTATCATTTTGCTGTCGGCAACTAGTGTCTACCTATGCTCAAAAAATATTCTAATCCATCAGATTACTTCACTGCAAAAAGATTTGCAGCCAGATCAAATTGTGTGCTTGCGCGCGGGATTAAAATTTGAGCACAGAAAGTTACGGCAGTCCGCGCTAAGAAAAACTCATCAACACAATCCTGCTTGTAGCAGGATTGTGTTGATGAGTTGAGAAATACATGAACGGCCAACTCGCTACGAGCGAGTTGGCCATTCATGTATTAAAGGCGCGCCTACAATTTATATCTGAAATACTCGTGTCCCTCCGCGCATCTACACCGAACGCAGCTCGGGCGGAACACATGTTATTAAATGCACAGTTCTCAATAACAAAGTATAAACAAAAAAATAGCCCTTGAAATTCAAGGGCTATTTTAAATTATATGAACACTAAATTATTTTTTATTGTCATTTACTTCTTCATACTCAACATCTGATACGTTATTACCATCAGAAGGATTATTTGCAGCACCTGCATCGCTGGTAGCTCCGCCCGTTGCACCGCTTGCCTGATACATTTCAGAAGCAGCACCTTGCCATGCATTGTTCAACGCTTCCATAGAAGAATCAATTCCTGCTACGTCTTGTGAACGATGTGCAGCTTTCAATCTTTCAAGTGCACTATTGATAGCAGTCTTGTTTCCATCAGAAAGTTTCTCGCCATATTCCTTCATCTGCTTTTCCGTTTGGAAAATCAGTGTATCAGCCTGGTTGATCTTTTCAACACGTTCTTTTTCTTTCTTATCCGAATCAGCATTGGCCTGAGCTTCTTGTTTCATCTTTTGAATTTCTGCATCTGTTAAACCAGATGAAGCTTCAATTCTGATCTTCTGCTCTTTGCCTGTCCCTTTATCTTTTGCCGATACGTGGAGAATACCGTTCGCATCAATATCGAATGTTACTTCAACTTGTGGTACACCACGTTGTGCGGGTGGAATTCCATCCAAGTGGAATCGACCAATCGTACGATTATCCTTCGCCATCTGACGCTCACCTTGCAATACATGTATTTCAACTGAAGGCTGATTGTCGGAGGCTGTTGAGAACACTTCTGATTTCTTTGATGGAATGGTTGTGTTTGATTCAATCAATCTGGTGAACACACCACCAAGTGTTTCGATACCCAATGAAAGTGGCGTTACATCTAACAAGAGAACATCTTTCACTTCACCGGTTAATACACCACCCTGAATCGCTGCACCAATCGCAACAACCTCATCCGGGTTAACACCTTTCGATGCTTTCTTTCCGAAGAATTTTTCAACTTCTTCAACGATGCGTGGAATACGAGTAGAACCTCCTACTAAAATGATTTCATCTATTTGAGACACGGAGAACCCGGAATCCTCTACTGCCTTGCGACAAGGATCAAGTGTTCTGCGCACTAAATCATCTACTAACTGTTCGAACTTCGCGCGTGATAATTTCTTCACCAAATGCTTTGGCACACCATCTACTGATGTTACATATGGTAAGTTCACTTCTGTTTCCATTGAACTTGACAATTCAATCTTTGCTTTTTCAGAAGCTTCCTTCAAGCGTTGAAGCGCCATCGGATCTTTACGCAAATCTATTCCTTCGTCACTTTTGAATTCATCAGCAAGCCAGTTCATAATGCGCAAATCGAAATCATCACCACCCAAGTGAACATCACCGTTGGTTGATTTTACTTCGAATACACCATCACCTAATTCAAGAACAGAAATATCGAATGTACCACCACCTAAGTCGTACACAGCGATTTTCATATCATGGTTTTTCTTATCCAAACCGTATGCTAATGCTGCGGCTGTTGGCTCGTTGATGATGCGTTTCACATCAAGACCTGCAATCTGTCCGGCTTCTTTTGTTGCCTGACGTTCTGCATCATTGAAATAAGCAGGTACTGTTATGACCGCTTCAGTTACTGTGGTACCTAAATAATCTTCAGCAGTGCTCTTCATTTTCTGAAGAATCATCGCAGAGATTTCCTGAGGTGTATACATACGATCACCAATGCGTACACGCACGGTATTGTTGTTACCAGCCTCAGCTTGGTATGATACCATTTTCTTTTCGCCTGTTACTTCATCAAACTTCTTACCCATGAAGCGCTTGATGGAAGAAACGGTATTGGTTGGATTGGTAATCGCCTGACGCTTGGCAGGATCACCTACTTTGCGCTCGCCTTTTCCATTATCCAAAAACCCAACGATGGAAGGAGTTGTTCTTCTACCCTCGCTATTGGCTATTACTACTGGCTCATTGCCTTCCATTACGGCTACGCACGAGTTGGTAGTTCCTAAGTCTATTCCGATTATTTTTCCCATGATATTTTTAGTGTTTTGAGTTTCCTGGTTTAGTAAGCAGATTCCCCTCTTCAATGGTTATGCCAAGGGGGTTTTATTGGGCTAAAATGCCACAATGTCAGGAGAATTGGAGTGGCGCGTCAGGCTTTTGTACGAAAGCGACCGTCTGAATGTAATCCTTGTCAACTTACTCTTTTGTAATGATCCAAAATACAGATCAATCTCTGCCCTGAATTAGCCGAGATCGATCTAATAATTTATTGCGACCATGCAGTAGGTTTTCTATCCCAACGATGGTCTTTTAACTCTTTCAATAATTCATCACTTAATTTCTTTCCATCGCTTGTCGCCATGTTGGCTTCTACATTCCGAACCTTGCGCATACCTGGGATGATCGTATGTACATTATCATTGCTCAGGATAAATTTAAGCGCCATTTGTGCCATCGACATGCGTGATGGAATGAATGGTTTTAAATCATCGGCACGTTCAACACTCGGAATTAAGTTTTCCGGAACAAAATAAGTAGCGCGCCAATCACCTTTCGGGAACACGGTGTCTTTTGTTAAGGTACCTGTTAGTGTTCCTTCATCAAATGGAACTCGTGCGATTACACCGATGTCTAGTTTCTTGCAAAGCGGGAAGAGATTGTCTTCGGGTGCCTGATCAAAAATATTATAGATAACCTGAACGGTATCGATAAGACCTGTCTTTAAAGTATTTAATACATTATCAGGTTCCCAGCGGTTAACGCTCACACCAAAGTGGAGCACCTTACCTTCTTTCTTTAATTTATCAACGGCAGTTTTCCATTCGTCTTTATCGGCCCAACTATCTTCCCACACATGAAATTGCTGAAGGTCGATGCGATCAACCCGTAAGTTCTTCAAACTCTTTTCGGTGTACTCAACAATGTGTGACGCTGGAAAACATTCATCAATCGTAAACGATGGTTTAGAAGGCCATGTAAAATTCTTTGCCGGAATTTTAGTAGCGAAATGAAATTGTTTGCCAGCATATTGACGCATCAACTTGCCAAGAATTTGCTCGCTAACGCCATCCGCATAGGCCCATGCGGTATCAAAAAAATTACAGCCCAATTCAATTCCGCGGCCAAGCGCTTCATCTATCTCTGCCTTGTCAACACCTTTCCAACCTGCCAAACCCCACATGCCATAGCCTATTTCACTTACATTAAAGTTTGTTCTTCCTAATCTTCTTTTCAGCATAGCAATCATGTATTGAGCGGGCAAGTTACTATTTACTATGCGACTCTAAATTGCAAAGCGCAGACTTTTCTTACTTTTGCCCCCTTAAGAAAGTTAAAAGTTAATAGTTAACCGTTAACAGGCCTCCTCTTAACATTCGTCCAACCATTAACAATTAACCATTAACTGATAACTACAAATGACACTGGATCAAGAAATAGCCAAACGCAGAACCTTCGGTATTATCAGTCACCCCGATGCTGGCAAAACTACATTAACTGAAAAATTGCTCTTGTTTGGAGGGGCCATTCAAAAGGCTGGTGCCGTAAAGTCAAGTAAAATTAAAGATCACGCCCGCTCCGACTGGATGGAGATTGAGAAGCAACGCGGTATTTCCGTGGCGACTTCCGTGATGGGTTTTAATTATAAAGATGTGAAGATCAATTTGCTCGATACTCCTGGTCACCAGGATTTCGCTGAAGATACCTATCGCACCCTCACTGCAGTGGATAGTGTGATCATGGTGATTGATTGCGTTAAAGGCGTAGAGATGCAGACCGAAAAACTTATGGAAGTTTGTCGCATGCGCAACACGCCTGTGATTTGCTTTATCAACAAGCTCGATCGCGAAGGTCGTGACCCGTTTGAGTTGCTGGATGAAATTGAAGAGAAACTCAATATTAAAGTGCGTCCATTGAGTTGGCCTATCAGTATGGGAAAAACGTTCAAAGGCGTTTACAGTTTGTATGAAAAAAGCCTGCATCTTTTCAGAGGAAGCAAAGTAACGGTAGAAGAAGGTATTGAGATCAACAGCATACACGATGCCTCACTCGATGAATATGTAGGCGAGAATAATGCAAAACAACTTCGTGCCGATGTTGAATTGATCGAAGGTGTTTATCCTGATTTTAAAGTAGAAGATTATTTAGCTGGAAAAATCGCTCCTGTATTTTTTGGAAGTGCTGTCAATAATTTTGGTGTGCAAGAATTGCTCGACACGTTTATTCGCATTGCACCTGCACCGATAGCGCGCGAAACAACGATGCGCGTGATTGAACCAGACGAAACAAAATTCACTGGTTTTATTTTCAAGATCCACGCGAACATGGATCCGAAACACAGAAACCGTATTGCCTTCTTACGCATCTGCTCAGGTAAGTTTGAACGCGGAAGCAATTACTATCACGTACGTCAGCAAAAAGGAATTCGTTTTTCAAATGCTACTGCATTCATGGCCCAAGATCGCGAGACAGTAGAAGAAGCGTGGCCTGGCGATATTGTTGGTTTGTATGATACCGGTAACTTAAAGATTGGTGATTCCATTACCGATGGCGAAAAGTTAATGTACACCGGCATACCAAGTTTCTCTCCTGAAATTTTCAAAGAAGTGGTCAACATGGACGCCATGAAAACCAAGCAACTTGAAAAGGGATTGTTGCAATTAATGGAAGAAGGTGTAGCTCAATTGTTTACTTATGAATTAGGAAAAAAGAAAGTAGTTGGTGTTGTCGGTGCGTTACAGTTTGAAGTAATCCAGTTCCGTTTGAAGAATGAATATAGTGCGTCTGCCAATTTTGTACCTCAACATATTTATAAGGCCTGTTGGATCAGCAGCAAGGATCCAAAAAAGTTAGCGGAGTTTATCGATTCCAAACAACGGCACATTGCCCGCGATAAAGATGATAAGCTGGTATTCATGGCCGAATCAAAAGCCTGGCTGCAAATGGTGACGGATAATTTCCCGGATATCAATTTTCATTTTACTTCGGAGTTTAAGGATTGATTTTCCAAGAATAATCCTACGACTTTGGATATTCTAACGTGCGAGATTATCTTAGATAAGAAAACCGAAACTATCATGTAATGGATATATAATTGATAGTTGGTTCTGTTACAGAAGGTCTTTAAGAATAATTGGAATTTAATATCAATTAAATCAACTATGAATTTTACGAAGTTAGTTCCCAATGTGTTTTATGTAGACATTAAAGACGCATTAAAACTATTTATCGACTGTCTCAAATTTAACATTGAACACGATGAATTAAATTCTGATAATCCATTTTGCGTGATCGAAAGAGACGGTTTGCGAATCAATCTTTTTGAGAATACCGAATTAGCAAAAGAGCATAATCCTGAATTTAGACTTGTAACAAATAATATTGAGGAAGTCTATAATAAAATAAGTTCATCACATCCCGAGTTTCTCCACCCAAATCTTAACAAAATCACGCTTCGTCCTTGGGGAGCAAAAGAGTTTGCACTAGCCGACAGACAATTGGGTATTATTATTCAGCAATGGTAAAATTTTCTCAGGCTTTGTTGGCGTTACTCACCAAGAAGGACTTCGTGAAGGAACCAACTAATCGTATAATTTTTTTATTGTCGTGTAACAAGGTATCATACAATACGTCTACATTGTATTAACCTGCCACCATGCTCCGAAAAATCCTCAGCTCGTTCGCATTAGCCTTCGCCAACATCCGCTCTAATATTTTTCACACCATCCTTTCGGTGCTGGGTATTGTCATCGGTGTGGCTGCATTGGTTTCGATTCTTTCGTTGATTGATGGCATGGAAGAGTTCGCGCGCGATCAGATAACACAAACTACTTCTTTGAATGCAATCATGGTGCAGAGTGAAGTATATGAGAATATTAACTCTGTTCGGTTACGAAAGGAAAGTGTGGCTGTCATTGATTACAAAGGTTATCTGGATCTAACCAAGTCGTTAAGCAAATCAGCAAGGCCTTTCATATGGTCCAGTTCGTCTGATGCTGTTACCATTTCCGGGCATACCGTTGGTTCGGTCATTGTTGCGGCTGGCGCTTCGTTGGATCCCAGACCATTGGGATCTCATCCTGGATTCACGGAAGAACAAATGCAAGATAGCTTGATCAATGCAATGGTGAATCCCGCATTTGTAAAAGCTGCAAAGCTTGAATCGAATGAAAAGGCTATCGGCAATGAAATTGTTTACAAGAGCAAATCATTGAAAATTGCTGGAGTGTTGACTGAAGAAAAAAGTGAAGCACCAAAAGTATATTTTCCCATTACTCACCTTACTCCTCAAGAACTAGAAACCACTCCTCCTCAATTACTCCTCGAAGCAGAAAAAACAGAAGAGATACCCGTATTGAAAGAAGAAATTTCTTCGTGGCTGAAACAACATTATAAGAACCCTACTTCTGATTTCAGAATTCAAACAAACGACTTTCGCATCGAACAAGCCGCCAGAGGCTTTTTACTTTTTCGCGTTATCATGGGATTGATTGTGGGTATCTCAGTTGTAGTCGGAGGAATCGGTGTGATGAATGTGCTCTTGATTTCCGTTACCGAGCGTACCGCTGAAATTGGTATTCGAAAAGCAGTAGGTGCCAACAGGCGTGATATCATTCTGCTTTTTTTATCAGAGTCTATTACCGTTTCTGCCTTCGGAAGTTTCCTGGGATTGGTCTTTGGTGTTGGTGCCACGATGATTATTATCCCTATCGTAAAGGTGATCACAAAAGTACCTTTTCAGGCGGCCTACACACTCAATACATTTATCATTATCTCCATCATCTCAGTGCTGGTAGGAATTATTTTTGGAACCTACCCGGCATTGCGAGCTTCAAAGCTTGATCCTGTAGAGGCAATACGTCACGAATAATTTCTGCAAAGGTGTATAACTAAGACTTTGCGCCATACACAGCTTGAATAGCAGCATTGGCAATTCGTTCATCGTCATCTTCTGATAAACCACTGATACCGATGCTACCAATTATTTTTTCATTATGAATAATCGGAATACCTCCTCCAAAACCTGTTATTCCTAAATCGCCCCAGAATGCAGGTGGTCTGCCTTTCTCTTTCATGTATTCACCCATTTGCCTGGTGGTCTTTCGATCGCGTGCAGCGGTGTAGGCTTTATTTTGAGCAATTTTAGAAGCTGCCGGGCTCGCTGCATCCATGCGAAGAAAAGAAATTAATTCACCTTCCGGTCCTGCTACTGCAATGGCAATATGTTTGTTTATTTTCTCTGCCTCTGCAAATGCAGTCGCTACTAACTGATGTGCTTCCTTAGAACTTACTTTTTCAATGGTGTACATACTGGGTCTGTTTTTGAATAAAGCTAAAGAGACTTTTTGAATGCATCACAGGAAGCATTCAAAAAGTCTCTCGTAATATGTATCTAAAATAAGACTATTTCTTTTTATCCAAAGAAGGTAATATAAAATCATCCAGTGCGCTTGGTTCTTTCATGAGGGCTTCGATGTCTTCAACCTTGCGCGGAGCAGCAGTTGACAAATGTTCATATCCATCTTTGGTGATCAAATAATCATCTTCAATGCGTACGGCAATGCCCCACCATTTTTTATCGCAGTTTGCATTATCGGGAATGTAGATACCGGGCTCGATCGTAATCACCATGCTCTCTTGTAATTTATCATACGGACCCTTGTCATGAACATCCAATCCGATGTGATGGCAACATCCGTGAGGATAGTACATGTGTTTTTCTTTTTCGTCTTTAATGATTCCCAACTCTGCCAATCCTTTATTCACTACTGTGCGCGTTGCTAAAGTAAGTTCCTGAAAAGTAGAACCGGGCTTACATACTTTCATTGCTTCTTCCTGTGCTTTCAATACCAATTCATAAATCTGTTTTTGCTCAGGAGAAAATTTCCCAGAGACTGGAATCGTGCGGGTAATATCAGCGGAGTACCCATGAAACTCTGCACCAAGATCCATCAGGATTAATTCTTTGCTAACTATGTTCGGTTTGTAATTATCAATGTAATGCAAAATACATCCGTTATGTCCTGCACCAACGATGGAAGGATATCCTAAATCTTCAGCTTGATATTTTTTGAAAACAAATTCATGAATACCCTGAATCTCTCTTTCGGACATACCTGGTTTCATGGCCTTCATCACTTCGCGTTGTCCCATGCAGGAGATGCTAACCGCTTTGCGGATCATCTCCATTTCCTCTTTTGTTTTAAAACCTCTCAAGCTTCCCATGATTGTATTCAGATCCTTGGTGTTGAGATTATTTTTTTGAACCTCTTTCGAAACGCTTAAGGTATTGTCTTCGGAAGGATAGTTTACCTTACCTTTAAACATCGCGATGATGTCATACAGATCAGAGGAGTCGCGGACATCGTCACGAACATCATTTTTAAAATCGAAGAATAATATCTGATCAAACTTCGAAAAATTAACATTGTATTTTTTAAATTCTGAATTATTGAAAGACTGATCCAGGCCAAGCTGTGTCTTAACGGCTGCATCTCCCATTCTACGACCGGTCCACATTTCAGCACGCTCATCACGAGGTTGAACAAAAATGATTTCGTTGTACGGTGTTCCGTTATTTGCCGTTTGATTGTCTTTGAAAACAAAGAGCACAGCATCTGGTTCTTTATATCCTGTGAGGTAGAAAAAATCGGGATCCTGATGGTATACATAATCCACATCGTTAGCGCGATTACGTGTAGCATTGGCAAAAAATACTGCGACCGAATTAGCGGGTAATTTTTCGCGCAAGAGTTCCCTGCGTCCTTTATGGAAATCTTTTGTTAGAAAATCAGTTGGCAAATCCGTGTTCTGAGCGAAAGCAGAAACAGAAAGAAGTGCGAGTACGAAAAAACAGGTTAGTTTCATGTTAATGAGATTAGGTCTGAAAGATTGGATATTATTTGAAATAAAAAGGAGAGGACTTTACGACCAGCAATGAAAGAGGATTAGCGGATAATTTACAGTGTCAAAAATACAGGATCTATAATTTCTTCGCCCTGTCCCAATACACATCCATTTCCGCTAATGACATTTCACCCATTTGCTTTCCATTTTTTGCTGATTCGGTTTCGAGGTATTGAAAGCGTTTAATAAATTTTTTATTGGTGCGTTCCAATGCTTCTTCAGGATCGATATTGATGAAGCGTGCGTAGTTCACCAGTGAGAAAAGTAAATCACCAAATTCTGCCTGTGCCTTTTCTTTATTAATGGCTTCATTGGAGCTAACATTAAATTCTGCTTTGAACTCGGTCATTTCTTCTTCTACCTTCTCCCACACTTGCTCTTTCTTTTCCCAATCAAAACCAACACCTCGTGCTTTGTCTTGTATGCGAATAGCTTTTACCAAAGCAGGCAATGATTTAGGTACACCGCCCAGCACCGATTTATTTCCGGTCTTCAATTTTATTTTTTCCCAATTGGCTTTCACGGTTTCTTCATCGTTCGCAATCACGTCACTATATACATGAGGATGGCGTTCTACTAATTTATCACAGATGGAGTTCAACACATCACTCACATCAAATGCCTTGATCTCCGATGCAATGCGCGAATAAAAAACCATGTGAAGCATCAGATCACCTAATTCTTTTTTTATTTCTTTTAAATCGCCTTCAATAATCGAATCCGAAAGCTCATACGTTTCTTCAATAGTTAGGTGCCGTAAACTTTCCAAAGTCTGCTTTTTATCCCAAGGACAATTCTCGCGCAGTTCATCCATAATAGTAAGGAGACGGTCGAAAGCTTGCAGTTTGGCTTCGCGGTTTACATCTGGGGCAGAGAGAACTTTCTTCATGTTTACAAACTTAATTTTGGATACGCTATACCCCAAAGGTCGCTTTTCTTTGTGCGAAACTAATCATCGCAAGTCGGAATTTCATGAACTTAAAATCCTCCTGCTTTCTTCCCTCGCCACATTCCATAATCTTATTAACTTTGCAGTCCGAGTTACTAAACTTATATAGAGAGTGGCATTAATCAAGTCGATTTCCGGCATCCGCGGAACCATTGGGGGCAAACCAGGCGAAAACCTGACCCCGGTAGATGTAGTAAAATTCACCGCGGCCTACGGCACATTATTAAAAAAGAAAAAGGGATCTATCAAAGTAGTGATTGGCCGTGATGCCCGCATTTCGGGTGAGCTGGTTAATGCACTGGTCACTTCTACATTACAAAGTCTGGGCATCGATGTAATCGACCTGGGCTTATCGACAACGCCTACGGTTGAAGTTGCTGTTCCATTGGAGAAAGCATCTGGTGGAATTATTCTGACTGCCAGTCATAATCCTGCACAATGGAACGCACTAAAGTTGTTGAATGAAAAGGGCGAATTTATTTCGGGCAAGGATGGAGAAGAGCTCTTGGAAATAGCAGAAGCTGAAGCCTTTGATTTTGCGCAAGTCACTAAGCTTGGTAAGTACGAACAAAAGACAGATTACCTTCAGAAGCACATCGACATGATTTTGAAACTGTCGTTGGTTGACGTGGATGCCATTAAAAATAGAGGATTCAAAGTAGTGGTGGATGCTGTGAACTCAACGGGCGGTATTGCTGTGCCGATGATGTTGAAAGCATTAGGTGTATCTGTTAAGGAAATGTATTGCGAACCAAACGGACAATTTCCACACAATCCCGAACCACTACCTGAAAACTTAACCGACATTTGTCGCGAGATTAAAAAAGGAAAATACGATTTAGGAATTGTAGTTGATCCGGATGTTGATCGCTTGGCGTTAATCAATGAGGATGGAACTCCATTCGGAGAGGAGTATACATTAGTCGCTGTTGCTGATTACGTTTTGAATGCCAGTAAGAAAAAGAAAGGCAATACGGTTTCTAATCTTTCCTCAACACGTGCTTTGCGCGATGTTACTGAGAAAGCCGGTGGACAATATTTTGCTGCTGCCGTTGGCGAAGTGAACGTAGTGACCATGATGAAGGAATCAAATGCGATCATTGGGGGTGAAGGTAATGGTGGCGTGATTTTACCAGAGTTACATTACGGACGTGATGCATTGGTAGGTATTGCTTTGTTGCTTACACACCTCGCAAAATCAAATATGAGTTTGTCACGCTTGCGTTCTACTTATCCGAACTACATTATTTCCAAAAATAAAATTGAGCTTACAGCCGATATTGATGTCGACAAGGTGTTGGAACTGGTAAAGAAGAAATATAAAAAGCAACCAATCAATTCCATCGATGGTGTAAAGATTGAATTTGATAAAGAGTGGGTTCACTTACGAAAGTCGAATACAGAGCCGATCATTCGCATTTACGCTGAATCCGATATGGAAACGAAGGCCGATACATTGGCTAAGAAGATCATTACGGATATTAAAGAAATTATTGCAGAGAAGTAAATCTTACCCTGATCCTTTCCGAAGGAGAGGGAGTTATAATAAAACAGAAATCGCACGAACGAATTGTTTAGAGGAGCAACGTGCTAAGGAGAATTGAGATGAAAATTTATTTAGACAACGCAGCCACAACACCACTCGACCTGGAAGTATTCGAGACGATGAAGCCTTTCATGCTTGAGGATTTCGGTAATCCGTCCTCAACGCATGCACACGGAAGAAAAGTGCGTGCGGCTATTGAATCGGCCAGAAAGAAAATTGCAGAGCTTATGCACTGCACGCCAGGTGAAATTATTTTTACTTCAGGAGGAACAGAAGCAGACAATGCCATTTTAACTTCTGCAATTCATACCTACGGAATTAAGAATGTCATTACCTCGGCCATCGAACATCATGCTGTTGAACACACATTACATATTCTTGAAAAGAAAGGATTAATCCATCTTCACATTGTGAAGCTGGATGAGAAAGGTCATGTTGACATGTCACATCTAGAAATCCTCCTGAAAGAAAATCAGAATGCATTGGTTTCCTTGATGCATGCTAATAATGAAATTGGAAATTTACTTGATCTTGAACGTGTTGCTTCTCTGTGTGATGAGTACAAAGCGTATTTCCATTCCGATACTGTACAAACTGTTGGACATTACGTTCATGATCTTAGCAAAATAAAAGTACACGGCCTTACCGCAGCTGCGCATAAATTTCACGGCCCGAAAGGTGTTGGCTTTATGTTTATCCGAAAAGATAAAAAGATACAACCCTTCGTTCATGGTGGAGCACAAGAACGCAACATGCGTGGTGGAACAGAAAATGTTTATGGTATAATTGGTTTAGCAAAAGCACTAGAGATTGCGTATCGCGATATGGATGAACACGTTCACCACATTGCTTCACTGAAATCAAGAATGATTGAACAATTAAAAGAACATGTCCCAGGTGTGATGTTCAATGGTGACTCAGCCAATCTTGATAAGAGTTTATACACGGTATTGAATGTAAGCTTACCTGAGTCTGACGAAAACTCGATGTTGCTTTTCAATCTTGACCTGCAAGGTATTTCTGCTTCTGGAGGAAGCGCATGCTCAAGTGGGGCAACAACCGGCTCACATGTATTAGGCGCTTTGTATCCTGAATCAAAACGAGGTGCTGTTCGCTTTTCATTTAGCAAATACAACACGATCGAAGAAATTGATTTTGCAGTTGCCAAATTAGCAGAGCTGTATAAAGTTTCTGTTTAAGCCTAAATATACTTCACACATCAAGCCAGCACAATTCTATTCTATTGGTGTGCAGATTTCAATTAGGAAACCATCCGGGTCTCTTACATAGGCAACAGTTTGTCCGTGAGGTTTAACCTTAACTGATGCTTCCGCAATAGCGCCCTCTTTGATTGCATGCTTGTACACTTTCTCTACATCGTCTGTTGTAAAAGCAATTTCAAATGCCTGTGGTTTCATTTTCGGACTGCTCTCAGCAAAACCATCTTTGAGATTTGAGCTCGCTTGTTCAATGGAAGCAAAGGAAAGTGTGGTGGCACCTGTTGCCAATTCACCATACGAGTTTCCCGGAACAATAAATGTTCTTTTCAAACCAAAAGCACGCTCGTAAAACAAAATTGTTTTTTCTACATCCTGAACGTAGAGGATGGTGTAAGCAAATTTTATCATAGTAGTTTTTTGGAATAACGTTTCGAGTCTGACTGTTAGAGTATCTCATCAAAGGCTTTTATAAATCGTGTCATCTCATCTTGTGTGCCAATGCTCACACGACACCACTCACTGTTTTTATAATCCCAGATCCGCATTAAAAATCCTTTCTGTTCCATCGATGTGAGAATGGTCTTTCCATCTTTTGGTGCCGGGAAGAAAACAAAATTCGTAACCGACTTGCCATACATGATTTTCTTCTTGTCTAAATAATCGGTCAACACGTTTCTAGCCACAGCATTTTTTGTGCGGGTAAGTTTCATAAAATCTTCGTCATCTATACAAGCCTTTGCTGCGGCCAATGATGTTTGACTAATCGAAAAGTCGTCATTATATTTTGCAAGACGTTTAATCATATCCGGATGCGCTACAATGTATCCCACACGAAGTCCCGCCAGACCAAATATTTTTGAGAACGTGCGTGATACAATTATATTCTTTCCTTGTTTCACCAATCCAACCATGGAATGTTGTTGTGATGGTTCTAAAAATTCGAGGTAGGCTTCATCTGCATAAACGGTTGCCTTCTTAGATGCTTCTTCACAAAAGCGTTCTACTACCATTTGATCAACTAATGTTCCCGTGGGATTATTTGGATTACATACAAAAATCAACTTTGTATCTGACGTAATTGCCGAAGTCATTGTTTCATAATCATGTTCGAGTGCATCGTTCAAATTAATTTTCTGCCATGTGGCGTTCATGAACTCAGCATAATTCATCAACATGGGGAAGGTCGGAAAAGAAGACATTACACTTTTTCCTTCCAAACCAAACGCTACGCCAGTCTGACAAAGCAATTCACCAGAGCCTGCACCGAGATGAATGTATTCAGGAGCAACGCCTTCTTTTGCCGCCAGTAACTTTTTGAACTCACCCATTGCGGCAAACGGATAGCGATTGCCTTCGCTTAATAATTGAAGTAGTGCAGCCTTTGCTTTTTCAGACGGGCCATACGGATTTTCATTCGCATTTAATCGCACAGCGCCATTTAGCAAAGATGAAGTTTGATTCAACATTATCTTCTCAGCATGGCTCACAGGAGCAGCCATCAATTTTTCCGTAAGGGATGATGTAGCAACAAGTCCTGCTGTTAATGCCAGAGAGGATTTGATCCAGTTTCTGCGGTTGAGATTAGTATTCATAGGTTTGAGATTGAACCTATTAAATTACCAAATTGATTTCTATTTTGATGAGTTACGCTGATTTATTGTTTTACCACGAAGACTCAAGGGCACGAAGGTTCACTAAGAATAAATAAAATGAATAAAACGTGATTGTATATTAAGCTGGAATGATGCCCATCTTCTTCATCAAAAAAGTAGCATTCATTTTTTGCGCCAAACCTGGTTTCAATTTATAATCGAAGGATAGCTGATCATTTTCAATATTCGCTTCAAAACAGAAATTCTTAATCTTCGATGGATATTCATGCTCCAACTCGCCTAAAGCAAGATCATGTGTTGCAATTAACGCGAGACATGGATGTGGTAAGAGTTGTTTTACTAAAGCAATAGAACCCGATTGCTTGTCAGTGGAATTCGTTCCTTTTAGAATTTCATCTAATAAGATAAACAAAGGCTTATCACTTCTCAATTCATCCATAATGGTTTTGAGACGATTGAGTTCCGCATAGAAATAGGATTGGTGATCTTTCAATGAATCCGCAGTGCGCATTCCGGAGCGCATATTAATAATCGGGCATCGAAATTCTTTTGCACAAACCGGTGCCCCACTTAATGCAAGAACAAGGTTAACACCGATTGTCCGAAGAAACGTACTCTTGCCCGCCATGTTAGCTCCTGTGATAATCAGCACAGATTGATTCTTCCCAACCAATACATCGTTCGCAACACATTCATTCGGCAGAATTAAGGGATGCCCTAATTCTTTTGTCTCTATCGCAAGCTCTGCATTGATAGTTGGATAGGTAAAATGAGGATGATTAAAACTAAAGGTACCCACACTGCATAATACTTCTGTTTCAGAAACGGCTTCAAGCCATGTTTTCAAGTTTGCCGCATTTTCATGTTTCCATTTCTCCAGACGATAGACACATTGCAAATCGTAGAACAGCAAACTATTCACGATCAAATTTGTCATGGCATTCAGTCGGGCGTTAAGTGCACTGACCAAAGATGCAAGTGATTTTACTTTTACATCCGCTTGATTCGCGCTGTCAGAAAGTTTCTTTAGATGTGCAGACGAAAACTTTTCTTGCTGAAGATAGAAAAGTAAGTGAGCGTACTTTTGAAGAATGATTTTTTTCTTACTAATGTATTCATGAAAGGCATTCACCTTTTTAATATGAAAACCCAGCATACCCCATTGTGTGAGTGCGAATAGAATGGCGAGCGATTTTGCTGCAACAAAAAAGAATGATGCAATAACAAGGAGTACTGTAATGGCTGAGAAGATTGGAAGGAAAAATTTATAGAATGGTTTTGAATACAGAAAAGAAGGCTGTTTCAGCCAGGATAGCAATTGCTCACGATCATGCTGTTGCTCTTCAATCTCCATTCCTGCCGCCTGGAAGTGTTGACGAAAATCTGTTTTCGTTGCCAGCTCCTGAACGGACATCTGATTTATTTGAATTTCTTCTGCTGAAGCTAATGGAGCAGAGAGTCGCTGCGCCATTTCTTTGCGACCATGAATGGTATTACAACGGTTGATCGATTGATAAAGGGAACCTTCACCAAAAATATCGAGATCGTGAGAATACGGATGAATGGGATTGATGAATTCAACACCCGTTGAAAACTTACCATCATTTCCGTTTATTGCTTCTGACTCCAACTCATTTATCCTTACCAGATTTTCCAAATGCGTTTTCTTGTCAAACAATGCGGTGTGCCATTTCACCAACCCAATGAAAAGTATGAGCAAGAGTATCTCAGCATAAAAAAGGGAAGCATTGTAAACCGCAAAATAGAATACGGCAAGAAAAACAACAGCAACTAAAATCCGGAGATTAGAAACTACATTGATCTTGCTCCTTGCCTGATCTAGCAAAGCAGTAAAATCACGTCTTCTTTTTTGGTAATACGGTAACAGTTCAGATTGAATCATTCGATAATTGTAGATGGGAAAATAAATTATAACAAACTTTCAATGATTCGCATTACTTTTTCAAGTGCCACGCGATCGGTCTCATCAAAGTCATTCAATACATCACTGTCTACATCCAAAACCAATGCGACTTCATTATTCTTAAAGGCAGGCAACACAATTTCAGACCTAGATGCAGAGCTGCAAGCAATGTGGCCAGGGAATTCTTCGACATTCGGAACAAGGATCGTTTTCTTTTCTTTCCACGATGCGCCACACACTCCTTTTCCAAAATTAATTCGCGTACATGCAATGGGTCCCTGGAATGGTCCTAGTACCAACTGGTTATCTTTTACAATATAAAAACCCACCCAGAAGAAATTCATGGTTTGCTTTAAAGCCGCTGCAATGTTTGAAAGATTGGCGATCTGATCAGCCTCGCCACTAACAAGTGATTCGATCTGTGGAATCAGTGTTTCATAGCGTTCGCGTTTATCAGCTGCTGTTGATATAATAAGTTCTTCGGCCATATATAAAAGAATGTAGAATGTAGAAGCTGGAATATCCTCACTTTTACATACTACCTCGGGTAATAAGTTTTTAATGTATCGTTCATTATTGATTCGTGTGAAACTAAAGTTCCATGAAGGGTTGGTGCTTCAATACCCTTCTTAAAGGGTTTCTCCGAGCTAAAGGTTCGTGCTTCATCCCACAAATTCAATTCAATAAAACGAGAAAGGGTATGCGCTCCACCTTCTATAATTATGGATTGAATTTTTTGTTTGTGTAAATCGTGTACCAAAGCATTCAGAAAATCTTCTTCTTCTAAACGGATTAAACGCAGATTTGGATGCTCTTCATGTTTCAAAACATTATAGCAAATGGTTTTTTGCGAGCGATCGAAAAGATGAAGGCGTTCACTCAACTTTAAAAACCGATCAATGACAATGCGAGTCGGGTTCCTTCCTGTCCAATCGCGAACGTTCAATTGAGGATTATCGTGAGCAGCTGTTTTGCTACCTACCAAAACGGCATCTTCTTCTGTCCGCCATTTATGCACAAGCTGTCGGGAATGCTCATTGCTAATCCATTTCGAATCGAAATTTTCGCGGGCAATAAAACCATCAGCGGTCTCTGCCCATTTCAATATGATGTAAGGACGTTGCTTTTCGATGTAGGTGAAGAAACGCTTGTTAAACTCGCGACCTTTTTTTTCCAACACACCGGTTATCACTTCAATATTAGCCGCACGAAGTTTTTTTATTCCTTCTCCTGCCACAAGTGGATTTGAGTCAAGATTCGAAAGAACAACTTTTTTTACCTGGTGACGAATCAACATATCAGCACATGGAGGAGTTTTACCAACATGTGAGCACGGTTCAAGATTTACATAAACCGTACTCTCTTTTAGTAACATCTTATCGGCAACCGATTCGATCGCATTCACCTCTGCATGAGGTCCGCCATATTGCTGATGGAATCCTTCACCTATTACATTACCATTATGCACCACAACACAGCCAACCAAGGGATTCGGGCTCACAGCACCCCGACCGAGCGCAGCCAGTTCAAGCGCTCTGTGCATAAAAAGTTCGTCTGTCGTGTGATCGTGCTTTGTCATTCTGATTATACTTGCAAAGATTGTAAACTATGAAGAATTCCAAAGCCTTGTTTCAGGATTTAGTTAAGCAAATTACGCTGAACGAAGATCAGGATGAAATACACAGTATGGCCTATGAGATATTGCAAAATCTACTTGAGCTCAGTCGGACAGATATTCTCTCTGAAAAGCAAATTGACACATCCAAGATAGTGACAAAACTATCGGATGTTGTAAGGCGCGTTAATCAACACGAACCAGTGCAATACATTCTTGGAGAAGCATATTTTTTTGGCAGGAAGTTTATTGTCAATCCATCCGTATTGATTCCCAGGCCAGAAACAGAAGAGTTAGTACGTTTGATCATTTCAGAAATGAAAGATCGATCTATCCAATTGAAAGGGATTGATTTTAAAATTAAAATACTCGACATCGGTACAGGCAGTGGCTGCATCCCAGTTTCCCTTGCCCTTGAAATCACTCATTCAGAAGTTTATGCTATTGACATCAGTGAGGATGCTTTACATGTTGCCAAACAAAATGCAACTAACTTAAATGCTGAAGTCCAATTTAGTCGCTTGGATATTTTGAATGATGAGATTCCGTTTCAAAACCTTGATGTGGTCGTTAGCAATCCGCCATACATCGCCCTGAGCGAGAAGAAAGATATGGGTAATAATGTAGTTGATCATGAACCTCATCTTGCATTATTCGTAGAAGATGATGACACACTCATTTTTTATAACGCTATTGCATCAAAATCAAAAAAGGTTTTAAAGTCGGGAGGACTACTTGCCGTTGAAATCAACGAGCGGTTTGGAAAAGAAGTGGCAGATCTTTTCAAACACAATAACTTTCAGGAGATCGAAGTCATAAAAGATCTTTCTGGCAAAGACAGGATTGTAAAAGGTATTTTATCTTTAAACTTATGAAACCAAGCACTGTTTCTTTTATTGGCTCTGGCAATCTCGCATGGCATCTTGCACCAGCATTAGACAATACTGATTTTGCAGTTCGCGAAGTGTATAGCAGAAATCCCGCGCATGCAGCGGCTCTGGTCGAACGACTTTATCAAGCCAATGTAAAAGCTACATTGGATTTTTCTACCAGTACGTCTCACCTCTTCATTATCGCAACGAGCGATGAGGTAATAGAAGAAATTGCTCAGGAAATTATACTTCCTGAAAATGCAATTCTCATTCATACCTCCGGAAGTCAGCCTTTGAGTTTATTGGGTTATGCAGCAACACCTAACATTGGTGTGTTCTACCCACTTCAAACCTTTAGCAAATCGAAGAAAGTCGACTTCAAAGAGATTCCCATTTTTCTTGAAAGTGAAAATGGCGAAACGGAAAAAGCGCTTCAGTTGATGGGGAAAGCGATCAGTAAAAAGATTTTCAAGATTACGTCAGATGAGCGAAAAGCATTACATGTTTCAGCTGTGTTTGCAGCCAACTTCACCAACCATATGCTGTTGATTGCGCAAGAGTTGATGAAAGAAAATAATTTGAGTTTCGATTGGCTCAAACCGTTGATTGCTGAAATGATCAACAAGAGTTTAACGATTGGTCCGGAGAATGCACAGACCGGTCCGGCACGCAGGGGAGATTTTGAAATACTGGATAAACACCTTCAATTTTTAGCAGGAGATGAACAAGTCGCTGAATTGTATAAGTTGATTAGTCAGCATATTGTTGATCAATATCACGAAGGTGACGTATAGAGAAAATGAGATACATCCTGTATCCAATTAGAACGATTCCTTTCACTAAAAACATCGTGACCTGCTAGTGGGTATTTTTTAAGCACTTTGCTGCCTTTCAAATTTTTGAATATTGAGTCGGTTTCTTCTTTACTCACGCGATTATCTTGTTCTCCATAAAGCAATAGCACCGGACATGTTACTGATTTCGCATACTCAGATGGGTTATGTGAAAAAGCCCAATAGCCATTTTGTATTCCACCCCAAAAACACAGCATACTAGCCATTGGGAAACTGGGAACATGCATAAGTTTGAATCGCGCTTTTGTGGTTTTGTATAAAGAACCGAATGGGCATTCTATAATTATCGACTGCACACTTAATGCATAATCATCCATCGCCTTCAGAATAGCCGCTGAGCCCATAGAGGTGCCAAAAAGAATAATATTTTTCTCACCCTTGTTCGACACATAATCGAAACAATCTTTTACTTGTTCAGCTTCTTTAAATCCGACAGAAGTTCCATCGCCTTCTGATCCACCTGATCCCATAAAGTCAACGAGAAAAATCTGATAGCCCAGCTTCAAAAATTCATCTGCTCTTTCAAGCAGTGACGACTTCTCACCTGCATAACCATGAAACATGATTATTGTTCCTTTTGCACTTGGCGTTTTAATCTGCCAACATTCCAATACCTCAGTACTCTTTATTTTGATTGTTTGATAATTCTGTGAAGGGAAACTCTTGTTTTTGGGTTTGGGATTATCTATTCCGGTAAACAACAATTTTACTTTTGATATTGCAGAAAGTTCTTTAGGGTCTTTTGTTCTGGTGGAAACTTCGTTTGTAAAGTGTGTGAACTTATAAGCATGTTGATACGCAACTACATTCATGCAAATAAAGAGGACTAACAATGCCCAGAAAAACCTACGTCTATTCATTATTTAACCAATTATATTTCTTTAAAACATTTAATACATGCGAGGTAGTCTTTCGCATTTCATATTCCTCGCGAGGTGCATTGCAGAGTATAACGAAGAAAATTCCTTTCTCAGGAACAGTAACATAGTTCGATAGAAAACCTCCCTGACTTCCAGAGTGTCCAACGAGTGTAAGGCTATCTTGTTGCGTAATGAACCACGACCAACCTAAAAATGATGAAGTAGCATCGCTCCAATTTGGAAAATTTTTGATTGTGCGCGAATCTGCTATTGTTTCAGCTTTTAAAAATTTCGATGTCTTCAATGAGCGTTCGTAGTTTGCAAGTTCTTCTACCGAACTCCATACTCCTCCATTGCCAGCAGCCGGAAAGGTAGGTTCTTCACCATAATCATCTTCTGTCCACTGCCCATGATTCCATACATAAGCGTGCGCTACTCCTTTTTCAGGATGAGGTCCATCGGTTATGGTACTGGTCATCATACTGGAAGACTTGAAAATATTTTCAACAACGAACTGTTGCCACTTCATGCCACTAACTTGTTCCACAATCAAAGCGAGACCATTGAATGCCGGGTTTGAATATTCATACTGTGAGCCAGGCTCAAAAACCAAAGTATCCGTTTGTGTCACCGGATACCAATTCTCAGCATCCTTTGCAGTGAGATAAAATACAGTGTCTTTATTTACTTGTCGATTATCCGGCAATCCAGAAGTATGCGTAAGCAAATTTTTGATTTTTATCCTCTTAGCAATGGCTTTGTTCTTGAAGTTTGGAAAATATTTAAGAAGACTGTCTTCCACTGAAAGCTTACCTTGTTCCTGAAGAATTAGAATGGCATTGGCAACGAATGTTTTTGAAATCGATCCCAGATTAAAAAGTGTTTTGGGTGTAATTATCTCTTTTGACTGCATGTCGGCTAAGCCATAGCCTTTGGAAAAAATCACACTATCATTCTTCATAATGAGAATGGCGCCACCCGGTTGATCAGATGGATACTGGCTCTTCAAAAATAAATCAAGCTCGTCCGAAATCGTTATTTTCGATTCTTTGGTTGGAGAACAAGAAAAGACGAATATTAAAACAAAAAGGAAGGCAAATACTCTCATAGGGATTACCAAATGCTTTAACTTTAAACCGTTGTGAAGATCATCTTTTTTTTTGATGTGTCGGAAGCACTAACTTTACCCATCAATCATCGAAATACATGTCATCTGATTTTAAGATCAATCGCAGACCCAGACGAAACCGAAAGAGCGAAAGCATTCGCGCATTAGTAGAAGAAACCAAGGTAACAACTGACGACCTTATCTTTCCATTATTCCTGGTTGAAGGTAAGAATCAAAAAATAGAAGTTGGCTCCATGCCGGGTATTTTTAGATTATCAACTGATTTGATGTTGAAAGAGATTGAAGAATGTTTGTCTTTAGGCATTCGTGCTTTCGATATTTTTCCTGCAGTTGAAGATCATCATAAAGATAAAATCGCAACGAAAAGTTATGATCAGAATTTCTTCTATTTAAAGGCCCTTCGTGAGATCAAGAAAAAATTTCCAGAAGCCTGCATCATGACAGATGTAGCCATGGATCCATACAGTTCAGACGGACACGATGGCTTTGTGAAGGATGGAAAAATTCTTAATGATGAAACATTAGGCATTTTAGGTAAGATGGCACTGGCACAAGCTGAAACTGGAATTGATATTCTCGGCCCATCTGACATGATGGATGGACGTGTTGGTTATCTTCGGAAAGTATTGGATGAGAATGGTTTTACAGAAGTCTCAATAATGAGCTACACCGCTAAATATGCCAGCGGGTTTTATAATCCCTTTCGTGATGCGTTGGATTCTGCCCCCAAGTTTGGCGACAAGAAAACATACCAGATGAATCCTGCCAATAAAAAAGAAGCGCTCATCGAAGCCCAACTCGATACGGAAGAAGGTGCTGATTTCTTAATGGTGAAACCCGCCTTGGCGTATCTGGATATTATCAGTTTATTGAAAGAAAATTTTACATTACCCATCGCAGCATATAACGTAAGTGGTGAGTATGCCATGATAAAAGCAGCAGAACAAAAGGGATGGCTTGATGGAGGTCGCGTGATGAAGGAAACTTTACTAAGCATCAAACGAGCTGGTGCTGATGTTATTTTAACATACTTCGCTAAAGAATTTGCGCGCAGTATTAAAGCATAACACATGAGGATAAAATTTTTCACGTTAGGTATTTTCTTTCTTTTAAGCATTGCTGTATCTGCACAACAACTTCGTCTGATTGAAAAAGGACGTATTGAAGTAGAAGGCAGAATGCAACACCTTGTTGACAAAACCGGGAACCTCTCCCTTGAGCAGGTTCAGGCATTGCCAATGAGAACGCTCGATTCGACAGCCTCACCTAACTTTGGATTCAATCGTTTCGTACACTGGTTCAAACTCGACATAAAAAATAATTCTAATAATAAAGACTGGCTTTTAGAAATTCCATTTGCCCCGCTAGATCAGGTGGATTTTTATGTACAACCCGATTCAGGATCTGCCTGGATGCATAAAGTTTCAGGTGACATTTTCCCGATGTCAGGAAAAGATGTGCATCACCGAAATCCTGTTTTTGCTTTTTCTATTTTGCCTGGAACACAAAAAACAATTTACCTCAGTGTTAAAACGGTTTCATCCATTCAGGTGCCAATAACGCTTTGGCAAAGCAACGGATTTTTTCAGGCATCAAATCGCATTCAGATTATTAATGGAATGTTTTATGGTGCCATGCTGATTATGATTTTATATCAGATTTTTTTGGCCTTCTCTATTCAAGAGCGAACTACTATTTATTATGTATTTACATTACTGGCGATGACCAATGTTGTGGCCTTCTTTCAGGGCTATAACTTTTTATACCTGCATCCCGAAGCCCCAGGAATCAATGACGTTTTTGCCATTTTTACGGGACCAGCCTTTGTGTTGTTTTCAACGTTACTTACCCGATCATTTTTAAATCTCCGTTCCTTCAGCAAGTGGCTCGACAACCTTTTGCTTGTCAACATGGCCCTTGACATTTTACTTGCATTGTTAATGTTGATATACCTCCGCAAGGTTTCGTTTGAATATCATTACTATTTTGTAGTGATGCATTGCGTGTTGATATTGATCAGTGCCTCTTATTGTTTGAAGAAAAAGTATAAGCCGGCTCTTTATTATTTACTCGCATGGATTGCACCACTGTTGGCCACAACTGTTTTTTCGATGAGCAGCCTTGGACTTGTTCCTGGATACCTTAGTACAAACTATGTAGGACTAATGCTTGGTTCTCTTTTACAAGTGCTCTTTATTTCGTTTGCCCTTGGCGAACGTTGGACCAATTTCTTTAGCGAGAATCAATTAGTGCAAGAAAAAGAATTGAAGCGTGAGCAGGAAGAGAAAGAACATCTGGAACGTGAAGTGAGATTACGTACGGAAGAAATTCAATCCAAGAATGAAAGGCTTGAAGAAGTAAACAACATTAAAGACAAACTTTTCTCGATTGTCTCACACGATATTAAAGGCCCATTAACCTCTCTTCAACTCGCGCTTACCCTTGCGAAGACAGGAGATATAAGTCCAAATGAATTTAAAAAATTAGCCTACGAACTAGAGCTTAGACTTATTTACACAAATGAATTTATCAGCAACTTACTTCAATGGGCGAAGCTGCAACTGGGAGGTTCACTTTATCAACCATCGAATATTGATTTATCCGCTGTTGCTGCCGAAACATTAGTGTTGTTCGAGCCGGAGATCAATCAGAAGAAAATAAGCGTAGAGTATCAGCTACCTGCTCTCCATGCTTTTGCTGATTTGAATATGATTCGATCCATGATGCGCAACCTAATTACCAATGCTGTTAAGTTTACTGGTATTGAAGGTTCTATTACTGTAAAGGGTTCGCGCGAAGAAAATGAAATCGTTTTTTCCATTGCTGATACTGGTGTAGGAATTCCGCCTGCGCATAAGGAAAGATTATTTACTTTAAGCAGTGTAACTACACAAGGAACTCATCAGGAAAAAGGTACTGGCTTAGGACTGCTGCTATGCAAAGAGTTTGCTGAAAAAAATGGAGGGCGCATTTGGTTTGAAAGTGAAGTTGGAAAAGGCACCACATTCTATTTTTCTTTGCCTCACGTTCAAAATGATGGAGAACTTGTTCGCAGTGGAATGATTATTGAAACTCCTGTTGATCTATAATGTAATTGAGTTTTTATTTAGAATTATGAAATGGATACTCATTGCATTTATCATACTCCTTTCAGGATGTTCATCTGATGAAATCAAATATCCACCTATTACGGAAGACTTTTGCTCTCAAATACATTTTGAGAGCCCTAATTCTTTATCAAATCAATTAACATCGCTATCTGAATTAATTAAAACTAAGACTGGCGTTTATTCACTGGAAGAAGGTGATGAATCTATGATTTCCAGAGCATGGTTGTGTGAGTCTGCAGAAAAAACAATCGATATTCAGTATTTTATTTTCTCTACAGATAATGTAGGATTGATTGCATGTGATTATTTACTCCGTGCTGCCGACAGAGGTATTAAGGTTCGCGTGATTGTTGATGATGTAATGGTTGAAGCCGATGCTGACGACTTATTGGCATTGGATGTTCATCCTAACATCTCTATCAAAATCTATAATCCAAACGCTAACATTGGAAAGAATCTTCCTGAAAAGCTATATACATTAACCACCGATTTCAGGGAATTCAATCAGCGCATGCACAACAAAACGTTTATTGTTGATGGAAAAGTTGTGATTACCGGAGGAAGAAACATTGCTGATGAATATTTTGATTACGATCACGAGTACAATTTCAGGGATCGCGATGTTTTGCTCGTTGGAAAAACTTCGAATGATATTCAATTTTCATTCAACCAGTTTTGGGATAGCCCATTGAGTGTTTCTGTTACGAGTATTGTTGACGAAAAAGATTACAAGCTCAATACAGAAGTCAAATACAATTACCTGCATCAGTACTCTTGTAATCCCGAAAATTTTTGGCCGCAGGTTCGGGAGAAGATAAAATCGATGCCCGAAACATTTCAAAAAATGCAAGCGTCAGGAAATCTGGTTTGGGTTGATAGTGTGTCATTCGTTTCTGATATTCCTGGCAAAAATAACGGTGATGACGGGCTTAGCGGTGGTGGCGAATCTACGAATGCATTGATTGATTTGATTAAAGGCGCAAAAGAATCCATTAGCATTCAATCACCCTATTTAATTACAACTGAGTTGAGTCAACAACTTTTTCAGGATGCTATAAAAAGAGGTGTAACGGTTAAAATCTTAACAAACAGCTTATCCTCCACTGATAATCTTGAAGCCTTCAGTGGTTACCAAAGGGAACGCGAAACATTATTAAGAATTGGAATTAACATTTTTGAATTTAAACCCGATGCAGCTATCCGTTTTAAAATAATGACGGGAGCACTTCAAAAGAAAATAAATTACACACCCACTTTTGGCCTGCATGCAAAATCCGTTGTGATCGACAAAAAGATTGCAGTAATCGGAACTTTCAACTTAGACCCACGAAGTGCAAACTTAAATACTGAATGCATTGCTGTTATTCATGATCTAAAAATTGCATCCGATTTATTCGATGCTATGGAAGAAGATATGAAACCCGAAAACGCCTGGAAGACAACCACTACTTACAATCCTGACAGTGAAGCTGGATGGTCAAAGAGAACTAAGGTTTGGTTTAGAGGCGTTGTGCCAAAATCAATATTGTAGATACGCACAAGAGTGAACTAGAGCTTAGTACCTTCATACAGTTCTTTAAGAGTTATAGACAGGTCAACTATCGGAATAATCAGCACATCTTCCATTGATCTGTAGTCTTCCAATTCCCAATGGCCATTTTTATTGATACGAAATGCCTCAACACTAATGGACTCTGAATCAATCACAATGAACTCACGCAGGGTTGGTATGTCGCGATACTAAATAAATTTCCCCCCACGATCATAGTTTTTTGTTGAAGGCGATAAGATCTCAATCAACACTGTGGGTTGTACCGCAGTATCAGCATCAGCTTTAGAGGGAACAATTTCTCCACAGATTATGGAAATATCCGGGTATGTGTACAATGTGTTTTCAGGAATATGAATACGCAGATCACTGCCATAAGGTCTACAGGGCTTTCCTTTTAAACGATGTGCCAATTCACCAAGGAGGTTAGAGAAGATCACATTGTGCCTTGGTCCAGCACCGGCCATTGCAAAAATTTCTCCTTTAAAATATTCATTCTTTGTAGGAGAGTCCTTCTCTATCTGAAGATACTCTTCAGCTGTGAATTTTGATTTGTTAAAAATTACTTCAGGTTCTCTGACTTCCATTTTTAAATTTAATCAAATTCTATAAAATCTTAATTATTCACCTCCCGCAGATGTTCGGTAGTGCTATCAGCATTCATAGTGATTAGAAACTACACTACTTTATCTTCTTTTCCAATATGACAAACTCTAATTGTTGTTTGGGTTGTCCAAAACGAGACTCGGTGAAATGAAAAGGTTTACGCTTTCCAGTATCGATGTATCCGTGGCGGACATACCAATCAATCAATTCCTGTCGAACGGAAATAACCTGCATGACAATCGTGTTATAATTTTGTTTCAATGCTTCCTGCTCTGCAGCACGAAGTAATTCTTTTCCAATACCTTTTCCTTGCAAAACTGGACTAACGGTAAGCATGCCCAGATAAAGTTTGTCCTCCTCTCGGATCAGCTCAACACAGGCCAGAATTTTTTCATTCTCTACATACTTTAAAATGGTTGCCAACGGGTCTTTTAAAATATCCGCCATTCCATCTACATCTATTCGCGCACCATCAATTAAATCAGCCTCCGTAGTCCAACCCTGTTTACCAGATTCTCCACGATAGGCAGAGTTCACCAATGCATTTAATGCGACAGCATCTTCAAGGGTAGCTGGGATAATTTGTTTCATAGGGTAATGTGAAAAGAAATCGAAGAAGGATAAATTGATTGTCTGATTTAAAGATAGTAGAAATTATTATGCCTTTGGATGCACAGACCAACCCAACTACTTCTCAATATCCTCTAATAAAAAATCTTTTCCCTTACCATAAGTAAGAAGATCGTTCAGATGATAACGTTCGAGAGTAAGAAGATTTTTGACTTTGAAGTCGCCATTGCCAAGAATGTGTTCTATTTCAAATTCGTGTTTCTCACCAAAATTAGTGAGGCGATACTTTTTCCCATTGCGCAAAACGTTGAAAGATAAACCTGCCATATTTTTATATCAGGATAAATCTTCTTCGCGCTCCAACATCAGAATAGAAGATTGCGGAACGATGAAATATTTTTCATTTTCGTAAAGCACTTCAATTGCACCTTTTTGTAAGAAGATTGCTAAGTCGCCCTCTTGTGCTTGCAATGGGAGATACTTTACCTGCTCCTCTTTGCCTTTCCACATATCTTCTTCATCGGCCGGCATAGGTAATGGATAACCGGGGCCCACCTTAATAATATATCCTTTCTGAATTTTTTCTTTTTCTTGAACACCAGGAGGCAAGTATAGTCCAGAATCAGTTTTGTCCGTTTGCTTGGTTGGTCTGATCAAAACGCGATCGCCCACAACAATGAGTTTCTTCAGCTTATTGTCTGCCGTAATTTTCATTCTAAAATTTTCTAAGAAGGATTATCCCAGTGCCTCAACAGAAAGTACTTCTCCGGGCATCATGCGGGTAAAAAGATTTTCAATACCTGCCTTTAATGTCACCATGGAAGATGGGCAGCCACTGCATGAACCTTGTAGTTGTACTTTTACAATACCGTCTTTAAAAGAGTGATAGGTAATAGCACCACCATCTTGCTCAACAGCAGGACGAATGTATTCCTCTAAAATCGTTTTGATTTTTTTAACAGCTTCAGTCTCTTCTTCGGTCGAAACATTTTCAGGTTTAGGGATGTCAATGATGAACTTGCCGGATTCTAAAAATTCTTTGATGTGATTCTTGATGGTATTTTGAACTTCCAGCCACTCTACATCTTCTTTCTTTGTTACAGTAACAAAATTGCTGGCATAAAAAACCCGATCAACAAACGGATATCCGAAAAGCTCTTTCGCTAAGGGAGAAGTTTCTGTGGTCTCAATAGAAGGAAAATCAAAATTCATTCCCTCGGGCACCAATATTTCGTTTGCCACAAACTTCATGGAGTTTGGGTTTGGATTCGATTCGAGATAGAGGTGTATATTTTTGGGTGAAGGCTTCAACATGACAGAATTATTTTATTGGGGAACAAATTTAAGAATTTAAAGTTCACCGGAGGGCGAATGGGGCTTAATGGATATACAGGAATTATTGAAAATTAGGCAGGATTGCTGTCCTCCAGTGAATTTTCCCACTTGCTGACCACAGCTGTAGCAACGCTATTGCCCACTACATTGGTTGCACTTCTACCCATATCCAATAATGGATCAATACCCAGCAACAAAGCCAGACCCGCTTCTGGAATGTTGAAGGTGGCCAGAGTTCCGGCAATAACAACCAATGATGCGCGAGGTACCCCGGCAATGCCTTTACTGGTCAGCATTAACACCAGCAGCATACTAATCTGTGTGGCGATAGGTAAATGTATTCCATATGATTGAGCAATGAAGAGTGATGCGAACGTCATGTACATCATACTGCCATCGAGGTTGAAGGAATATCCCAATGGCAAAACAAAACTTACGATCTTATCCTTGCAGCCAAATTTTTCTAACTCTTCCATTGTCTTTGGAAAAGCTGCTTCACTACTGCTTGTGCTGAACGCCAATAAAACAGGTTCCTTGATGCGCTTGAATAATGCAGTGATTCGTTTACCAACAACTACAAATCCTCCAAATGCCAACAGCATCCACAGAAGGAAAAGGCCAAGGTAAAATTCACTTATAAAAATGGAATAGGTTTTCAGAATGCTTAATCCTTGCTTGGCAATAATGGCAGTCATGGCTCCAAACACTGCAAGTGGTGCTACATTCATTACATAACCTGTTACTTTTAAAATAACATGAGCAATCGCATCCATTGCTTTAATCACAACTTTACCTTGTTCACCAATGGCAGCCGTAGCCACACCAAAGAAGATAGAAAAAACTACAATTTGTAAAATCTCATTCTTCGCCATGGATTCGATCACACTGCTGGGAAAGATGTGATACAAAAATTCCTTAAGCGACAAGCCTGAATGCGCTATTCCAATATCATCTCCAATATCAGGCAATGGCAATTTCATAGCAATGCCAGGTTCGAAAATATTCACCAGCACCATCCCTAATAGCAAGCTCATAAGCGAAGCACCAATAAACCACAACAGTGTTTTTCCTCCGATTCGCCCGACCGCCTTTATATCGCCAAGTTTTGCAACGCCCACTACAAGCGTGGAAAATACAAGGGGTGCTACAATCATTTTGATGAGGCGAAGAAAAATATCAGCCAGCAAAGAAAAGGGTTCTACTTTTTTCTCGCGTGATTGAATTATTGCGTTTCGTTCTTGATTCAGTGCTTTCTTTTCCAGTCGAAGTTGTGCTATCTGATTGCTATCCGAAACTTGTATGAGCTGTGTATGTACCTTCTCTATTCTGAGATCGATCGAAACCAGAGTTTGATTTTCTCCTTTGAGATAGCTTTTGTTCAGAATAAATCCCAACGCAATACCAATCACCAATGCAATGATAATGTAGAGAGTTAACTTACTTTTCTTCTGAGGTGTTTTCGATACTTCCATACACGCATGTTTAATGACTGAAATTCAGTCTTAGCCCGTCACTGGCATCGCGCAATATAATTGAAAGTATCTAATTGTAAGATCAATATGGGCTGAGCATTGATCTGAGAGAAGAATCGAAAAATGAATGGATGATTAGAAGGTTTATTTGAAAACAATGCTGCCCATAGAAACATCTAGATCAAACGATAAGGCATTTTTTGCATCCTTAGTATAGGTTGCATTCGCAAATGTATTTTCGCCAATCTTCTTTAAACCTACTGGCATTGTAACACTGCACAACCAGGAATCATGAATTTTTACCAGAATGGGAGTATCATTTGCCGGTAGGATGATCACTAAATTACCAGCACCTACACTTCCTTTTATTTTATTACTTACTAATGGCCTGTTGCTGAAATCGAGCATCATATTCCCAAAGCCTACATCGGCCATCACAACTCTCGTGCGTGACAGGTTGATATTTCTGACATTTACGGAACCCAAATCCACCTTTACGAAAAAGGTATCCATATCAATTTGGTTTTCCATGGATGAGTTATAGCCCACATTTACATTGGCACTTCCTGTATTGATTTTTAGCTTTTTGATTGACAAGCCGGAGAGATCCACGTTTGCATTTCCAAGTCCGTATTGAAGTTCCAAAAGATAAGGCTTGTCATCGGTGAGGTACATCTTCCAGATTTTTTCTGAAGTCTCCTTTTCAGCAGAACCAAAGAAACTTGTGGAAATCGATTGGCTCAAGCCTTCTGACTGAACCTCTTCAAGGTCAAGAATGACTTCGCAAGTTTTGCCCTTTACTTCTTTTCTGAATGTATGGGAGAAGTCGGTTTCGGTTTGATTACTGAATACATTAAGTATCTCAGTATTCTGGCTCGGCTTGATATAACAATTACCGCTATTCGCCTTCAGGCATAACCTTATATCCTGACATAAAGGTGAGTCCTCTACTGTAAACTGCTTCTTAATTTGAGCTATTGACAACCCTGCCAGCGCCATCCCGCAACACGTTAACCAGATCTTTCTTTGCATGTTGAATAGTTACGAACCTCTACTACTTAAGTTACAATGTGTAAGTTTTAAGGCAAAAAAGCCAAAAAAATACCCGTGTAACTTGAGTTATACGGGCTTATAAGTAAATGGTTGTAAAAGACTATTAGCTAAAGACCTCCTTCATTCTTTCGAAGAAGCCCTTTTCATTGGCGTCCGGGCTCGGTTCGAAGTTGGGGGAGTCACGAAGGCTTTCAAGTTTGGCCTTTTCCTCAGATGACAGCTTTTTAGGTGTCCATACATTGATATAGATTAGCTGATCGCCCGTTTCATAGCCATTAACATCCTTTAGTCCCTTGCCTCTAAGGCGGAGAACTTTACCGCTTTGGGTACCCGGCTCAATTTTGATCTTCACTTTCCCGCCCACAGATGGAACCTCCACGGTTGTTCCAATAGCAGCATCAATAAAGCTTACATACAGATCAAAGACGAGATTATTTCCGTCTCGCTTTAAGAACTTATCTTCATGCTCTTCAACTAATATCAACAAATCACCAGCCACCCCGCCCGGTGCTTCATTACCCTTGTTGGCCATTGACAATTGCATACCATCGGCTACACCGGCAGGAATTTTTACGCTGATAATTTCTTCCTTTGAAATCAGCCCAGAGCTATCCACTCCCGCTGGGCGCTTATCAATAACTTGTCCTGCGCCATCACATGTTGAGCATGTACTGGCTGATACCATTTGACCTAACATGGTATTGACTACCTTCCTCACCTGACCTGCACCCTGGCAAGTCTGACAAGTTTTAAAGGTTACACCCTCTGCCTTAACCAGTCGATTAACTTTTATTTTCTTCTCAACTCCATTGGCTACTTCCTCAAGCGTAAGCTTTAATTTGATACGTAAGTTGGAACCTTTGCGCTGGCGCTTCCCTCCACTACTGCGCGTATTACCTCCTCCTCCAAAGAAACTATCAAACGGGCTACCACCACTGCCGAAAATATCTCCAAACTGACTGAAGATATCATCCATATTCATATTGTGACCACCACCAAAACCACCTGCACCTGGACGTGAATGGCCAAAACGAT
The DNA here is from genome assembly GCA_039930485.1 of Chryseolinea sp. Lineage (GTDB taxonomy): Bacteria > Bacteroidota > Bacteroidia > Cytophagales > Cyclobacteriaceae > Chryseolinea. The sequence continues at coordinate 45,431 of JBDTTT010000002.1, forward strand.
CGTATTGAGTTCGCTTGGTTGAATCGCTCAATACTTCGTATGCCTCTGCTGCTTCTTTGAATTTTTCTTCCGCTGCTTTATCGCCTTGATTTTTATCGGGGTGATATTGAATGGCAACTTTTCTGTATGCTTTTTTTATTTCTTCAGCAGAAGACGATTTGGCTACACCCAGAATTTCGTAATAATCTCTTTTTGTACTCATTCGTGATTGATGTTGGAGGTTGGATTACTCGTATCCTCTTTAATTTTTTCTATATGTGACTCAACTCCCTACTACTACTTTAGCAAAGCGAATTACTTTATCGTTTAGTAAATATCCACTCTCCACTACATCTACCACCTTACCTTTCAGCTTTTCATCGGGAGCTGGTATTTGTGTGATGGCTTCGTGAAAATCAGCATTGAAATCAGAACCTTGTTTCACATCCATGAGCTTCACACCATATTGCTCCAATGTCTTTTTGAATTTATTCTGAATCAGAAAAACACCTTCAAGGTCTTTATCATTTTTTTCTTTCAGCGCTTTTTCCGCACGATCAAAATCATCGACTACAGGCAACAAGTTTTTAAGAAGTTGCTCATTGGCCGATTGAACCATCTCTAATTTCTCCTTGGCCGTTCTGCGTCTGAAATTTTCAAACTCTGAATAAAGTCTGATGAACTTATCTTTTTGAGCTGCCACTTCATTTTGAAGTATCAACAACGCATTTACCTGATTATTTTCCGGAGTGCCAGCCTCGGTCTCCGCTGCTGACAGGTTTTCGGTCTCCTGAGCATTTTCTGAAATAACTTCTTCGTTTTCCTTCATTTCGTTTTCGTTGGTCATGTGATCCATGGACATAACGGCTTAAATTTTGAATAATGGGCAAAGGTCAACAATTTTGCCAAAGGTATTGCAATGCCAAACTGGCATTGTTATTCCATTGATATAATACGGATTTGTTGGTATTTGATCACAATAGCCCACCGCTTAAGTCGTAGGCTATTGTGTTAATGCAGGTTACTCCAAATAAGATCTTTCAACTCTGTTATACCTTGATTGGTAAGAGATGAAATAAAAACATGAGGTAATTCAGTTGGAACTTCACGGCTCATTTCAGCTTTCAGTTCATCATCCAACATATCCGTTTTAGAGATCGCTAGGATGCGTTTTTTATCCAGCAATTCAGGATTGAATTTGCGGAGTTCACTTAACAAGATGTCATATTCCACCTGAATACTTTTCGCATCAGCAGGAATTAAAAAGAGCAATAAAGAATTTCGTTCGATGTGTCGTAAGAATCGAATACCTAAACCTTTGCCTTCGGATGCACCTTCAATAATTCCAGGAATGTCGGCCATGACAAACGATTTATCATTGCGATAGGCGACCACTCCAAGATTTGGAGTGAGTGTTGTAAACGCATAATCAGCAATCTTTGGCTTTGCTGCAGAAACCACTGAAAGCAATGTAGACTTACCTGCGTTGGGGAAACCAACCAAGCCAACATCAGCCAATAATTTTAATTCAAGAACAATCCATTCTTCTATTCCTGTTTCACCTGGCTGAGCGTATTGTGGTGCACGTTGTGTCGATGTAGCGAAATATAAATTACCACGACCACCACGTCCTCCTTTTGTTAAAATATGTTCTTGTCCGTCCTCCGTAATTTCACATCGTAATTCTCCCGTTTCGGCATCTTTTGCTATTGTTCCCAAGGGAACATCAATGTATTCATCTTTACCATAGGCACCCGTGCGATTTTGTTCTTCGCCTGCATTACCCGGTGTGGCAATGATATGTTTTCTATATTTTAAATGTAGGAGTGTCCAGAGCTGAGAATTGCCTCTTAGGATGATGTGTCCACCTCGTCCTCCATCGCCACCATCGGGGCCACCTTTCGATGTGGTTTTATCTCGAATAAAATGCAAATACCCTGCGCCACCATGCCCGGAGCGCGAGCAGAATTTTACATAATCGATGAAGTTAATTGAGGACAATGTCGTGTGTTTAGTGTATGGAACATCGGAGACGATTTTTAAAAGTATCGTCTACGTGTTATTTGTTTTATTTCTTATCGAGTAGTGCGCAGATGCTTTTGAAAATATCATCCACGTTGCCAATTCCATTTACAGTTTCGAGTCTTCCTTGCTTTTCGTAATAAGGCAACACATGAATCGTTTTATTGAAAAACTCATCAATACGTTTGTTTAACTTTTCTTCTTCATCATCTACACGATTATCAATCGTTCTTCTTTTTGCAATGCGTTCACGCACTTCTTTTTCAGTAACATTCAAGGCTATGACGTGATGAATAGCCGTGCCTTGTGCTTTAGCAAAAGAATCCAACGCTTCGGCTTGTGCTACTGTGCGCGGGAAACCGTCAAACAAAAATCCTTTAGCGTTCGGATTCTTATCAAGTTCTTCCTTTAACATGGCAATGGTGATTTCATCTGGAACGAGTGAGCCGCTGTTCATAATTTCTTTTACACGTTTACCCAAATCCGTATCGTTTTTGGTGTGCCAGCGAAACAGATCGCCTGTCGAAATATGCACAAAGCCATATTGTTTAATAAGCTTTTCGCTTTGTGTTCCTTTGCCTGCGCCAGGAGGGCCGAAGAGTACCAGATTAATCATGAATGCTTTTTAGTTTACGTTACAAAATGGGCTTTACAATTTTATTTAAGCTGACGAATATAGGGAATGAAAATTCGAATTGCGAATGTGATTTGTTGGTTTAATTGAGCGACTTATAAATGTCTTTGAGATTCCTTCCCAACCCATCGTAGTCCAGGCCATAACCGACAACAAACTCTTCCTCGATTTCAAAGCCTACATATTTCGCTTCCATGTTTTTTTCGCGCGCTGGTTTCTTTCTCAACAGGGAAACCACCTCTACGGATTTTGTTCCAAGGCTTCTTAATTCTTCTACTATTTTTTGGAGGGTAAGTCCGGTGTCAACAATATCTTCAATGATAATCAGATCCTGATTGAAAGAACTTTCCTCGAGGCCGATTAATGATTTTAACTGACCGGTTGTTTGCGTTCCCTGATAAGAAGAAACTTTTACAAAGGATACGCGGCAGGGAATATCAACCTCCTTAACTAAATCGGATGCGAACATGAATGAACCGTTCAGGATCGGAAGAAAAACAGGTGTTTTGTCTTTATAATCTGCATTGATTTGCTTCGCAAGGGCTTTTACCTTCTTTTGCACATCTGCCTCAGAAATGAATTTTTCGAACTCTAACTCTTTAATCTTCATCCGTTACCAACTTTGGGAGCGCAAAGATAGAAGAATTTGAAAAATGCTAAGAAATGAATACAGATTTGATCTAAAGGCCAGGGCTCATTTGACTCACTATTCAACCGGTATCTCTGGTTTTTTTGATGATGTCTTCTTGAAGAATCCGTCAGCAATGACAGCATGTCCAAATCCACAGCCAAAGTTGTAATCATCAGTATCTTCCTTCACCGTTATTCCTTTAACAGTAAAATCAAATGTTATAACACAACTTGAATCAGTACTGGGATCAGTAAACAATGCTCTATTATTTTGATACGACAAGGTATCCAGAAAAGATCCAGAATTGTAACTAGGTGCTCCTTTACAAATGGAGAAGTTCATTAAAATTTTATCTTCTTTCAATTTCACAACTTGTATCTCACCAAAATATCCATAAATCTCTTCTCCCACTTTTTTAGTTTTTTGATCCAGAATATAAGTCCCCGTTGGATCTAAATATTCATCTCTCATAATAAAACTTGTGGAAATAATCCAAACAACAGTTGTGAAAGCTAAGCCCTTCATGATATTCATCCCAATCAACATACATATCTTTAATATGAATCATCCAGCGCAAACGTGTTTTTTCGATACATCCATTGTCCTTGTGTGAAGTCAGGAAAATCAACGGTTTCACCACCCAAACGAATGGATGTTTCGGAAAGCGGTGTGATGGCACTCCATGTTACAGCATCATAAACATCCTGAGGTGTATTTGTTTTTCTTTTGATGGCTTCTACAAAAGCATGTAATACAAACCAATCCATACCACCGTGACCAGCACCGGCTGCATCGTTCCCATATTTTTTCCAAAGTGGATGATCGTATTTGTCGAGCCATGCCTGTGCATCGTCCCAATGGTGAGGTTGTTTACTTTGTCCTTCGATATACATTGATTTGTTTACATCCATCCAAATGCCTTTTGTTCCTTGTACACGAAAGCCTAATGAATATGGACGCGGAAGATTTGTATCGTGCTGAAGTAAAATCGTTTCTTCATTGACGCATCTGATCATCGTGGTGACAACATCACCTAACTTAAATCCGATTTTTGCATTCTGATGATTTTCTCCCCCTGTTTTCACAATGTAATCATGAAGTCCCCTTGCCTTGGATGAATACGAAACCAATTCTGTAAAGCGATTGCCTCGATTAATATTTACCATCATTGCTACCGGACCAATGCCATGTGTAGGATAAAGGTCACCATTGCGATAAACAGAATGTTGCGTTCTCCATTGCGCTTCTGAAAATCCTTTCTCGCCAAATTCTGCACCAACACCTGGATCTGTTTTTCCATCGTTGAATTTTACTTCTCGTAAATCGTGCTGATAGCCACCTTGCAAGTGAACGAGTTCGCCAAACATATTCTGACGTACCATATTCAACACCGCCATCACATCGCGTCTGTAGCAAACATTTTCTAACATCATCAACGGCATACCAGTGCGCTCAGAAGTATGAACAAGTTCCCAGCATTCCTCCACGGTCATTCCGGTGATCACTTCACAGCCTACGTATTTCTTTGCATTCATTGCATCGAGACACATCACGGTGTGCCATTCCCAAGGCGTTGCAATGATCACTCCATCAATATCTTTATTCTCTAATAGCTTTTTATATCCCAGAGGCCCATCCAATATTATTTGCGGCATAGGCTTACCTGATTTTTTGATGATCTCTTTGCTCATGTCAATCATCGGTTGCTGCACATCACAAATGGCAACGACTTCAACATCATTTCGCATTAATGCGAGCTCAAGATGTCCTTGTCCCCGAAAGCCAACACCAATAAAACCGAGACGCACTTTCGAATCTTTATCTTTTGAAAATAAAATACCAGGATTGAGCATGGATAAGCCAACACCGGCAAGCGTTGTTGCTTTGATAAAATCTCTTCGGCTTGTTGAAAGTTTCATATGAGTTTAGGTTGATTCAAATTTCAAATTGATAAAATAGATAATCCAGCTCATTGCAAATGTGATGAATGGCTAAAATCATTGACTATATCATCATGAGTTTATGTCTCAGCGAATGTTTTTCACTGACTAAAGATCTTTCATCAACCATCCATACAACTCAATCATTGTATCAATGTCATGCTTGTGCACCTTTTCATCAGGTGTATGAGGATTATGTTCAGGAGCACCAACAAAACACCAATCAATAGGATAAGGCGATGTTTGCAATTCACGACCATCGCTTGAACCCATTCCTTCTACCTCCAATTGAAAATCCACTTTTCGTTTTCGGGCAATCGCAATGATGCGATCTACATAACTTCTCCGGGGAAGATTTTTATCACGCATTGAAATGGCAACTCCTTTACCAGGCTCAACACCATCAGATACCCAGGTAATATCAGACACCAGAGCTTGCTTTACATTCCACTTTTCGGAAATGAATTTAATAAGGTAAGGTACCGATCCTCCTCCATGTTCTTCCCAGCAACTGAATGCAATTACACCATCTTTTAAATTCTCTGCTACTTTCAATGCCGCATAAACTCCCAGTCTGTTATCGAGGTAAGCCGATTGAATGGATGTTTTTGTGTCGCGAAAATTAATCTTGTAGGTTAAGGATGTTCCGCGGTCAATTACTCTTCCAAATTTATAAAAGGCATGATTGTCCTTATCATATTCCAACTCACATTCAATAGCACCTAAACTATCCTCACCCACAAGCTTAGTTCCCATTTCTGCATCTGGACTGCCTATTGGCAACAATTGATTAAAGTAGCGCACCGTAAATCCAATACTATCCATGTGGGCAAAAATAGCGGTGCGGGGTTTGCCGAATTTTAAAATAATACTATCCTGAAATTCGTCTTCATGAAAAACTTCTGGTTTCACTTTCCATTTCTTCATTTCTTTTTTGATATAGGAGAGTAAAAACTCTTTCATACGGATTTCGTTTCCGGAAGGAGCCTGGATTTTACAAAGCTGTTGAAGAAGTTTCATGGACAAGTTGAATTATAAAGGTGTATTATTGAATGTAAGTATACATCACTCATTCGGTGTACAACTTTATTCTAAATTTCGGTGAGAAAAAAATAACGGTAATGGTTTCGAATCTATGTGGGAAGAAGTATTGAGAATTGTTCCTGTTTTTTTGGCTAGCATGGCAAAGTTCTTCTTTGGCCCATTGGCGGGTTATGCAGAAGGTTTGCCCATTGTTACGACCATGATTGCAACAGTTGCTGGAATGATGACCACCATATTCCTCTTCGCATACTTTGGTGAATGGCTACATAAAAAATTTCCTCATTGGTTTGCGAAGAAAGAGAAAAAACTGGAAGCTCCTGATTCCAGAATGACACGCATCTGGAAAAAGTATGGATTGGCCGGTATTGCCTTCTTAACGCCAGTACTTTTATCGCCTATAGGGGGAGGTATTTTTGCTGTAGCCTCCGGAAGTCCAAAGGGAAAAATTATTCTCTATATGTTTATCAGCGCTTTGTTTTGGGTTGGAATCCAGACCAGCTTAGTGTACTATGGTTTTGATGCGCTGAGAGAAATGGATCTGCCGTTCTTTAATAAGTAGCAAAAAAAAGTAACCGCAGAGCACGCGGAGGTTCGCAGAGAACTTAGCTGAAGCATTCTATGCAGTTTATCCATTTGGAAAATCTAGTGAACAGAAAAACTTTATTTACTCTGCATACTCTGTGCCCTCTGCGGTTAAAAAATCATTTTACACCTTCATCCGGCAACATTTCAATATCACGGATAAGTACACGTTTGGCGATGGCTTGTCCTGTTTTTGTAGCAGCCAATCCACCTAGTGCCGTTTCTTTATAACGCGTTTCCATACTCGCGCCAATTTCTCCCATTGCTTCAATCACACTGCTAACATTGGCTAATGCGATTTGTGCCGAACTATTTGCAATAGCAGCTGCGCTGGCGTTGCGTACCACGCAAGGTATTTCAACTAATCCGGCAACAGGATCACACACTAATCCCAACATACATTGCACCGTTATCGCAACCGCATTAAAAATTTGATCGATATCTCCATCCAAACAATACACAATCGCGCCAGCACCCATGGCTGCTGCGGTTCCGGTTTCTGCCTGGCAACCACCTACCGCGCCTGATATAGAAGCTTTCTGTTCCATAATCAACGCAATGCCTGCTGAAATCAGCATGGCTTCTAAAATTTTCTTATCCTCTATGTTGTGAATCTCCTGAAGAGTAAATAATACACCCGGCATAATACCACTTGCTCCCGCAGTAGGCGCTGCTACTACCCGGCCCATGCACGAATTCACTTCTTTCGCGGCAAGTGCGCGCGCTATTAAATTTTGAAATTCTTTTGAGAGAACAGCCTTTGGATAACGATATACTTTCTTCGCTCCATTGTTGATCATGCCCGATCGCGAAGTCATATCTTCTTCAAGTCCGGTGCGGACTGCATCCTTCATTACCGCAAGGGCATTGGCAAGACCATCCATGGTTTCTTGTCGGCTGCGATTTTTCTGTTCCTGCTCATACTCCAGCACAATATCACTCAACGACATGTTTTTCTGGCCGGCATACTTTTTCCAATCTTCAAATGATTCAAATAAAAAGGCCATCGTAAGTTCAAAGTTAAAGGTTCGAGGTTCAAGGTTGTGAATGCAAAATTCTCCTATTGAAACTGTATTTCAAACGATTGTGTAAAGTATTTGGTTCAGTGTTGATCTTCTGGCTATACTTGAAGCCTAATGTCGCGATATTTCTTCCTTCTTCTTTTCATTTTCTCTTCCGGTTTAGCACAGGAGAAAAATCTATGGAATGTATTGGCCGATGTATCTTTTCAACAGAAAAAAGACAAAGCAGGATATTCCATTGAGACGCCTGTTTTTGGAACGTATCTCAAAAAACTTCAGGGACAAAAAATAATGTTGAAGGGGTACATTATTCCATTGCAAGAGTTGGTTGGTCAAAGTAAGTTTATGCTTTCGTCTTTACCTTTCAACCTTTGTTATTTCTGCGGAGCAGCGGGGCCAGAAACCGTAGTAGAAGTAGAGTCGAAAGCAGAAATAAAATTTGTGACAAAACAAGTTCAGATGGAAGGTATTCTGATCTTAAATGATAAAGATCCTGATCATCACATTTATATTTTAAAATCCGCGAGTCTAATTCAATAACGTATGAAAAAAACACTTTTAACAATTCCTCTTTTTCTTTTTCTGATCGGTGCTGTTGCGCAAACGCAAGACGAATCAACCATCAAACAACTTTTTGATAAAGCATTGACCGAAGGCAAATCCTATCAATGGCTTGAATATTTATCTACAAAAGTAGGTTCACGTTTAAGTGGCTCACCGGGTGCCGCTGCAGGCGTTGAATGGAGTCGTCACGAAATGGAAAATTTTGCTGATACCGTTTGGCTTCAGCCTGTTATGGTACCACATTGGGTTCGCGGACAAAAAGAAATTGGTCGCGTAGTGAATTCGAAAAAAATGGGCACAGTCGATATGAACGTTTGTGCACTTGGTGGATCTGTAGGAACAGGTCCGTCTGGTGTCTCTGCAAACATTGTTGAAGTGAAGAGCTTTGATGAGCTGAAACAGCTTGGAGAGAAAAATATAAAAGGCAAAATTGTTTTCTTCAATCGTCCAATGGACCCAACAAAGATCAGCACATTCGCTGCTTATGGTGGTGCTGTTGATCAGCGTGGTTCAGGTGCCAGCGAAGCTGCGAAGTATGGTGCGATTGGTGTTGTTGTTCGTTCGATGGGTTCGAACCTGGAAGATTATCCTCACACCGGTGGTTTGCGCTATGCACCAAACGTTGCTCAAATTCCAGCTGTTGCCATTGCAACACGTCATGCGGAAACCTTAAGCAAAATGTTAAAGGTCGATCCAACACTCCAATTTTATTTTGAAACACATTGCGTTACGTTTGATGACGCTCCGTCTTTTAATGTAATTGGTGAAATAAAAGGATCAGAATATTCAGACGAAATTATTGTAGTGAGCGGGCATTTAGATTCCTGGGATCTTGCACAAGGCGCACACGATGATGGTGCAGGCTGTGTACAAGCGATGGATGTATTGTATCTCTATAAAATACTCGGCATCAAACCCAAGCGTACCATTCGTGCTGTAATGTATATGAATGAAGAAAATGGTTTGCGTGGTGGAATTGAATATGCCAAACAAGCAGAGTTGAAAAAAGAAAAACACATTGCTGCTATTGAATCCGATCGCGGTGGATTCACACCTCGTGGATTTACAATGAGCGCGAATGATGTTGCTAAGAATAAAATCCAAAGTTGGAAGCCATTACTTGAACCATATGGGTTAACTGATTTCAGTCAGGAAGGTGGTGGTGCCGATATTGGTCCGCTTGCTCCACAAGGTATACCGCTCATCGGATACCTTCCCGATTCACAACGTTATTTCGATTATCATCACACACCACAAGATACCTTCGACAAAGTAAGCAAGCGTGAATTAGAGCTTGGCTCGGGATCGATGGCTGCGTTAGTGTATTTGATTGATACCTACGGATTAAAATAAAATGGCTCGATTAAGTATTGATCTTCCGGAAGAATTTATTTTCACTATAGAGATTACAGTTCGTGCATCTGATTTAAACTATGGTGGACATGTGGGTAACGACAGTGTGCTTACACTTTTTCAGGAAGCCCGCATTTTGTTTTATCGACACATGGGTTTTAAAAGTGAGCTCAATCTCGATGGAGCTGTTGGTCAACTCATGTCGGACGCAGCAGTGGTCTATAAATCTGAATCATTTTTGGGAGATGAGCTTATTATTGAAATCGCAGTATCCGATTTTAATAAATATGGTTTCGATCTTCTTTACAAAATGAGCAATAAAGCAACGGGAAAGGAAGTGGCACGAGGAAAGACAGGTATTGTTTGTTTTGATTATGAAAAACGAAAAGTGGCTTCCGTTCCATCTGTACTGAAAGAAAAGCTAATCCAAAAAGCTTAGAAATATCTTGAAGCGCACAAGACAATAAAAAAGAAATTGCCACGAATGCACGAATAAATTCAAATTCGTGCATTCGTGGCAATTTTAATGTTTGGACTACTGTTAAAATTCGGTTCAAACAGATTTCAAAGTTTGCTTGAATTGTATTTTAAAAAATCATGCTTTCGCTTTCCGCGTTCCTTTGAAGGGAAAGCCATAACCTCCAGCAGAAATTGTTCCGGTCAATGCTTCGCCTGCAAATGTTGCATTAAAGACTAAGTCGGTACCTTGATAATTAAAATTTCCTGTAACGATGTTAGTAGCTTTGTCAAAACTCATACTCGTGAATGCCAACTCACCTTCACTTGTTTTCATTACTGCCGCAAACACATTTTCTTTTTCTGAAATGGTCATCACACCAGCATAGTCACCATTGGGTGTTCCGGTTATCGTGTAATCCCAATCACCAACAGGTGTAACGGCAATTTTTTTTGTTTTAACGGTGGCACAGGATGCCAACACTAGCACTAAAAACAGGTATATGATTTTTTTCATAAGTATGTAATATTTGAAATTTAAATTAATCTTCTGCCCGATCAAGTAATTGCTGACTCAGTTGTTTTGTGGTCTTTGCTCCAAGTTCTTTGAGTCGCTCTGTCTTTCTCACTAAATTGTCTTTCCCCTCTACTAATTTATTCATCGCGTCCTGGTAACTGTTTTGAGTGCTCTTAATATTATTTCCAACTTTCGTTAAGTCTTCAATTAAGGTATGGAATTTATCATAGAGTGATCCTGCTTGTCTTGCAATCTCCAATGCATTTTTATTTTGAAGGTCTTGTTTCCAAATGTAACTGATGGTCCGCAAAGTGGCTAATAAGGTAGCTGTAGAAACCAAAGCAACGTTTTTATCCAGTGCCTTTTCGTACAATGAAATATCTTCTTTCAATGCAATGGTTAATGCTGGCTCATTGGCCACGAACATCATCACATAGTCGGGTTGATTGATCTCATACAAATTCTGATAATTCTTTTCACCCAATATTTTAATATGAGAGTAGACACTGTCCAAATGGCTCTTTAGATGCCTAGCCTGCTCTGCTTCATCTGTCGCATTGAAATAATTACTGTATGCGGTTAATGAAACTTTCGAATCGAGCACTAAATATTTATCGTCTGGTAATTTAATAATGTAATCGAGCCTTTGATTCAGACCTTCTTCATTTTTGTAATTCTTTTCTTTAAAGTAATGAATATCTTTTTGCAGTCCTGCACGTTCAAGAATTGCTTCCAATTGAATTTCACCCCACGTACCTTGTGTTTTTGATTCGCCTCGCAATGCCTTAGAAAGATTGCTTGCTTCTTTTGTGATTTGCTGATTGAGTTCTTTCAGATTTACCAATTGTTCGCGCATGGCTGAATTGCGATCAATGCTTTCTTTATTGGTTTGCTCTACCTTCTTTTCGAATTCGTTGATTTTCTCCTTTAGCGGATTGAGAATTTCACTCAGGTTAGTTTTATTTTGTTCCGTAAATTTTTTACTCTTCTCTTCTAAAATCTCGTTGGCCAGATTTTTAAACTCTTTCGCGAACTTTTCATTTAAATTTTCTAATTCCTTTTTCTGGTCGTTCAACTTTTCCTGTAGATTGCGATAATCCGCTGTTGTGCTTGAAAGTTTGTTATTTAATTCTAAAACGGTTTTGCGTTGCACTTCTACATCATTTTTCAATTCAGCAGCCTGAAGCAAAGCTGCTTTTGTTCTTTCTTGTTCTCCTCTCGTTTTTTCCTCTTCTAACAACAGAGCACCAGAGCCTGACTGATTGTCGGCCGAAAATTTATAACGTGCAATAAACCATGCAGCAGCAAAGCCAACGAACAATCCTAAGGTTAACAAAATAATTTCCATGGCCTAAAGTTATTGCATTTCCGTTGCTACACAACCGCGAAACTTAACACTTCACCCTGCTAAATCAGAAAAACCTGATTAGATTTGCACTCGATTGAATGCGAGCGAAAACTTGAATTTTATGGTGGAAACAATCACAACAAGCCGGGAAGCTATTTTATTAGAGGATAAATACGGGGCACACAATTATCATCCGCTTCCCGTTGTTTTAACCAAGGGCGAAGGTGTGTTTTTGTGGGATGTTGAAGGAAAACGCTATTACGATTTTCTATCGGCTTATAGTGCGGTAAATCAAGGGCATTGCCATCCGCGCATCATCAACGCATTAATTGAACAAGCAAAAGAACTCACGCTTACTTCTCGCGCATTCTATAATGATAAGCTTGGTCTGGCAGAAAAATTTGTATGCGAAGTATTCGGATACGAAAAAGCATTGTTCATGAACAGTGGTGCTGAGGCCAACGAAACCGCCATTAAACTTGCACGCAAGTGGGGTTATACTAAAAAAGGTATTGACGATAACGAAGCTGTTATTGTGGGTGTTAAAAAGAATTTTCACGGACGTACTACTACGATTATATCAGCATCAACTGATCCCTCAGCACGCAAGGGTTTCGGACCATTTATGCCGGGCTTTGAAGTTGTGGATTATGATAACGTTGCAGCATTAGAGAAAGCATTGGCCAATCCAAACGTATGTGCATTGTGGATCGAACCGATTCAAGGCGAAGCAGGCGTATACATGCCGATGGATGGATATTTAAAAGCAGCAGAAGATTTATGCCGCAAGCATAATGTATTGCTGATGATGGACGAAATTCAAACCGGTATTGCACGTACAGGAAAAATGCTCGCATCTGATCACGAAAATGTGAGACCTGATATTTTAATTTTAGGAAAAGCATTATCAGGTGGTGTGTTGCCAATTTCATTAGTGCTTGCCGATGATGATATTATGCTGGTGATCAAACCAGGTGAACATGGTTCTACTTTTGGTGGTAATCCATTGGCAGCAGTTGTATGCATGGAAGCTTTGCAAGTAGTGAAAGACGAAAAGCTGGCGGATAACGCACAACGTTTAGGAATTGTTTTCCGCGAGCGCATGCAGGCGATGATGAAGAAAACAAATCTGATTACATTAGTTCGTGGCAAAGGTTTATTAAATGCTATCGTAATAAACGATTCACCAGAAAGCGAAACCGCCTGGAACATGTGCGTTGAATTTGCAAAAAATGGTTTGCTGGCAAAACCAACCCACGGAAACATTATTCGTCTTGCACCGCCATTGGTTATTACAGAAGAGCAGATTCACGAGTGCTGTGATATTATAGAAAAGGTTGTGTTGGAGTTTGGAAAATAGATTATACTACTTTCAACATTAGTTTAGGCATTACACAAAAAAGCATTCCAAATTTGGAATGCTTTTTTGTGTAAGTACAATAGCCCAAGTTGAGTCGCTGCATTGATTAGTTAACAATTCTCTACTTCTCAAACACAAACACAAGCCCTTTCATAAACCCCGGCATCGCAGAATCCATATGCTCAAAATTTCCAAACTCAACAAATTTTAGATTCGCGCTGTCGTAATGTGAGGACTCCATTTGAGTCTTCAACTTTAAAAAGAGATTCTCATATTTTTCACTCTGCTCCAATGAGCCTGTACTTACATAGAGTTTAACCGGCAAGGGTTTCTTCAGTTCTCTTAATTTCTTTTCCAGTTTCAACACATATTGATTTACATAAGAGAGTGATGGACTTACTGAAATGTAGTTGTTGATACTATATTCACTCTCCTCGAAAGAATTAAACATGTGGTACAATACAAAATATCCGCCTAATGAATGGCCCATGAGTATTACCTGATTTTTGTTCACTCTGTATTGCTTCGTACTTTTTGTTAGCAACTCGTTGTCGATAAAATTCTTGAACTTCTCGGCACCACCACTTACTACGAATTCATCTTCTGGCGGAGCTATTGGATATGTGTAATCTCTGTTGCGCAAAGAATCCATGGCCCAGAAATTCTTGTAGCCAATTCCCACAACAATTGATTTGGGTTGACCTTGAGTGAGTGTACTCAATTTTAGCTCTGCAACAACGGATTCAAAATAAGCATTGGCATCGAGAACCAGAATGAGGGGATATGTTGAAGTGGTGTCGCTATTGTATTCGTTGGGTAATGAAGTGAAAATCTTGAATGAATCAGAAACCGATTCAGAGTAAACCATTTTTGTTTCAGGTTCGGAATAGTAACTGAAAATTTCGTTTGGATCATTCTTGACTTGTGATGCTTCTCCTGAAACTTTTTTCTCTTGCGAATCGCAAGCCGACAAAACAGATAGGAGCAAGAAAAGAACAGGTCGGCAATTTTGAACGTTGAAAATCTTCATTAAGTAATTAGGCTGGTTTATTATTCGATGGTTGTCATCATCAAATAGTTTTAATCACCATCGATCGTCAATGTATTCTGCATCTGAATTTTATCCTTCTATTACTAGTATGTATCTTCACACGCAATACTCATTTAACCATACTAACTATGGACAATGCTCTCTGGAAAAAAATATCTGAGTTTGATTTTGATAATCCCATGAGTGAATATGGATTCTCAACGCGACTTGCTACAGAAAACTTCTGGACCATCGACTTCACTCAAAAAGCAATAGTCGAATATAAAAAATTTATGTACCTGGCAGGCGCGTCAGATCTTATGGTGTCGCCTTCCGAAATTATTGACATCGTTTGGCATCAACATTTAATCTTCACTCAATCCTATTCGGACCTCTGCAATATCATTGGAAAGAACATTCAGCATATTCCTTCAACACACAATAAAGAAGATTTCGAAAAATTTAAGCTGGCCAAACAACGAACGAAAAAACTTTATATAGATACATTCGGGGAGCAACCTCAGGAAATTTGGGAATTCTCAGACATGTATGAAGCCGTACATCTCCCAAAATCACAATTCAAAATCAGAACATTCGTAATTTTTGGCATTCTTTCGTTCATTGCCTTATTGGCTCCCCTTTACTTTTTACTCAAGCCCGTTTATGTCCGCATCGATAACCCATATTTCATGCAAGGTTATTTGGCATTAATTGTTATAAGTTTTGTAGGACTCGAGATGTACAACAAGTCATACCTCATTAACATTGTCAAAGGGTTTAAGCCGCATACCTTCATCCATCAGTTGCGCCCCTTTGAGCTGGTGTATTTAAAGACGCAACAATTACAAAACGTAATTCACGGAAATGTAAATCCGCTGGTTAAGGAAGGTGTAATTGGAGTGAAGAACGACAAACTCAAGCTACACGAGGAGGCATCGGCAAACACTCTTGAAGAGTTTACCATTATCAAAACACTGAAACACCTGGGCGATGTTTCGTATGCGCCACTATTAAAGCAACTACTTCAAAAACCAATTTTCAGTATGGTATGCAATTCAATGGATGCTTTCAAAAAGTATTTCATCAAATCGAAGTCGTTTGGAAAATTGTTCTACCTGAATTTTACACTCCTGTCAATCGTATTGATGCTGGGACTTCTCCGGCTCTCTATCGGAATTTTGAGAGGGAAATCTGTCCACCTAATCGCACTGATTCTTATTGTCCTTGTGATTGTTGTCGTTACTTTTCTGTGGCGACTTTCCATGCTGGTTTGTACCGACACGGTGCCACGTTTCTACAGAGACGAAATACTTCCGAAACGCGAAGATCAAAAAAATTGGGACTGGCAGTATTTTTTAATGGGAGCCGTCATTTTATCACCCTCCTTTATTCCAATGACCAATCTTAGAGACACAGGCAGTTCCTCTTCCGATAGCAGTAGTTCTTGTAGTTCAGGCTGCGGAAGTTCGTGCAGTAGTTGCGGTGGATGTGGTGGAGACTGAGGAAATTTCGAACAACAATCATATTCATAATGTGATTATCAATTCAATAGCAAGATGAAACAAGAGTACATAACAGAGAAAACTTTTGATAAAAACGACTTCACTCACAATCCACTTGCGAAAGGTGAATATGACCACTGCAAATTTACAAACTGTGATTTTTCAAATTCAAACGTGGCCGATATCAAATTTATTGATTGCACATTTGATAGTTGCAATCTTAGTATGACGGTATTGAACAAGACCGCATTGCAAAATGTGATTTTCAAGAACTGCAAAATGTTAGGATTGCATTTTAATAACTGCAGTGAGTTCGGCCTGTCCGTTCATTTTGACAATTGCAATCTAAGTCATTCTTCGTTTTATAGAACAAAACTGAAGAAGACCATCTTTAAAAATTCCAAACTTCAGGAAGTTGATTTTACAGAGTGTGACTTAAGCAGTTCAGTTCTTGATAACTGTGATTTGATGAATGCAACATTTGAAAATACCATTCTCGAAAAAGCCGACCTTCGTACTTCCTTCAACTACTCAATAAATCCAGAAATCAATAAAATTAAAAAAGCCAAATTCTCACTGACTGGAATTGCCGGCCTTCTGGATAAATATGATATTGAAATAAGTTAAGCTTCAAATTAAGAATTCACTTCAGCATCTAACTGTTGTTTGCATTGTTTAGAAGTTCAGGACCGTAAGGATATATTAACTGAGTTCTTGGCTTTTACTATTCTCAAGCAAGGTTATCCATCATCGTGACAGGCTTTTTTTCGGCTTTTGAAAGAAATTTCTTCTCATTATTTGTATATATCATATATCTATGTATCTTCGATCTATGTATTCAAAAGAGCTGTTAAAAGGCACTCTTTCGGCTATTATTCTGAAACTCCTGTCAGAACAGGAGAGAATGTATGGCTATGAGATGTCGCAAAAAGTAAAGGAATTGTCGGAAGGTAAAATTCTCCTTAAGGATGGATCATTATACCCGGCATTGCAAAAAATGACAAGTGATGGTCTGCTTTCATTTAAAGAAGAGAACGTGGGCGGAAGAGTACGCAAGTACTACTACCTCACGAAACACGGACATCAGGAGAAAGCAGTATATGTAGCCGAACTGAAAGATTTTATTGCGACCCTCAATAGAATTGTTTTCCCGGAATACCGAACATATGAAACGATCGGTTAACTAATAGAAATGGTGAATGATCGTTTAGACGAAATTCAGCGTGAAAGTTTTCTTATTAAACTCAGATAAAATAATCCTTATGAAAAAAGTAATGTACATCGTAGGCCTCTTGTCCGCTATGGCATTCGTAACCGGATGGTTCTTTGGTTTGATGCGTTATCCCAGAGCATTTGAATTACAAGTGTATGGGTCCGTGGCCTTTTTTTTCATTTATGTTCCCATGATGACGATGGACTATTTCAAAACGAATACCAGAGGCGCCTTGCCCGAAAAACTGAAAGTGATATTGGGTCTTGTCTGCGCACTTCTGCTTGGTGTAGCGGGAGTATTTAAATTGATGCATTTGGCAGGGACCCGGACGATATTAATCATGGGTGCAGTTACCTGTATTTTCGGTTTCCTTCCCTTCTTCTTTTTTAGCCTGTATAAAAAATCAATTTCCTGATTTATCGTCAGGCATTTATAATCCAGTGGCATGAAGTTATCGCCCGATGAAATAGCGATTGTCGAAAAGCAAGTTGACCAGAGTAGTATCAACATTGAATCATTGCGCGATGACGTGCTGGACCATTTGTGTTGTGTTATTGAGATTAAGATGGAGCGTGGGGAGATTTTTGACAATGCCCTTCGTGAAGCGCTTCATGAATTGGCACCTGAAGGTTTGGATGAAATTCAACGTGAAACGATTTTCCTGTTAAACTCAACTAAAATAATCCTTATGAAAAAAGTAATGTACATCGCAGGCCTATTGTCAACCATGACATTTCTAACTGGTTGGTTCTTTGGCATCATGAATCTTCCAGGAGCCCGAGACTTATCGATTTATGGATTTGCAGCCTTTGCCTTTATTTATGTTCCGATGATGGCAATCGATCATTTCAAGACGAATATTCGCATTGCCTTATCTGAAAAACTAAAAATGATTTTGGGATTTGCCAGTACTATTCTGATTGGTGTGTCGGGAATATTTAAGTCCCTGCATTTACCGGGAACTACAACCCTTCTCCTGGCAGGTGCAGGCCTGTGCATTTTTGGTTTCCTTCCCTTCTTCTTTTTCAGCATGTACAAGAAATCAATCTCCTGATTTTTTCAGACCCCGTTATTTTCACTGACGTATGAGATTGTCCGCTGATCAGGTAGAAATGATACGAAAGCACATTGATCAAAGTGCGATCAACATTGACTCCTTGCGAGACGATGTGTTGGATCACTTGTGCTGTGTAGTGGAAATAAAGATAGAACGCGGAAATGTTTTTGAGCATGCTTTTCAGCAAGCGCTTATTGAACTGGCTCCAGACGGTTTGGATGAAATTCAAAATGAAACTGTTTTCTTATTAAACTCAACTAAAATATTGCGTATGAAAAAAGTAATGTATTTAATCGGTTTGATCACCGCCATCTCAATGAGCTTCGGTGTAACGTTTAAGATTTTACATTGGGCCGGTGGCGATGAATTACTCATCTATGGTATGATTGGTTTTGTGTTTTTGTATTTGCCCTTGTTGATGGTGAATCATTTTAAACTAAGCATTAACTCAGCGTTAACTGAAAAGCTGCGATTGATCCTAGGATTTGTAAGTGCCCTGGCCATTTGCACGGCCATAGCACTCAAGGTTTTGCACATAGGAGGCGCTGACCTTTTGCTGATTGGAGGTACCTTATTATTCAGCTTCGGATTTCTTCCGTTCATGTTTTTCAACATATATAAGAAATCAATTTCATAAAGCATAAAAGCTCCCATTCACTTCATCATGAATGGGAGCTTCAGTACGAATGTTGTTTTTTCAAAAATATTCTACGAAAACATTCCTGCTTAGTCCTCTGATTTTACTTAGGCCCGGTGTAGCTAAAATCAGGTAACATGTCTGCTCGTTTCTTCGGACTATTCTTTGAATTTGTGGTTTTTCTTGGTGGACTGTATCTGATAAATATACTATTTAGACATAGCACTGAATATTGGCAAATTGAACAAATGATAATCTGGCAAATTGGAGTATTAGTCTTCTTATTTGTAGACTTCAAGAGAATTCGGACAAGCTAAAACTACCGCCTATAATGCATTTGCCTTTTAATGTTTATTTTTATTTTGGTAAGGCAAACACTTAGCCAGACATTAGCCTTAAATACACTTTGTAATTAAATGTCATAGCTTACAGTATAATTGAGCTACCATGAACAAAATAGGGCCCATAGTAGTAATAGAAGACGATGGTGATGACCAGGAGCTTTTGACCACAGTTTTTAAAGAACTTGATTTCAAAAATGAAATAATATTTTTTGGAGACGGTGAGGCAGCACTAAATTACTTAATCATGTCAGCCGTTGAACCTTTTCTTATTCTTTCGGATATTAACATGCCCAAGTTAAATGGCATAGAATTAAGAGAAAAAATTCATACCAATGAGGACTTACGGATAAAATGCATTCCCTATTTGTTCTTTTCAACAAACGCTGAGCAAAAGCATGTTGTAGATGCATACTCCAAGTCCGTACAAGGATTTTTTGTTAAACCAAGTTCCTTTGATAAATTAAAACGTACAATAAAAATTATTATAGAATATTGGCAGGAATGTGAGTCGCCAAATTATATCAAATGACAGAGCTGCTGGCAAATTCATAATCTAACTAATAAGACGTTCACTTAACGTAAATCACCTAAGTCTCTCATAACAAAATATGAAACGCTCCATCATTCTCATTAGCTTTTTATTTTCTGTTTCATTCTTAACATCGGCTAAAGCCATTCGCGTTGGTATTGCAGGTATGACGCATAACCACGTTTACCAGGTTTTTGAATACATGGGAAAACGCGAAGATGTTGTTATTGTAGGATTCGCTGAACCCAACAAAGAGCTGGCGATGCGATTACTCAAAGATCACAATCTTCCAGACTCACTTTGGTTTTCAACACTGGATGAACTCATCAAAAAAACAAAACCAGAAGCTGTGTGTGCTTTCAATTCCATCTTTGAACATTTGGAAGTGGTGAAGATGTGTGCGCCAAAAGGAATACACGTTATTGTTGAAAAACCTTTAGCCGTAAGTGTTGATCATCTCAAGCAAATGCAAGCATTGGTAAAAAAGTTTAACATCCATCTTCTCACCAATTATGAAACCACATGGTATTCTTCGCATGCAAAAATGTGGGAGATGGTGAAGAAAGAAAAAAGCTTAGGCACCATTCGCAAAGTAGTGATCATGGACGGGCATCAGGGTCCGAAAGAAATTGGATGCAGTAAAGAATTTTTAGATTGGCTTACTGATCCCATTCAAAATGGTGGTGGAGCATTAACTGATTTTGGTTGCTATGGTGCCGATATAATGACCTGGCTGATGGACGGACAAAAACCAACATCAGTCACAGCGATTACACAACAACTCAAACCCGATATCTATCCGAAGGTAGATGATGAAGCGAGCATTATACTTACCTATCCAACATGCCAGGCAATTATTCAAGCTTCCTGGAATTGGTCTTACGGAAGAAAAGATACAGAGGTCTATGGTACAAAGGGTGTGCTCATTGCCAACAGCAAAAACAAAATGAGTTATGTAACAACCGATCAACCTAACAATCAAACCTGGATTGATCTCTCACCTCTGCCACAGGAACGCGCCAATATATTTTCCTATTTATCTGCTGTAATCAATGGCAACATCAAGCCAGAGAAAGATTTGTCCTCTTTTCCTGTCAATGAGGTTGTGGTTGAGATTCTATCAGCCGCCCGGGAATCTGCCAAGACAGGGAAAACGATTTATCTGAATAAGTAATCAGCTTCAGAAAGAGCTCTGCCATCGCATTTGGCTTCGAAAGAATTTCCTTTTAAAATGCCCATCCTAAGCTGATTTCCCTTTATTAAGGCCCAATTCGCGACATAAATAGCGTATC
Source organism: Chryseolinea sp. (assembly GCA_039930485.1). GTDB lineage: Bacteria > Bacteroidota > Bacteroidia > Cytophagales > Cyclobacteriaceae > Chryseolinea. The sequence continues at coordinate 66,487 of JBDTTT010000002.1, forward strand.
CATTCGGGCACTTGCACATTAATGGCAAATCCCTACTTTTGTAGCCCTTAATCGCCATGGCAGCACAAAGAGAAGTACGCACGATAAGCTTAATCACCGGGATCATAACAGCCCTGGCGATTGTTGTATCGCAGTTTTTCTACTTTGAAAAACCCGAGCCTTCAAAAAAGGAAGTTAAAACCGAGCAGCAGCAAGATCAGTCATCCGACACTCAGAGCGATGCGTACATAACACTTCCTTCCAGCACACTACCTTCTTCTGCTACTCATCCAGAGTTTCAACAACAGAGCTTCTGCCTATTTGAAATTATATTCCCTGAAAAAGAAGTAGAGCAACACGACTTCAGCGTTTCGATTCCGTTAGGCAAATTCTTTCAAACGCTTTTCAGTACGATCATTTCTCCCAACGCACCTTAACGAATTTCTTCGTTCAGCAAACTAACCGGATGGAATCATTCGGGCACCTTATTATTTTAATCAATTTTTTTTAACCAACCATATGCAAAACAAAGGACTAGTAATTTTTCTCGCGGTAGTGATCACCTTGCTGTGCTTCTTCTACCTCTCGTTTACCTACGTATCATACAACGTGCAACGCGCTGCTGTTGCTTCTGCCACTGGCACAGATGGCGTTGTGGATATCAACAAAAAACAAGCATACCTCGATTCAGTATGGAATGTGCCTGTATATGATATAGGTGTAGCCCAATACACATACAAAGAAGTAAAAGACTTTGAACTAAGTCTTGGTCTTGACTTACAAGGCGGTATGCACGTAACCCTTGAAGTTTCTCCTATAGACATTATCAAAAGTCTTAGCGGTAATAGCGAAGAGCCAACATTTGTTGAAGCGTTGAAAAAAGCTTCACAACAAGTAAAGACCAGTCGCCAGAGTTACGCCACCCTATTTATCAAAGCATATCGCGAAGCAAATCCAGGCAAGCCTTTGGCTTCTCTTTTTGCAAATGCCAATACTCGTGGTCGCATTGCAACGAACGATGATGATGATAAAGTAATCAGCGTAATTGAGACAGAAGTTGAAAGTGCGATCGATCGTTCATTCACTATTCTTAGCAATCGTCTTGATCAGTTCGGAACATCTCAACCGAACATTCAACGCATGCAAGGTACTGGTAGAATTCAAGTTGAAATTCCCGGAGCGGATAATCCAAAGCGTGTACGCAAACTGTTATCTGGCGTAGCTCGTCTTGATTTCTGGGATGTAGTAGAACCAAGTACGCTTAATAGTTCATTGATCGCCATTAACGATATTCTGGTGACTGAGCAAAAAGCTGCAGCTGTACTGGCGGCTCCAACCGCAGATGGTGAACCGGCCAAAGTTGAATCACAAGATTTGTCTTCGTTATTAGGTGATAGCACAAAATCATCAAGTGATACAACACAAGCGAAAGCACCAAAAGGTTTAGATTCACTTGCAAATGCTAATGTATCTCCGCTTTTTTCGCTGAGTACGATACCTGGCGCTTTCCGTTATAACATTAAGGACACGTTCAAGATCAACGACATTTTTAACAGATCTGATATTCTCAGCAAATTGCCTCGCAACGTAAGAGTGTTCTGGGCAAATAAGCCTGATAAAATCGGCACCGTAGAATCACTTGAACTTTTCTTCCTCGACATCGGCCGCAACGGCAAATCTAGATTGAGTGGTGAAGTGATTACCGATGCCAGCAAAGCATTGGATGAACGCGCTCAACCATCTGTGAGCATGAAGATGAATGGAACGGGTACACGCATTTGGGCGAAGTGGACCGCTGAAGCTTCAAGCAAAACTCCAAAGGGTAGAATTGCCATCATGCTTGACAATACCGTTTATTCAGCCCCATCTGTAAACGGAGAAATTCCAAACGGTAACTCTCAAATCTCGGGTAGCTTCACAGATGAAGAAGCGAAAGACTTAGCGAACGTATTGAAAGCCGGATCACTTCCTGCTCCTACTACTATTGTTGAAGAATCATCTGTAGGACCAACACTTGGTGCTGAGTCAATTCGCAATGGTATCATCTCAATTGTAGTTGGGTTCCTTATCATCATCTTCTTTATGTTGGTGGTGTACAATGTTTCAGGATGGGTAGCTGACTTAGCTGTAATCCTTAACCTTATTTTCTTATTGGGTATTCTGGCCACGCTCAACTCAGCCCTTACGTTGCCAGGTATTGCCGGTATTCTGCTTTCACTCGCTATCGCGGTAGATGCTAACGTGTTGATTAACGAACGTGTAAAGGAAGATTTGGCCCAAGGTAAAAGTCTGGAAAACTCCATTCGTGCAGGTTATAAAAATGCTTTCTCGGCCATTCTCGATTCAAACGCGACAACGCTTATTAAAGGATTTGTATTGTTGGCCTTTGGTTCAGGATTGATTTATGGATTTGCCGTAACACTGATCATCGGTATTTTGTGTTCGTTCTTTACGTCTGTGTTCTTCACCCGCGTGATTTTCGAATACTACATTCGCAGAGGTAAGAATATAAGCTTCTCAATGGGCTGGTCAAAGAATTTGTTCCGAAGTATCAATATCAATTTTATTGCCAACCGCAGAATCTATTACATTCTTTCCGGAACGATCATCGTTGCCGGTATGATCATGCTATCCATAAAAGGATTTAACTATGGTGTTGATTTCAAAGGTGGACGTACCTACATCGTTGCATTTGAAAATCCAGTAAACTCAATGTCGGTTCGTGAATCACTTGCAGCACCATTTGGTGAAGCTCCTGAAGTGAAAACTTTTGGCAGTGACAAGTATAAAATCACAACCAGCTACTTAATTGATGATGACTCTGAAGAAGCTTCTAATCAGGCAGAACAAAAGCTGATTGCCGGAATTAACAGTATTTCTGGAAACAAGGCATCTGTATTAAGTTCGTATAAAGTAGGACCAACCATTGCGAATGATATTAAAATATCAGCAATCACATCACTTGCCGTTGCGGTAGCCTTGATGTTCTTATACATCCTGATCCGCTTTAGAAAATGGCAATTTGCAATGGGTACTGTGGTAAGTCTTTTCCATACAGTAATGGTAGTGCTTTCACTTTTCGTCTTGTTGGAAGGTATTATGCCATTCACAATGGAAATCGATCAGGCCTTTGTGGCCGCTATTCTTACGGTAATTGGTTACTCCATTAATGATAGTGTCGTGGTATTCGACCGTGTTCGTGAATTCTTGTCTTTGAAGAAAGCACACGAGAGTACAGCTATCGTAGTGAACAATGCATTGAACGATACACTTAGCCGTACGCTCATCACGGGTATGTCTACATTATTTGTATTGGCTATCCTCTTCATTTTTGGAGGAGAGACAATCAAAGGGTTTACATTCGCCATGTTGATTGGTGTTATTATCGGAACATACTCTTCTCTATGCATTGGTACTCCGGTATTAGTGGATTTCTCAAAAGATGAAATTCCAGCACCAGGAAAGCCAGTCACAGCATAATCGAAAATTAATATTGACAAAAAAAGGCTCCTTATAAGGAGCCTTTTTTGTTTTATATCCCTGTCCCGAAATCAAGAAAACAGCTTAATTCGTCAAAAAGCTTGCCCTTCTTTAACAGGGCCGTTGTGGAAATTCTATTGGCCAAAGTGAATCGGTAAAGGCCCTAAAACTATTTATTCATTTAAGTAATCTACCAATATAATATTGAGAGGAAGTCACGTTAATTATTTCTACTTTTCTTTATTCAACCCCCATAAAACATAAGTTATGAAAATCAAACACCTCGTCTACGTTTTAATGGCCTTCGCTTTCCTGCAAAGCTGCACGCCCGAAAGTAAGTACGAAACCAAAACTGCGGAAAGCAATGGGTTTTCGTATGAGTACGTTACTAACGATCCACTTAATGTTCGGATCTACACCCTGAAAAACGGGTTGAAGGTTTACCTCAGTCAGTACAAAGCTGAGCCGCGCATTATGACCTCCATTGCTGTGAAAGCCGGTGGAAAATTCGATCCGGCAAACGCAACGGGCCTTGCCCATTATCTTGAACACATCATGTTTAAAGGAACAGCCGATTTCGGCACACAAGCCTGGGATAAAGAAAAAGTGTATCTCGATAGTATCGAACACATGTTTGAACATTATCGCACGCTCACAGATTCAGTTGAACGTACTAATTATTACAAACTGATTGATCAGGTTTCGAACGATGCGTCAAAACTGGCCATCGCTAATGAATATGATAAAATGGTTTCAGAGATTGGTGCGAAAGGTACCAATGCATACACGACAGAAGATCGTACAGTATATGTAAATGACATTCCTGCTAATCAAGTTGAAAACTGGGTTGCTATTGAATCGAATCGCTTCCGTCAAATTGTACCGCGTTTATTTCACACCGAGTTAGAGGCAGTATATGAAGAAAAGAATCGTAGTCTTGATAACGACTATTGGAAAACATTTGAAGCTTTGTATTCTGCTGCTTTTAAGAAACATCCTTATGGAACGCAAACCGTAATCGGAACGATTGATCACTTGAAGAATCCATCGATTACTGAAATCAAAAACTATTTCTACAAATATTATCGTCCGAATAATGTTGCCATCTGTTTGAGTGGTGATATTGATTTTGATAAAACCATCGCGTTGATCGATAAATCATTTGGGAGCTGGGAACCCAATGCAGATTTAAAGCCTTGGGAACCAATTGCAGAAGAAGAAATTACAAAACCAATTGAGGTAGATGTATATGGACCAGATTCTGAATGGTTGAACATGGCATTCCGATTTAAAGGCACAAACTCTGAGGATGCAAAATTGTTACGACTTACAGATATGATTCTCGCGAACTCACAGGCTGGTCTTATCGATTTGAATCTAAAGCAACAACAAAAAGTTTTAGAGCCAAGCAGCTATGTTGATAATCTCAACGATTTTTCATTACACACTTTCACTGGCAAACCACGTGAAGGTCAATCGCTGGAAGACGTGAAGAAATTATTACTTGAGCAAGTCGATCTTTTGAAGAAAGGTGAATTTGATGACTGGCTTATTGAAGCGGTTATTAATGACCTAAAGAAAAATGCCATCAATCAATCGCAATACAACTGGTCACGGGCAAATGATGAAGTAATGGCCTTCACCAATAACATTCCGTGGAAGGATTATATTTCTAGGACGGAGGATTTGACGAAGATCACGAAAGAAGAGATTGTAAAATTTGCAAACGATCATTACAAAGACAATTACGTGGTGGTGTACAAACGAAATGGAAAAGATAAGAATCAACAAAAAGTTACGAAGCCTTCCATCACAAAGGTATCTCTTAACAAAGAACTAAAATCACCTTTCCATGAAAAACTGCTGACAAACAAAGTCGACAAAATTCAGCCTGTGTTTTTGGACTATACGAAAGATGTTAAAAAGTTGAAGATGAATAAAGACGTTGATGTGTTGTATACTAAAAACGCAGAGAACGATTTGTTTACCCTTTATTATTTGTCTGATGTCGGCACAAACAACAATCCGAAAATGAAGGAAGCGGTTGAGTACCTCGAATACTTAGGTACAGGTGATATGACCGCTGAAGATGTGAAAAAAGAGTTCTACAAGATTGGTTGCGACTTCGGAGTATTCGCAGATGAAGATAAGACGTACGTTTACCTCAATGGTCTTACTGAAAATATGGATAAGTCCATTCAGCTCTTTGAAAAATTATTGGCAGATCCAAAGCCAGATGATGAAGCCATTAAGAAGATGATTGACGGCATTTTCAAAAAGCGTGACGATATTAAAAAAGACAAGTCCGCAATTTTGTGGGATGGCTTGATGAATTATGGAACGTACGGGGCGAAATCTCCATTTACCAATGTGCTTACCAATAAAGAACTGGGCGAAGTAAAGGCTACGGAGTTGGTAGACATTATTAAAGGTTTTACCAAAACACAACATCGTGTTTTATACTTCGGTCCTAGCTCAGAAACGGATTTGATCACTTCACTCAATACCAATCATATACTGCCAGAAAAACTATTACCAGTACCTGCACCGGTTGAGTTCAAAGAACTAAGCATGGACAAACCAGCGGCATACTGGGCAAACTATGATATGGTGCAAGCAGAAATTATATTTCTTTCGAAAGGAGAGAAATTTGATGCAGACCGAGTTCCGGAAGCACGTATGTTCAACGAATATTTTGGAGGTAGCATGGCCTCACCCGTATTTCAGGAATTGCGCGAAGCACAAGGGCTCGCTTACGCAGCCTTTGCAAGTTACCGATTGGGAGATAAGAAAACAGACAACGATCAATTCTTCGGCTACATAGGAACGCAGGCCGACAAGCAAGCTGAATCAATGAAAGCAATGACCGAGCTCATTCAAAATTTCCCGAAATCAGAAGGCGGGTTTGATGTAGCACGCAATTCATTGATGAACAAACTCGAAAGCGAACGCATCACAAAGACCGCAATACTTTTCAATTATGAAAGTGCAATGCGCAAAGGACTTGATCATGACGTTCGCAAAGATGTTTACGAAAAGATTCAGAACATGACCATCAACGATGTTGAGAACTTCCAGAAACAATACATTAAAGGAAAGAAATTTAACGTAGTGATGGTGGGCGATCGAAGCAAACTCAATTTAAAAGATTTACAAAAGTACGGAGAGGTAAAAGAACTTACCCTTGATGAACTCTTTGGATATGAGAAACCTGTGAAAGTACAACTGGAAGGGCCAGCTCAATAAGAGCATTTTGTTTTTCCAAAGGTTGTCCTGCATTAGCAGGACGACCTTTTTTTGTTTAGGATAATTTAGCTTATGTACTTACTTTAGAGAGAACAATAAAGAGGTCTCGGTAATGTTACCGATATCCAATTGTTAGCAAACATGTTTTCAAAAAAAGTACTTCATGACTAATTATTACTTTGAGACTAGAGAATTTGGCGTATCCGACAATGGGATTCATTTACTGAGAAGTAGATTTAATTATGAAACTATTGAATTTACTCAGGCGGATGGTTTGACTATTGAAAGGAGAAAAGAATTAAATAATTGGATAGCCATATTTACAATTGGGCTGGCTCTTGTCGCATTCTCTGTGTATTACTCGGTTAGACCCTAACTAGCGCAAGGGTCTCCCTTGTGCTCCTTCAAACCAATCAAAATAATTTCGGTCAAAATACTTTAGTAAATCAAAAGACATACTCAAGCGTCCGCTTGCTTAAAAAATTCCAATTTAATCAATGCGCATTATATTGAAATCACTAGAAAAATATGAAGGTATTTGAAATTGTAAGGTTTGTTGGTGCTGAATACCTATTAGAGTGAAAGTGATTTTGATGGTGAACTGTTAACTGAGACTGTAAATCAGCGGACGCTGAAGATAGTGAGCGCACAAGCAGTACCTTGCACGAGTTGGGGTTTTGATTTTAAAACCGTTAAGCATCATTTGATTATTCTCAAAAGCATCCAACTTTTTAAAGTCTACCCCGTATTAGGGTCTATCATCACCCACATTTATTTAAAGTAAGTTTTATGAAATCAATTCTAACAATCCTGTTGGGTATTATATCCATATCAAGCTTTGCACAAAATCCGCTAACACCAGGGAACGATTCATTTGAGAAGAAATGGATCAAAAACTCAACGTATGATATGACCTGGTATGCTTTGAGAGATACTTTGAAATTTGAAATAGGAAAAGTTTCCACTCAACTCTTAACGGATAAAAATACACTTCACTTAATCACACAAGTCAGTCTAAAAGGCAGAACCACACCTTGGGTTGATTCGACTAGTGCAGATACTAAAACGCTCAAACCCATTCGTCATTCATCTTACAATGCGCAAAGAGATATGGTTTTAAACTTTGGAAAGGTTGTATCAGGATTCTATAACGACAAAGCAAAAAATCAAAATACTGTCATCCATGACACCACAAAAGTTGATTATTTTGACAGTAATCTTTATCCTACCCTAATAACCTGGCTTCCTCTTAAAGAAGGTTACAAAAAGGATATTTCAATTTATGATTATAACCCATCCGCCAAGATAGGAGTACTCAAGGCCTCCGTTACTGAAGTTAAAAATGGAACATACAAAAGTATTAATTCAGGAAATAAAGAAGTATGGATTGTAACGGTTGCAGATGAAATTTCAAATGGCATTAGCACGTATTATATCGACAAGGCCGATCGAAAATTATGGAAACAGGAAATTAGTGTTGACGGAAGAAATATGATGATGCTACGAACTGAATAGTTTGAATAGTTGCCGTGCACAAATTAAATACTTGCGCACGGCATTTTTTTTATTCATACTTCAACGTCTCAGCCGGATTAATCATGGCTGCTTTGATGGCGTGATAACTTACTGTTGCCATGGCCAGCAATAAACCGCTGCCCATACTGATGGCAAACAATTCCCATCCTACAGGTACCTTAAATTTAAAGTCTTTCAAATACCAATCGGTAATGAACCACCAGGAGAGTGGTGAGGCAATGCAAAATGCTACAATGGCAAGCCAGATAAATTGTTTGTTGAGCAACACAAAAATGGTTCTCAGGTCGGCACCCATTACTTTTCGAATTCCAATTTCTTTGGTGCGATTCACTGCATTAATTCCGGCAAGGCCGAACAAGCCTAAACATGAAATTAAAATTGCAAAGCCTGTTGCCAATCCCATAATGCTCATCCAGCGTTCGTAGCTTTCATACTGCCTGGCTACATCCTGATCTAGAAAAGCATAATCAAAAGGCCGATCCGGATAGAGTTCTTTCCAGGCTTTTTGTATCCGCTCAATCGTAGCAGGAATATTATCCGGGCTTATTTTTATTTGCATGTTGGTTAGATACCCAGCCGATTCTTTATTTATGCTCAACAGCATAGGCTCAATCGTAGCCTCAAGCGACAGAAAATGATAATCCTTTACAACACCAACCACTCGGTATCCCAACCCAACCGTATCTCCTGTCCAATTCAGATATGAGTTTAGCGGATCAGCCCACTTCATATCTTTTACTAATGCTTCGTTCACAATCACTGCATTTGAATCGGAGAGAATACTGGTATCAAAATTTCTACCCAGCGCCATTTGAACATTTAGCGTAGGAATGTAGAAAGGATCAACAGCATAAACGTAAGCTGACTTTTGCTCGTCATTAATTTTATAACCGTTGCGTGACCATCCTTGGTTAAACGAGATGCTGGTTCCTCCTACACTTATCACATCCTTTTCCTGACTTAACCGTTCGCGAAATTGCTCCACCGTTTTATTCGATTCTTCGTTCCATGCTTTTTGAGTGGGGACTACTAATACCTGATGCTGATTGTAGCCCAGATCTTTCGTGGCTACAAATCGCATTTGTTTATACATAATCACTGAACTTATAATTAAAAATGCAGAGAGCGCAAACTGCAAAATAACTAATGGCTTTGTAAAACCCGATTGTAATTTCGATGTGAACCCACCCTTCAATACCAAAGCTGGTTTAAATTTTGAAAGAAAAAGAGCCGGGTAACTTCCCGCCAACAAGCCTACCACAATTGTAATTGCCAGGCTTACTCCAATAACAGGCAAAGAATTTCCCCATGTTAACTGTATTCCTTTATCCGTAAACAAATTGAAGGGTTGCAAAAACAAAATCACTAAAAACAATCCAATAATCATGGATGCTAAAGCAATAATCACCGATTCAAAACTAAATTGATAAACGAGTTGGTTCTTTAATGCTCCTACTACTTTGCGAATACCTACTTCTGTTCTTCTGGATGCCGAAGTAGTTAAAGCAAGCGATATGTAATTGATGCAGGCAATGATGAGTATGAGAACAGCAACGCCACCCAGAATCATTGAGTATTGAGGATCACTCACTTTGTCCCAACTGATTTCGTTTTTTAAATGCATGTCAGTGAGTCGCGTAAATTGTATCTCAAAAAACTTTGCATCCTTTGGAATAGGATTGATTGACTCTTTCCTCCAATCTTTATTCAACTCACCTGTATATTTTTCTACCAGCTTGTCGAGACTTGTTTTAAATTTAGTAAGATCAGAGTTAGGACGAAGCTGAGCGAACGCTGGTGTATTGAAGTTACCCCATTTGTCGATCTGCTGTTTGTAATAAGGTCGATTTTCCTGTGGCAACAATATTTGAAAAGCAAAACTTGAATTAGCAGGTGGTGCTTCAATGATTCCCGCTACAGTATACATTTGCTCAACGTCATTGTTAATGGATACAGATTTACCGATGGGATCTTCATCTCCAAAATATTTTTCAGCAATTGCGGGAGTCAGCACTACATCTGTCTTATTCTGAAAAAGCTTCTCGGCATTTCCTTTTAATAATTTGAAAGAAAACATTTTAAAGAAATCTCCATCTACGTAAGATACTCTCTCAGTGAATATCTTGTCTTCAAACTTAAAAATGCCTTTTTCATTTCCGGTAAAGCGTGTTGCAAACTCTACTTCAGGGATTTCGTCTGTCAACGCTTGCTTCAATCCCATTTGCAACCAGGCAGATCGCTGATAAGGGTCATCTGATTTTGACTGCCAGGTATCAAACGTTACTCCATCCATTCGGAATATGCGATCCTTGTTGGCGTGAAACTGATCGAAGCTTCTTTCATCTTGTATGTACAAATAGATGAGAACACAAAACGCGATCCCGATGCTCAATCCAAAAGCATTGATGAATGAATAAAACTTACGCTTCTGAATATTTCTCGAAGCCACTTTTAAATAATTTCCGATCATAATGGTACTGATTAATTTTACTGAAAATCTATTTCGTAAGACGATGGATGGTCTAAAAAAATTGATGGTATGAAATGCAAATCGTGTTCGCGCTTTCTTCTCGCCAACTTCATTTACATCCTCTTCAAACTGCTCCAACAAATCACCTTCAATACCTTCATACAAACCTGGTGGACAAAACCAGTGAAGAAACCGTAGAGCGTAATTTGGTGGTTGAATTTTATTCATAGTTCAAACTCTTCACGGGATTGGTCCATACGGTTTTGAGTGTTTGAAAACTGATGGTTGCTAGTGCGATCATTAAAGAAATTCCCCCAGCCAATACAAAGACACCATATCCAATTTCCACTTTATACTCAAAAGAAGAAAGCCAATTGGACATGAGATACCATGTTGCGGGAACAGAGATTAGCATACATATTAAAATGAGGAATATGTATTCTTTAGTCAGAAGCAGGAGTAAGGAATTTTCGGTGGCTCCCATCACTTTTCGAATGCTCACTTCTTTTGTGCGACTTTGCAAAGCCAACGAAGCAAGTCCATGCAAACCAAGGCTTGCGATAATCACGGCGAGTGTGGTTGCAATGCTTACAATCTTTCCAAGATTTTGATCGCTGCGATATTGTGCATCTAAAGTCTGATCGACAAATGCAAAAGCAAACTCTTCTCCGCCCCTGATCTTATTCCAAACCGCTTTAATCTGTTCGATCGTTGCCGCAGTGTCTCCAGGCTTCAAACGAATCAGAAGTTTAGGAATAGGGCTATTGTCGACATTTATATTTTCCATTCCTTTCAAAATGATGGCTGGATCTTCAACTAAAACCAACGGTGCTACTTTGGTATAGAGTGAGGCATAATTAAAATCTTTAATCACTCCAATGATTTCGTGGTCAGGAAAATTCTTTCCCGGAATTTTATTACCTATTGCATCCGTCCAGCCGTATTCTTTTGAAAACGCTTCATTTACAATAACGGAACGCCTCTTATCGGATGGATTGTCGTCATAGAAATTGCGTCCCGCTACTAATTCCATTTTGAGCGTAGAGAGATAATCATCATCAATTGAATTCATATTGAAATTGCGATACGTTCCCTTGTCATCAGTGAACCCAATGTTTACCCAATTGCCATTGGCAAAATCATGTGAGGACGCACAAATTGATGCGATCTGAGGAAACTTTAGCAGTTCAGATTTAAATTGTTCGGCTATTTCAAAACCTTTACCAATTCGCTCCGCCATTCTACCAGTCCGCGGAACATTAAGCTGCACAACAGCGAGTTGCTCTTTGTTGAATCCCAAACTCTTGTTTTGCAAAAATGAAAGTTGATTGCGCATCACCAATGTACTGGAGATCAGAAAAATTGAAAACATAAGTTGAACACCTACCAGTATCTTCCGCAAACCTTGCTTTGAACTTCCCATTTGAATACTGCCTTTGAGAATGGAGATAGGTTGAAATCCGGAAAGCATGAACGCTGGATAACTTCCGGCTATCAAACCAATGATAAGCAACAACACTACCACTACTTCCAACATAAATACATTGAAAGGCAAAACGAGTTGTTTTCCGGAGAGATTATTAAAGAGAGGCAATCCAACAGCAGCCAGTACTAAACCAATTGTCATAGAGATTAGTGTAACAATCACCGCCTCACCAATAAATTGTGCGATCAATTGTGTGCGTGCTGCACCAACCACTTTGCGAATACCCACTTCTTTTGCGCGCTTCAATGAACGACCAACAGAAAGTGTTACAAAGTTTATGCAGGCCACAAACAAAATGAGCAATGCAATGGCGGCTAATATGTATGCATACTTTGGATTGTTGACCGCAGCTATTCCTACAGGGTAACTTGTGTCAAGATGGATTGTCGTTAAGGGTTGTAGTCCGGCTTCGTAATGGCTAATCTTAAAATCTTCTTCGCCTAAAAGCGTTTTAAAAACAGGTGGAAATTTATTTGTTACCGTCTTTGGATCAACACCTTCGCGCAACAACACGTACGTTTCAGGATTAATATCAAACCAGACCGATGTAAGCACTTGTTGACTATATAACTTCGGATAGTTTAAATCAGAGATTAGCATGTAAAATTGAATGCTTGAATTTGTTGGGACTTTTATTACGGCAGCAACGGTAAAATCTTCAAACACTTCTCCTAGTTGAATGGATATTATTTTATTGATGGGATCAGCGTCACCAAAATATTTTTTTGCAAGATCTTCATCAATGACAACATGACTTTGTTTGCTTAAGACTCCATCCGCTGCACCTTTCAGAATCTTAAAATCAAACACATTAAATAAATCCTGTCCGCCAATGGTCAGGGTTTCATTGAAAAGATTATCTCCCACTTTTACCTGTGTACCGATTTTATTAATTCGCACCTGACTTTCAACTTCTGCAAAATTCTCTTTTAGTGCAGGTCCCATTGGAAAAGGTGTTACCGTATAAAAGAATTGTTGATTCTCTCCATAATTTTCGTGGGCGTAAACTCTGTAAATACGATCTGCTTTTTTGTGAAACTTATCGAAAGTAAGTTCATCATTCACAAACAAGGTGATGAGAATACAACACACAATGCCAAGACCGAGGCCAAACACATTGATCAACGAATGAACCTTCGAACGCCACAGCGATCGAAAAGCAATTTTGATGTAGTTTTGCAGCATATACATTTGGAAAAATTGATTCTTGAACTTGTTTCTTAAAATGATCTCTGGTCTGAAGAATTTAATAACGTTCAATACAAATCTTCTCTTTGCCCTTTTTACTCCAATCAATTTACAGTCCTCCTCGAACTGCTCCACTAAATCTCCTTCGATGCCTTCATACAATCCGGATGGACAAAACCTCTCAAGCAATCGAGATGCAAACCGAGGTGGAGTACTTTTTTCCTGCATGTTAGCTACCTACAATCTTCAGTTGAGGAATTAACTTCCAAAGATCCATTCGTGCTTCTTTCATGGCACGAAGCATGGCAAGTCCGGCATTGGTAACAGTGAAAATTCGTTTACGCCTACCTCCGCGCGCGTTCGTAGATCCGCCCATGCTCGATTTTACAAGACCTTTGTCTTCTAATCGATAGAGTGTTACGTGCACAGCGCTGAGATTGGAATCTCTTCCAACGCGATCTTTAATTTCGTTTACAATGGCGTTCCCATAGGCATCCTCTCGGAGTATTCCAACCATGGTGAGAACCAATTCTTCGAATTCGCCCAGATATTCTTTTCCCATTTATATATGTTTTGTAAAACAAATATACGGGGAAGAAGGTTATTAGTTACTATTTTGTTAAAGAAATAAAATGATCAAGTTGGGTTTCCACAATTCAATGGAGACTATTATTATAGAGCCTTCTGAAAAGCTTACTAGGGATTTAGAATATTCTTAGTGATGAAATGAGTACAGCTGCAAAATAGTATTGGTTAATACCTTCGAAAGTTTTGCACCACGTTGAGTATACCCATTCTGTCCACGTTCAGGAAAGATGCGCGGGATAAAAACAGTATTTCGTAGGCAGAGAGTAGGCGCGCGTTTAAATGCATGAATGAGCAAACCGCCAAAAGCGGTTTTGCTCATTCATGCATTTAACAACTCAAACCATCACTCCTGCGTGTCGCAGGAGTGATGGTTTGAGTTTCTCTTTTGCGCGGACAGCTCATGTGCTGACATGCACTTTAAGAATTCCGCGCAGGAGCACAATTTCTTTAGGTACAGCAATACTGTTGTAGAGACTGAAAAACCATACGGTGATTTTTTCAAATCAACACAAGCCACCTAGCTTATTGAAGGAAGATTAAGGAAATTGCTAATCTCTCAACACACTGAATAATGACTATTACTAAACCCATCTTCCGGATTTTTGATTATGAAAAAGCCATTGCTCATTATGTGGATTGGCTTGGATTTAAAATTGATTGGCAGCATCAACTTGAGCCCAACTCTCCTTTCTATATGCAAGTATCTTTAGACAATTTGATTCTTCATCTCTCTGAACATTCTGGTGACTGTTCGCCTGGTGCTCACATCTACATTGAAAATTTTGCTGGACTAAAAGAATTTCACAAAAAACTAATTGACAAAAAATACAAGTACAACAGGCCCGGTATTGGGAAATCGTATTGGGCGGAAGGTGTTACTACAATGGAGGTGATTGATCCGTTCAGAAATATTATAACGTTTACCGAGAATAAAGAATATGTAGAGGATACTACTGAGTAAGATGAAGAAATCTTTACTCCTACCAATCGAAGTACTCGTCCTTCTCTAACTCCAACTCCTTTTTCTTCTTTGTGCCTTTGTTCTTGAAGGCATCTTTTAATTCTTTCACTTCATTCTTTAAACCATCGGCAATTTTTTTCTTTACGGCTTCTGTGTCGTACTGAACTTTATAATCGTCAGTAGTGCCGGTGATCTTAAGGTAAATTTTTGCCTGGCCGTTTTCTTCTTCCAATGCATCTTGTGCTTCTTGCGGATCAATTTTTCTTCTGCTTCTTAGCGGTGTTACAATACGATAATCAATACGCTGATCAAAAGTATGTGTGCCACTCACTTTTAGCGCTGTTACGTTCGTGCGTACTTCCATCTGCGGAATGTAAACCGTCTTATTTTCGATATGAATATCATTTTTTAAATCCGAGAAACGCAGTTTGCTCAAGCCTTCATCATCCAAATACTTATTCAGCTTTTGCATGGGCTCAAAATTATTCAGCTCACCATTTTTAATGGTAACACTAATATCACCGATAAGTGTTTCCTGAAATAATGAAAGATTCGGTTGCAGGGTCATCTCAAGATTAACATCGGCAAAGGCTTTTCCTTTCAAGTGTTTATCTTCAATAAAATCCTGATCGAAGTTTTTGAAAACATAAAACACGCTGTCTACATTAATATTGTTGAGCTTAAAGGTGGTGACTACGTCAATTGCTTTCAGATTATTAGCATCTACAATTCCCGACATTACCATATCTCCGCCCATCGACTTAAAAGTAATTTTGCGTGATACGGCCATCTGGCTCTTCACTAACAAATCGCCTTTCAGTTGCTGTGCGTTGAAGCGTTTGTAACGCAAGGCTTTAACATCGCAGTTGAAATTCATATTGATGTTCTTCGAAATTTTAAATTCGTATTCCTGTGTTTTGCCAGCAGTAGCTTTTCCAAAAGCAAGATCAAAGAGTTGATCCACATCTAAAAACCTTGATCTCAAATCCGTTTCAATTCCAATGGGTTGATTTTCAAACAATAAAAACGTGATTACATTTTTAAAGAATCCATTCAATATAAAATCACTGTTTCCCAAATTACCCGTTACATTACTCAGTGCTAAATCGTTGTTGTTGAACTGCAGATTTCCGGATAGGTTCTTTAAAGGAGTTTTGTCATCACCGTAAATGAAATTAATACTTTGAAGATCAATTGTACCTGTAGTTGTAACGCGTTGCGCAGTAGCTTTCCTTTTTAAGAGTCCTATTTCACCTTCGAAAGAAATATCCGCCAACAATGATCCGGATAAATCACTTACATTTTGAATGGGATAAAAACTCATTACAGCTGCAGCATCTACGCGTCCTTTAAAATCACAGATTACATTGGGGTTTTCAAAATTGTTCAGAATGAAATTTGCTTCGAAAAGCTCGCCATTCAATCTACCTTTTATGTCTTTTAAAATTATTGTACCTCTGGAGGGATTCATTACTTCAGGGCTTGCGAATGAACCACGCATGCTTGCATCCTCCATACGTGTTTTATATTCCGGATGAAAAATGGTGGCATCGCTAAAACCAAAATCAACCGAAAGCGATGGACTTTTTTTGGAACTGATTTCGCCCTTTAATTTTGCCGCAAAATAAACATCACCTTTGCTTTGATATTTCTCTACACGATCAGCAACGGATTCCGGAAAAAGAGAAAGTAAAGTTTGAATGTCAGCGTCTTTTCCTTTTGTGTGCAAGTCTATAATACTCTTCCCTTTCCAACTGTAACTTCCTTCTACATCAAACAATGCATTTTTTAATTCTAATGTAGAAGGCTTAATAGTGACCGAGCGTTTTATATCATCGTACACCAGCTGGCTTTTTATTTGAAATGATTTATCGGTGAAGAACAGATTTTTATTGACGCTAATTTTTGTCGTGGTCAACTCTCCCTCTGCATCAATAGAGTACAAATCGTTTTCAGATACGATAGAAGCCAGCAGCTCTTCACTGTTAAATACAAAATCCTGATTGGCAGACCGATCGATATAATTTACTTTCGTGTTCGTAAGCGTAACCTCGCGAAGTTCAAAATGAATGGAAGTGCTCTTATCCTTATCCTCATTTTTCTTTGCTACATCGTAATTGTTGACGCCTTTAGCATTTATTTTTAAATTGGTTTCGCTATCGACAATCCTCAAACCTTTTATCGTGTAGGAACCGCTCCATGCTTCAATTGCATTGAGTTGAAACGAAACGGTCTTGGCCGTGAGTAACGGATAATTTCCCGGATGACTATCCTCCACATAAACATCCGTAAGAACAATGGAGAGTTGAGGAAACTGGCTGAAGATGGAGACATCAAACTTACCGATTTTAACAGGTGTGTTCAGACTCTTATTGGCTTCTCGGACAAACTGATTAATGATTTTGTCCTTAAAAAGAAAGACAGAACTCACCAGCGAGATAAAAACCACGGCAACTGCAAGAAACAGGTAGAATAATACTTTTCGTAGTGTCTTCAAGATTAAAAAATGGTTGGGCAAAAATACGAGACTAAAGCCAAACTGTATAGTGACTAAAGTCGTGCCACCTCTTAAAGCGGTGGCACGACTGGTCGAAAAAGAAAAAAGCCACTCTTTCGAGTAGTTTTCGTGGGAGCTGAGGGGTTCGAACCCCGACCCTCCCGCCTAATGGGCGGGATGCTCTAAGCCAGCTATCAATTTTTCAATTCTTTTTCTGCTTTTCCAAAGCTTTACTTCGCGCTCTCTTTTGTATGCAAGTTCTTTTGAATTATATGATTCGGTATAGGAAATTTGCCAATCTTTAAACTTCCCAGTAAAGCCATTATGGTTAGTGAGATGCTTTCGAAGGCGCTCTTCGATGGGCTCTGTAGTATGACCAACATAGTACTTATCGGCACTTTGAGAAAATAGAATGTAAAATGTTGCTAACATGATAAAAAGAAAATAGGCCTTAGAACTTCTAAGACCTATTTTTCTGTGGGAGCTGAGGGGTTCGAACCCCCGACCCTCTGCTTGTAAGGCAGATGCTCTGAACCAGCTGAGCTAAGCTCCCAATATCTTTATCCTTTTGCGTCTTCAATCCGACCCTCCCGCCATAATGCGGGATGCTCTGAACCAGCTGAGCTAAGCTCCCTTGTTTTAAGGACTGCAAATGTAAGAGAGATTTTTATTTGTGCAAAAAACTTTTTCGCCTACTCCAAATTTTTGTCCTTAATCCATGCAATTGGCCTAATCATAGTGCTTCTCATGGCTCCAAGCATCCTTTACCGCATACTTAAGACCTCGGCAAACAAAAATATTGACATTATTCTCGTAGGGCATGCAATGCTCGCAGCTTGAAACGCCAACCCACGCTACCGACTCAAAGTCATCTTTGTGATCGTCTAGGTCTCCACCTAAAATAATGAGCACTTCACCTTTATAATCTCCTGGTCCCCAGATCCAATAGTTATTGTGGGTACCGATCGATTTTGGCAACCCATATTCCTGACCGAAGAAATCAATGGCACCACATCGCCCATAGTTAGTGGAGATGATGGCACATTTACTTTTCTCGTCTTCCGAAAGCGTATTGTAAACAACAGCAACATCTTTGGCCTTTTCTTTCCAGCCAAACATGTCAGCATAAAACTGAGGAAGATCTGAAAGCTCTTTACCTTCGTTTGAACTTGGTTCATCACCTAAAGCTTTTGCATACGCAATGTATTTATCAACCTGAAGTACGGGCAGGACTAACGGAATTAAAATGACACCCGTGATGACTAGCAAAGCGACATAAGCATATCGAACCCATGTTCCAATGCCGCCCTTCAATTTTTCTTCCACAAAGACTCCTGCTGCTGCAAATAAACTGGCATATGCAGGCGCCAGATATTCGGCCTTACTTGTTCCATTAATAATAAGGATTGCAAAAGCTGTAATATAAATCCACGCAATGATTCTATATTTTTTCAGCGGAGCAAAAAGAAAAAGCGCTAGTAGTCCGCTGATCCAGAGTGGTATGCTAATGGGATTCAGAAATAATAATTGATCTTTTATAAAACTAACCGCATTGAGACCCGCGTACTTATGAGAAGATGCATTGTGAATAAATTCAAGATGAGCAAAGTCGTGGGTGATGTTCCATATGATGTAAGGAAGAAATAAAATCACACCAATGCCCGCAGCAATGTATGGCCATTTTAATACTAGCCATTGACGATTGGTGAACAATATCCCCACAAAAATTCCAGCACCTAAAAACAAGACACTGATTTTATTGAGTAAGCCAATACCCAATACGATACCTAACCAAATCCAGTACGATTGGTCTCTTGTGTTGATGATTCGAAGGATGAGATAAACAGAAAGTGCCCATATAAAGATGTCGATGGAATTCATGGAAAAGATTAGACCTCCGCCCAAGTGAATGGGTGAAAGTGCGATGGCAAGACTCGCTATGAAAATAGCAAATACCCTTCCACCCATTTCCTTCACCATCATTCCCGTAATTATAATTGTCCCGGTATGCATCAATGTTGGAACAATCCGAATGGCGGTAAGGCTATCACCAAACAACATTCGACTGAACTTTAATACATAGAGGGAAAAGGGAGGTTGATCCACATATCCCCAAGCGAGATGGTCACTGCACGCTATATAATAGAGTTCATCGCGAAAAAAACCATAAGCACCCGTCAGGTTTGTGATGAGGTGTAATAAGAAACAACCTAAGGCAACAGAAGCTAACGTGATTCTTTCTGCAGGGGTAAACGATGAATTCATGATGGTTGGTTTTCAGTTTAATGCTGATGATCTGAATGAAATTAAATTCAGCGCTATCATCAAGGCAAATATGACGAACGCCATGCAATAGAATTACCAAAGTCGATAAAATAATTTCTGGTTTTCTTAGTACGGAGAAGGGCTTACGCTTGTCCAGCCTCCGTCAATGACAAGAGTTTGTCCAGTGATGTGACCGGCATCTGGTGAAACTAAAAACAAAGCCGCGTGTGCGATGTCCTGAATGGAAGCTGGCTTACCGATTGGTGTGATGCGTGACCAGGTATTCTTGTATTCGGGATCATGTGCCGTGCGCTCGGTCATGGTAGCTCCAGGTGCGATTGCATTTACTGTGATCTGATAGGGAGACAACTCCAATACAAGCGTCTTTGCCAACATTTCAAGTGCTGCTTTACTTATTCCGTAGGCTGCTAAATTTTTATGAGCCTGATGTCCAGTGACCGATGACATGAATAAAATGCGACCACCATTTTGTTGATCACGCATTTGCAACGAAGCCGCTTGTGCCAGAAAGAAGCTTCCGCTTAAATTTACTTTCATTACCTGATCGAAATCTTCGGGTTTGTATTCGAAGAAATCTCCAAACAAAGTGATGCCTGCATTCGCGATGGCAATATCAACGTGACCAAATTGTTTTACGGCTTCATTAACCATTCTTTGTATAAAGGAAACATCAGCCGCATTACCAGCAAAGGGAATACATATGCCATGCTCCTTTTGAATAGAACGCGCGACCTCTTCCGCAAGTGACGTTTCAATATCATTCAACACAACACTTGCACCCCTTGCCGCAAGTTGGCGACAGATTTCAAGTCCGATACCCTGACCGGCACCCGTTACAATCGCGACCTTTTGATGAAATTCTTTTTTAATCATTGGAAGTCCAATTTTAAATCCTTCTAAATGCGGGAATTAGGAGGGCGCTATATCCAACAACACTGAACAGAGTACCAATCCACAATATCGAATCTTTCTCTGCTTTAAGACCTCCTATGATGAAGATACTTCCACCAACGATCATCGCTGTTAGCAACACTGTATTTCTCTGGCCAATAAATTTCAGAACCATTTTCTGTTTAAAGATGATTTTGAAGAGTATAAAGCACCAGCCTAATACAATCAACATCAATCCGACTGCGTCTTGCAATGAAGGCCCATGATCTTTATTAAAATTGAAAACACTTTTCTCCTGATCTGGCATAATAACAAGGATAAGTCCGATGGTGACCAATATTGTATTCCAAAATGATATGACCATTTGTTTGCAATCTTATTTTAAGTATCGAGGTTGAGATCGAACCAAAATATAGCTAATTTTCTAGAAGGATTTTTCACCAACCCTTCATTATCCTTATAACTTTAAACCTTGAACCTCTAACGATGAATCCTGTTTTCAAAAAGCTTAACTATAAAGATCAGAAGCAAATCCACATCCTTCAGGCACCGGCTAGCTTCAAGAAAGACATGGATGAAATGAAAACGCTTACCACCATTAAAACCAATCTGACCGGTGCAAAGAATATTGAATTCTTCATGGCCTTTGTCGCCAAAAAAAAAGAATTGGATGAGCTGATAAAAAAGATGGCAGCACTAATGATTGACGATGGTGTTGTTTGGTTTGTTTATCCAAAAGGGACGTCAAAAAAATACACGTGCGAATTTAATCGCGATACCGGTTGGACTGAATTAGGAAAGGCAGGTTATGAAGCTGTTCGTGCTGTTGCCATTGATGAAGACTGGAGTGCTCTGCGTTTTCGGAATCCTGCACACATCAAAAAAATGACGCGCAGTTTTGCGATGACCGAAACAGGAAAGAAAAAAATAGCAGCAAGCAAAAAGAAATAGGCATCCAGTAATTTTCTGTAGATGCCAAGTTGTGCAATATTAAAACTTATCATTTTTATTCATTAGTCATGAGCTAATAATCCGTTAGTCCTTTTTAAATATTCTAAATGGGGTAATGCACCCTCTGTAAGACTACCGCATAAGGCGTGATTTTTTCGCTATCGTGTTTCGTTACATTGTCTTATCAAAATTTAGTTCTAACAAATCCCAAAAATTATGAGAAAGACTTTACTATTATTCTTCTTCTTTGCGCTGGTCATCGCACCCTTTGCCAGAGCACAAGAGCGAACTGTTTCTGGAAGGGTGAGTGCCACGGAGGATGGATCATCTCTACCTGGTGTTAATGTACTTTTGAAAGGCACAAGCACGGGTACTGTTACTGATACAGACGGAAATTACAAACTTACAATTCCTTCAACCGGAGGAAGTCTCGTCTTTTCATTTATTGGTCTTCAAACAACTGAGATTGCAATTGGTGACAGAACAGTAGTAGACATATCATTAGGATTGGATGTAACTCAACTTTCAGAAGTAGTCGTAACCGGTGTTGGTGTTGCAACTGACAAAAGACGTCTGGCCATATCCGTTGAATCTGTATCGGGTGATAAATTACCTGCCTTGCCATCAGCTTCTATTGATCAAGCTCTCGTTGGTAAAATTGCTGGTGCGCAAATAATGTCAGCTTCTGGTAATCCCGGAACACCTGTAAGTATTCAATTGAGAGGAATCAATACGCTCTCAGGAGGAACACAACCGTTGATTATGGTTGATGGAGTTCAAATGCAATCCACTGCTTTAAACTCTCTTGATCTAAATAATGTTGAACGCATCGAAGTTGTACAAGGCGCATCAGCAGCAACTATTTATGGAGCACAGGGAGCAAATGGTGTGATTCAAGTTTTCACGAAGAAAGGTAAAGCCGGAAAAATGAAAATAAATTTCGCGGCAAGAACCAGTTCAGATCAATTCTTAAATGTTGCCGACCTTCGACAAGCGAAGAATCATTCCTTCACTGTTAATGGTAATGGTGATGTACTCGATACAGATGGCAATCTTTTGGAAGTAATTCCTCCCGGCTTTTGGGCTCAGGTGAATTGGGAAAACGGATCTGGTGCCAAAAATGATAAACCCTATCAGAACAATACGCAATGGTATGACCATGTTAACCAAGTATTTCACAGTGCCCGCACCTCGAATGCTAATATATCTGTTTCGGGAGGTAAAGATAATTCGGACTACGCGTTCTCTGTAGCAAGGCTTAAACAAGAATCAGTTATTCAAGGTGAGTTGAATCGAACTAACTTCACTTCGAATGTTGGTTTCGAATTAGCAAAGGGATTGACATTCCGATCAACAACGCAATTAATTTCTTCTGACAATACATCAAATCCCTTTGCGGGTGGTGGAGCAGAGGGTGGCTATCTTTCAGCTGCTTTTTATACTTGGCCTTTTGCAGACTTCGAAGCGAAAGATAGTCAGGGTAATTTTCTCTACAAATTTGGTGGAGCCGGTACCAATAGTACGAATCCTCTATACGCTCAACAATTTCAAAAGTATAAAAGCAAAACACTCGATGTTTTACCGTCATTGAATTTAAACTATAAGATCAACAGAGTTTTTGAATTAGACTACAAACTCGGTATCAACTATTCAAGCAATAATTTTGCACGCAATACCTTAAATCAAACCCTTACAGAAAGTTATGCTTACAACGATGCTTATTACAACGGAACAACTCCCGATGGTCAGTTACAACAAAGCAATACACAACAGTTTAATATCAATTCACTCGCAACGGCAATTGCGAAATTAGATTTCGATAAAGATCTGAACCTAAGCATACCCATTACCTCTACAACTCAAGTATCCTTTGATTGGAGAAGGTCAACTTTTCATAGAACGTACTCTACCTATACAGGTTTACCAGTAGGTGTGCCAATCGATGATATTAACGGTGCTCAAACGGCTTCCAATGCTTCGTCTGAATATCTCGATGAATTTGTTACCTACGGCTATTTGGTAAATCAACGATTCGAGTACAAAGACATAGCCGCAATTTCGGGTGGTTTTAGATCGGATTATAGTTCGGTATTCGGAGAGGCCAGCAAGCCTTTCACTTTCCCTCGTGCAGATGGTTACTTAAGATTATCAAAACTTAGTTTCTGGGAAGGTCTCAAGAATGCCATTCCAGAATTTAAGGTGAGAGCGGCCTATGGCGAAGCTGGGATACAACCAGTAGTTTACAACGGTGACCTAACAGGTTCGCAACAACAATGGGCTGGTCCGGTACCCAATCACTATCCTCGAACAACAACCTTTAAAGTCGGGACAGCTGATGGTCTATATTCTTACAATCCCGAAACCATCGGTAACCCGGGATTAAAAGTTGAACGAACTGCAGAGTTTGAATATGGTTTTGACTTTGGAGTAAGTCCTGTTAAGAACGGATCCTGGTTTAATTTCATTAATGCTAATGTTTCAGTATGGTCTCGGAAAAGTACAGGTGTGGTTTGGGCCCAGCCTCTTGCCATTTCATCAGGAGCCGGATCCATTTATACAAACTACATAGACCTCTCTTCAAATGGAGTTCAGTTTAGTTTGGATATGGACGTGTATAACGGCAGCAGTCTGGCGTGGGATTTCAACACCGTGTTCGGAACATCAAAATCATTTGTTGACAAAACATTAGATGGTAATGACATTCCTCTTACTTACATCAGCGCAGGAACGTATACATTAAAACCAGGTCAACAAGTCGGAACTGTTTACGGTTACAAAGCACTCACTAGCATTGATCAAAAAGACCCTAGTGGAAATTTCTACCTCAATCAATCACAAGCCGCCAACTATGAAATTGTGAATGGACGAGTTGTGGATAAAGCTTCTAAAAGAGTGGAGTTTACAAGCGACAAATATGGATTGGGCAACACCACACCTAAATTTAACATGGCTTTTACCAATACTTTCGCTTATAAAAATTACTTAAACGTTTCGTTCCAAATTGATTGGGTGTATGGCGCTAAGACCTACAACCAGACCAAAGAATGGATGTATTCCGAAGGTTTACACCGCGATTATGATGATCCGTTAACCATTAACGGTGAGACAGGTTCATGGACTGCCTATTACAAAAGCTTCTATGATGCTATTGAAAGTAATGGCACAAAAGATTATTTTTTAGAAAATTCTTCGTTCGCGCGATTAAGAAATGTTTCTGTAGCGTTTGATTTCGCTAAGTTCTTTAACATGGAAAGGATTAACACACTCCAGCTCGTGTTTAGCGGACGAAACCTTGCAACGATTACAAACTATTCCGGATTTGATCCGGAAGCAAGTCAGAATACGGCATCTGGTGGAACGGGATCAGCGGCTCCTCAGAATGCAACGCAGCGTGGATTGGACTTCTGGACCTTCCCCAACTTTAAATCATATCAGGTTGGATTAAATGTTTCATTCTGAAATTAAAAGAACTTAAACTTTAAAAAAATGAAATCAAAAATAACATATCTTCTAGCTGTGCTTTTTGTTTTTGCAGCGCAATCCTGTAAAGACGATTTGGCTGATGTAAAGAATACGAATGCACCTACACTTGAATCACTAAAGGGTGAGCCTGGTATTTTAGCACTCTCTAAAGGTGGAATCTACATCAATGGATTTGGTGGTTATTATAATACCATTGATGATGGATTGGGTAATGGCTTGCACTTGATCGTATATGGAATGCACGATGCCATGGGAGACTTAATCTATGTTCCGTGGGGAAATAACAATTTTAAATATTTGGATAACCCAACTGATTTCACACTGGATGATAACACAGTTGTTCCAATGCCTATCGGAGTTTCGCAGCCTTATGAAACAAGGTTAAGAAATGACAGGGCCTACGGAGCAACGAATAACTTTTTACCGGAGTGGACTTACATGTATGTGATGAACAATGCATGCAATGTTTTACTGGCCAACATCGATGCAGCAACCTACTTAGGAGATGCTGATTCAAAAAAGAATACTCTCAAAGCGTGGTGTTACTTTTGGAAAGGATATGCGTATTCGAGGATTGGGTCAATGTACATCGCAGGTCTGATCATTGACGAGCCTTACAAAACAAATAGTGATTATGTATCGAATACAGAAATCATTGCAGAAGCATCAAAGAACTTTGATCTCTCCGTAGCTGCGATGGGTTTGATAACATCCGTTGACGCCTACAATGAAGTGATGAGCAAAATAATTCCAAGCTATTGTGTGCATGAGAATGGAATACCTACAACAGCTGAATGGACTAGAAATATCAACACGATGAAGGCCAGAAATTTACTAGCGAACAAACGCGTGGCAGACATGAGTGTTGCTGATTGGACTCAATTAAGAACTTTTGCTGATGCCGGGGTTACTGTAAGTGATGCTGTCTTTGTTATTAAAACAACAGCCACTCCTTCTGAATCCATTTTTAGTGATAATGTTTTCGGATCAAACTCTCTGGCAACAACTACAAATGATCCTACCTATTTTGTAAGTGAAAGATTAATTCAGGACTATAGACCAGGTGATAATCGCTTTACTAATAATTTCGATCTGTTACCTTCTCCGGAAGTAAACCGAAGAGGAAGAGGTCTCGGTTTTGGAACACGATATTATTTAGTGAATGGTGGCAATGATGTCAACGATGCCTTTACCTATGCTCACGCCAATGATCCGGGTGTTGACAATCATTACATGGCTGGATCGTTTGAAGAAAATGAATTGATGCGTGCAGAAGCAGAGATTCAATTGGGCAATATTGCAACAGGTGTTGGACTCATTGACAATGTGAGAGATTTCCAGGGAGCGAATTTAGCAGCCATTAATTCTGCCAGTACGAAGGCTGAAGCATTAGAAGAATTGCGAAGTGAACGCAGGGTTTCACTGGTGTTCAGAGGTCTTGGTTTCTATGACGCGCGAAGAAATGGTGTGATCGATGATAAGAGTAAAGGTGGGGGAAGAACAGGTGCTGTTGTCTTGTCAAATATACCCGGCACTCCTTTTCTGAATACCAACGCATTTATCAACTACAATTACCTTAGTTATTGGGATGTTCCTGCTAATGAATTGGTTTTTAACAACCCTTCGAGTGGTAGCGCACCGGTAGTAAGTCCTGAGTAATTTATTTTTTATGGGTTTTAAAATAAAAGGTTGTCATGTGACAATCTTTTATTTTTTTATGTTGCTAATAACAAAAAGAGAAGAGGGTTAAAAATTGCAGATCTTATTTTCCTTTATTCTCCCTCATCATTTCAGAAAAACCCTTTTGCTTGGTAAATCCTTCCATCGCCTGAATAATTCGTTTGGCTTTAGTCTGAGCTGTCTTTGCACTCTCAATCCATTTGCTGTAATAACGTTGATGCGACCCCGGCAGGGATTTAAAAAATTTCAGAGAGATAGGATCGTCTTTCAAACACGCCATCAGATCAGGCGATAATGTAATTTGTCTCTCATCTTCTTCTAAGGTCACGGTTAATTTGTCGCCATGCTTTTTACCAATTGCTTTTCGCATGGCGCCATTGATTGGCAAAATGAATGCACCTTCGCCCATCGGAAGTATCGCTGTCTTTTGAATGACGTGCGAATCCAAACTTCCCTTTACCCGAAATGAAACTTTTTGATCGGGCTTTATTTTTTTTGCCTGAGCGGCACTGATTTCAATATACGTCCAACCGGTTTTTTCGCCTTTCTTATCAAACTTCTGGATGGTAGTGGTGAACTTGATCATAGAATGGCTAAGATAGTGCTCACACTTCTAAAAGTAAATATTGTATCTACAACAATCATCCGTACTTTTGCATCATGTCACTCGAAAACGATATTAAGCAAGAAAAATTTGCCACAGAATATCAAAAGGCTACCATCAACATCATGTTTACCAGTGGCTGGCTGTATAATCGAAATGCATCTCATTTAAAACCGCACGGCATTACGCCAGAACAATTTAATGTACTGCGCATTCTTCGTGGAAGTCATCCAAAAAAAATGATGCTATCCGATATTACCAGTCGCATGATTGATAAGAGCAGCAACTGTACTCGTCTGGTAGAAAAACTTCGAATCAAGGGATTGGTGAGTCGCGAGATTTGTGAGAACAATCGCAGGCAGGTAGATATCGGCATTACGCCCAAAGGACTTTCATTGCTTTCTAAAATTGACAAAGACTCTGAACAATTGTTGGAGTTTACTAAAACCATTTCGCAAACCGAGGCGAAGGAACTCAATCGCATTCTGGATAAACTTCGTGAATAATTTTTCATTGATTTACAGCATATCAAATGCGGAATTTTATTTCTCTGTCTTCATCAACACACAATTATTTTCTAATTTTAATCCAATAACCATTGTGTGCCATGACCTCTTCTATTGAAAATGAATTTCCGGAAACGGAGATGATCACTGCTGCTGTTCATTTTGTCAACAGCACCGCCAGCCATATTTTCCTTACGGGAAAAGCAGGGACAGGAAAAACTACCTTTTTAAAAAAACTGTCGAAGCGCATACACAAACAATTTCTGGTGGTGGCGCCCACGGGGATTGCTGCTTTAAATGCGGGCGGTGTTACTGTTCATTCTCAATTTCTTTTTCCGTTTGGGATGTTTCTCCCTGATAGTTCAATCAAGGAAGATTTTAATGCAAGTGGGAATTGTTACACTCCGAATATTTTAGCGCGCAAACATCCGTTGAACAGTGCACGCAAACAAGTATTGCGTTCCATCGATTTATTGGTGATTGATGAAGTAAGTATGCTCCGCGCTGATTTACTTGACGCGATTGATTATCGATTGAAAGCCGCTAAAGGAAATTTTCGTCAGAGCTTTGGTGGTGTTCAACTTTTATTGATTGGAGATTTATATCAATTGCCACCGGTTGTAAAGCGTGAAGAAGAAGCGCAGCTCAGACCATATTACAGAACTCCCTGGTTTTTTGAATCGAAGGCATTGCAGCAAGATGGTTTTGTTTACATCGAACTGGATAAAATATTTCGTCAACGTGACGAATTTTTTATTGACCTGCTTAACAACCTGCGCAACAACAAACCCACGCGAGAAGATATCGATGAATTAAATAAGCATTATCAATCTCCTGAGGAAATAAAAAATCTGCAAGAAGTTATTACCCTAACTACGCACAATTACAAAGCAGATGAACTGAATCAAAAAGCTTTGAAGGAATTAAAAACACCTTCATATACTTTTGAAGCATTGGTTGAAGGAGATTTTCCGGAAAGTATGTATCCTGTTTTGAATCGTCTTGAGTTAAAGGAAGGTGCACAGATCATGTTCACCAAAAACGATAATGAAGGTAAAGCGTATTTCAACGGAAAGTTAGCAACCGTCACTTCTATCGTTGATGATGAAATAGAAGTTTCAATGGCGGAAACTCACGTGTTGTATACATTGAAGAAAGAAGTTTGGGAGAATAAGAAATATACGGTCAACACAAAATCACAAGAGTTGGATGATGAAGTGATTGGATCATTTGAACAATATCCCATAAAACTCGCCTGGGCCATTACGGTACATAAAAGCCAGGGGCTTACCTTCGACAAAGCCATCATCGATGTAGGTGAGGCTTTTGCGGATGGTCAGGTGTATGTAGCCTTATCCCGTTTGCGATCATTGGATGGATTGATCTTACGCACACACATTGATCCGAATGTAATCAGCACCGACAAGCAAGTTGTTTCGTTTAGTGAAGTGAACAATCGTCCGGCAGAGCTATATGCGGTGATGAAAACAAAGCAGCGAGAATTTATTCATCAACTCATTATAAAAACATTCGATTTTGATGTGTTGATCAAAGAGATCAGCTACATCCGAAAAAATAAAAATGAAGCCAACGAGTTTGAAGAGGAAAGGATGAAGCCAGTGCTCGAGCAAATTAATGATGCGCTTCTTGCAGAATCAGAAAATACCTCAAAGTTCAGACGACAGTTAATCAATCTCTTACAAGAAAATCAACACGCTCAATTATTGGAGCGAACCAAAAAAGGCAGTGAATATTATAAGGATGTTCTTAGTCGTATTACAAGATTGCTCTTGCGTCATCTCGAAGAGATGAAAAAACAAAAGCGCGTCAAAGGATATATTACCAGCCTCACTGATCTTGATCAACTCTTTTCTAAAAAACGTGAAGAAGTAGATAAAGCGCTTTACCTCACGGAAGTAATTCTGGAAGATCGCGATCATTTTGATTTCACCAAACTCACGGAAGAACGCACAATTGAACGAACAAAATTACTCGAAGAAATTCACAAAGAGATTGGAATTAAACCAACGAAAGGAAAAAAATCAAAATGTGCTGCCGGAGCAAAGAAAGATAAAAGCAATGAACCAAGTACATATGATATTACCTTACAACTTCTGGAGGGTGGACTTTCCATTGAAAGCATCGCGAAAGAAAGAAGCTTAACTGTTGGCACAATCGAATCACATCTTTCAAAAGCGGTAACTGAAAACCGCATCAGCATTTTCAAATTCCTGACAGAAGAAGAGGTAAATACTATTTCATCAGCATTGAAAGAAATGCCTGAAGACTTTAATTCGAAAGATTTATTTGTGAGACTGGATGGAAAATTCAGCTATGGATCATTGCGAGCGGTGATGAGTCACACCGGGATAAAGTCACAAAGACAAAAGATAGATTGAGCTTGACAATTCGCATCTCACTAAAAATAAATAATCTCATTCAGGATTAGTTTGCTTCAACGGAATCCAAATACTAATCGTGGTGCCTTTACCAAAAGTGGTTTCTAAATGCAATGTTCCGCTTAATTTACTGACTGCTTTTTTTACAATGTAAAGACCAAGTCCATTTCCCTTCGATTGTTCATTACCCCGGAAAAACATATCGAACAAACGATCTTGATACTCTTCTTCAACACCTTGGCCGTTATCTTGTATTGCTATTTCTACTCCTTCATATTTTTCGGTTGCCATCATTGAAATGTGTGGATCGGTTCGGCCTCGAAATTGAATGGCGTTTTCCAGTAGATTCTCAATAATAATTTTCAGAAAGGCAGGATACGAAAGAAATGTCTTAATGTTGCTTACATTAATTGAAACTCGGATACCAAAATTATCAATGGCTTCCTGATAGGTATCCAGTGCATTCTCAAAAATGGTTTGCATGGAAATTTCACGATAAACAAATTGATGTGCTCCCACATCGCTGATCGATTGAAGCTTAATTAACATGCGATCCAAGTGTACTGCTGTCTCCTTTACTTTTTCAAATAGGTCGAGTGCGTTTTGATCTTTCACGGTAATCTTCGCTACCTCAGACAATCCCATAAAGGTGGTAAGGGGTCTCCTGAAATCATGTGATGACCGGTAGAAGAATGTATCTAACTCCTTGTACGCTTGTTTCAATTCACGTGTACGTTCCGTTACCTTTTGCTCAAGGTTTTCATTCAATTCTGAAATAATATCATAGCTCTCCCTCAATTCTTCTGCTTGTGCTTCCAGTTCATTTTGTTTGCCAGCGAGTTCGTTATTAAGGTGAATAAATTGCGCATTAGCCTCGGATAATTCTTCTGACTGTGCCGTCATTTCTTCATGCTTCTCCGCCAATTCCATGTTCAACATCGTTAAAGTATTGTTGGCCTCAGTTAGCTCTTCTGATTGCGCCTGTATCTCTTCTTGTTTTTCGGCCAAATCTCTATTAAGAGCTGAGAGCGATAAATTGGCTTTTGAAATTTCTTCTGATTGCGCCCTTATTTCTTTATTGAGGCGACTCATTCTTTTGAAATAATTAAACAAAGTATACGCTAACGCGCTTAACAAAATTAAACCCAATACACTCGTGATGATAAAAAATTGTTGTCTGTTAATTCTGTTTTCCTGAATCGTAATCTGATCCTCCTGAAGTTGCTTGCTCTTGTTAAGTAGTTCAATTTCCTGATCCTTCTTGTCCAATTCATAAGAACCTTGCAGACTCAACACCCGATTTGTAATCGAAACGGAATTAACAGAATCTTTCAATTCTTCATACAGAAAAGAGTACCGCAGTGCTTCATCTGATTTGCCTTGAGCGATTAGTAAATTCCTACGGGTTTCGTAAACATTGAGCAATATAATTCCAGACTTGATGTATCGTGCTTTCTGTTCGGCCTTGTCAAGGAAGTTTTGTGCGTTGTTAAAATCTTTCAGTTTGGTATAAATGCTACCCAAATCAAAATATCCCCAGGCTAACCCTCTTTGATGAAGGATGGACTCCTTAATTGCGATACTTTGTTTCTGAAACGAGAGGGCCAATTGCAGCTTGCCTTGTAGTTCATACGCTTGGCTGATGTCTGACAGTGAAGCTGCAATGTATTTTTTATCATCTAATTTTTTTCTGATCTCCAGAGCCTTTTCAAAGTTGAAAAGCGCATCTCCATATTTTCTTTGCGATTTTAAAATAACGCCCTGTAAACTATATGCCCTGGCTTCTTCTGATTCAAAAGAATTCTTTCGTGAAACATTCACACTGACCTCCGCAAATTCCTGTGCTGTTTTTAGTTGCTTTAGTCGATAGTAATTTTGACCAATGGTAAGCCGAGCCCTTACACCATCGTTTAAAAAATTATTCTCCTCACAGATTTTTAATGCTTCAAAACCATTTTTTAAACTGATGTCGTAGTTACCTGTTTCTTCCATCAACTCAGCAATATTGATTTGTGTTACCGCAAGTTGATGCGGGTTTTTATTTCGAATGTAAAATTCCTTTACCTCATTGAATAAGGTGAGCGCATCATTGTAGTTTGATTCCTGTAAAAGAATAATTGCCTTTTGATATGCTATTTCTTTCTGAACTTCGGTATTGACTCCTGGATCGCTCAGTTTCTCGGCTCGTTGTAAGTAGTTATTTGCTTCACCTGTATTGGATTGATTGAGATGCCATTGCGATAGAAGCACCAATACATCGGCAAGCAATACTTTGTCAGAAAGTTTTTCACGGATAATGAGTGAGCGATTTAGGTACACAATCTCCTCCTTTGGCCTTCCAGAGAGTCCATAATTCCGACTCAGATTTCTATACAATACCGATAGATGCCACGGGTTAAGACTATCCTTAAGTACTCGATACGATTGATCATACCAAACTTTAGCGGAGTCATACAATCCCTGACTTCTGTAGATATTTCCCAATTGCACCAAAGCATATCCCTCCCATCCATGATTATTCGCCAACCTTGCTTTCTCTCTACCGGTCAATAATAATTGAATAGACTTCTCTTTATTTCCAACCAAATTTTCGCAAACCCCTTCGTAAATTATTGCTTCAGATATGCCCCTATCATATTTAATCCTTTCTGCTAGCTGCTTCGCAATAGCAATGTTTTCGAACGCTTTTTTATAATCGATGAGGATCAATTTAAATGCGAGGGCATTTATGGCATCAACTTTTTCTTTGCCTTGGGTATTGTCTACAATATTTTGAAGACTGTCAATCTCAGAAAGTTGAGCCCAACCGGTGTGAATTCCACACAAAAATACCACCACTAGTGTGAGTCTCTTATACTTGCTACACATGTTACTAAAACTATGATGATGGTTAGTCCACATTTTTGTAAAAAAGCAAAATATTCATCTTTAAGTTAGGTATTAAATGAATGGTATTCAAAAACTAATGATTGGTGATAAGGAAATCCTGTCAATCGATTATTCCGATTGCAAAGAAAACGAGATGATTACCCGCTCAGTGAATTAGCAGAATTAGTTTTTGCTGAAAACAAACGTATCGTTCTGCTCTCCATATTTAACGATAAAAGTTTCGTCACTCCAAAAGTGATGAGTCATGTCAAAAACAGAACAAGTCTCCCTATCCATCTAATTGATAAAATGGCTATGATCGGATTGAGCCCTACCGAAAAGGTAATCCTAAAGGGATATAATCTTATCTTCAAAAGAGATTTAAAGCATTCGACACACGTGGGGAAGCTATTGCTTACCTGTTGGACGAAACTCTCAAATAGCAATATAGACTGGAATATTGTTTTGTCCTCGTTAATACGGTTGACAAAACAGAATTAATTTTCCTTTTTAAATCTGAAGTCGCATTTTTTTGCGCCTAATGCAATTGTTCCTGTACGAATGAGTTTCAATCCAGCGAAGCCCGATGTTATTTCATCAACCTCACAAAGTATGGAAGCGTATTTTTCGTAATTGTGTTTTTTGAAAAGTTTGCAGATGCCACATTCTAAAATATCAACACCATAACCCAATCCATACGTTTCTTGCTTATCGGTTATGATGTTGGCAACAAAGCCTTGTGGATTTGAATTTGTACTAACACGTTTATTAAATGCTTTTATAAGCACAGATGCCAGTCGGGTATGAATTAATTTGGGAGGAAGTTGTTTGAGGAATAGCTGAAATTTATTTTTTGGTCTTACATATTCCGTCACTATTTCCAGGCAAATTTCTCGGATCGAATCAAATGGTAATCCTTGCAGATCTAATACTTTAATGAGTGATAGAAAATACGAACTAAAGTCAAGGCGCTTGTCTATTGGGTTTCGAGAAGTGGCGGCAAATTGTGTATCGACAGAAATGATTTCAAATTGATGATCAACCTCTGCTATCATGGTGGCAGAACGATCCGGAAAATGTTTCCTGGTTGTGTTGACAAAATAGTTTCGGTAGTTGTCCATTGGTATTTATCAACCGTACATCCTTTATGCTACTTGACCACAGCAAATTTTAAAGGCGAAGTTCCTACTCGTTTAATTTCTTTTCTCGCCTCCAGGTCAAGTTTAACCCACTCCATATTCCATTCGACAGATCCTTCAAACTTTATTTTGTTCTTTTTGAAATCTTCCAATACAGCTTTTAAAATTTCTGTATGTGTTAATTCGCCTTTTGTTTTGAGGATATTGAGAAGAGACTTCTTCAATACATCGTATTTATCTTTATCCATACTGACAGCTTTCTTGCCGGCAGGATGTTGCAGTTGGATTTTTTGTTCCATAAATTCTACTTTTTATGGTATTGAAACTATTTCTTCGTTTAGGGGCGAATGGAATTAAAATCACAATGGAATGGGTTGTAGTACGGTCTGTTCCCATTTACCATATTTTTCTTTCAGTACACTAAAAATGTCGTAATGCTTTTCCTTAACGTCATTCGTCTCTTTTGGGTCAGTAGCCACATCAAATAAATATTCACCCTTCTCATCTTTCAAATATTTCCAATTCCCATCCCGAACAGCCTTTTGTTTGTTGCGCTGAAATGTTCGCCAATAAAATGTTCGTTCAATGTTTGTTTTCTTCCCGGTTAAAATTGGCATTAAGTCTAAACCATCTAATGGAAAGTCGGTATGAGATTTTGCACCTCCAGCTATCAGGATAGTTGCTGTCCAATCCATGGTAATGGCCACCTGTTGCGTAATGACACCCGCTTTAATCTTGCCAGTCCATCTTACAAATGCTGGTACCCTTATCCCTCCTTCCCATAATGTACCTTTCGCTTTTGTAAGACCTCCGTTATCTGAATATCGTTCACCTCCGTTATCGTTCGTAAAAATTATAATTGTTTGATTGGATAATTGCTCGTCATCCAATGCCTTCATTATACTTCCTACACCTTCATCAAGACTTTTCATCATTGCAGCATAAACAGATGGAGAGCCACCACTTCTAAAATCATCAGCATCGCCATACGGTTTATCGTTTGGTCCTTGCCATGGCCAATGAGGTGCGTTATAAGTGACCGCCAGAAAGAAAGGTTTGCTACGTTTCTCTTTAATAAATTCAATTGCTTTTTTCGAAAACAAATCTGTAAGGTATCCCTCGGGATATACAAGGGAGTCATTTTCATAAAGGTCGTGTTTCTCTCCATCGCCTTTATGAGATATATAATCAGCAGCTCCGCTATGGAAGCCAAAAAAATAATCAAATCCATTTTTAACAGGACTGTGTTGTGGGAGAGAACCCAAGTGCCATTTTCCTATCAAAGCAGTTTGATAACCTGCGGTTTTCATTAAACTCGCCAGGGAAGGAAATTCAGAAGTCAAACCGAAAGTACTATCGCTTTTGCTACCCGTAAGCGGTTCAATTAATCCAACAGGAGTTCGTGCAGGATATCGCCCCGTCATGAATGCGGTTCGAGTTGGTGTGCAGAGCGGGCCGGCAGAATAAGCGTTAACAAATTTTATTCCTTGCGAAGCAAGTTTATCCAAATTGGGAGTAGAGTAGTCCTTACGTCCATATCCACTCAAATCTCCATAGCCCATGTCGTCTGTCATTATGTAAATAATATTAGGACGTTGAGATTGAGCATTTAAATACACAAGAAGCAAAAGCCCAAGGCATAATAAATACTTTCTTAGATAATAACTTTTGGTGTTAGCCATAATAGAAATTTAGATAAACTCGATTTCTCCTCAATACAATTTATTATTAAAACTACTGAAGACGTCTATCTAAAGGTAAGCATTTGAGTTCTCATCATTTACTTTTCATTATCTTTAAGAAAACCTCAATCATGAATAAGATAATATACTGCTTACTCTTATTGGCGTCTTCCCTTCATTTATCTGCTCAGTCCATAACCGGATATGTATTTGAAGACCGGAATAAAAATGGTACTAAAGAAAACAACGAGCCAGGAATAAAAGGCGTTGCCGTTTCGGATCAGCAAAACGTTGTGGTAACAGATGAAACTGGACAGTATACAATTGCTAACAAGGGGTATGGAATTATTTCTATTTCCATGCCTGATGGATACAGTGCAAAAACATTCTGGCAAAATGCAACTACGACTTTCATCCATTTTGCATTGACAAGGAAATCATCTCCTTCAACATTTCAATTCATTCATGCATCGGATACCCACATAAGTGAAACCAGTATAAACAGGATGGATAAATTCCGGGCCATTGCTGATTCGGTTAATCCTGATCTCGTATTAATAACCGGTGACTTAGTGAAAGACGCACTTCGTGTGGATGAAAAAGAAGCTACTCATTTGTATCAATTGTTTGCATCTGAAAGTGCCAAGATAAAATCAGCAGTATGGCTGGCTCCCGGCAATCACGAAATATTTGGGATTGAACGACATCTTTCATTAGTAAGTGAAAAAAATCCTTTGTACGGAAGAAACATGTATCGCCATTTCTTTGGTCCGGATTATTACTCTTTTAATTATGGAGGTGTGCATTTCATTTCGCTGAATAGTCTTGAGTTTGAAGATCTCTGGTACTATGGACGGATTGACAGCACGCAAATGGAATGGTTGAAGAAAGATCTTGCTGTGATCAGTAAATCAATGCCGATTGTTACATTTCAACACGTTCCCTTCTACAGTGGTGGAATGACGATGGAGAATTTCACTGAAGAAGGTCCGGGCCGTTCATTAGAAAGAGAACATGGAGTAATGCAATTCAGACATGTGGTTTCCAATGCTGACGAAGTGATGACTACTCTAAAACCTTACAATTTCGTTTTATCTCTGGCAGGTCATTATCATTTTAGACAGCTTTTTTCAATAGAAGGAATAAACACGCGCTTTGAGCAGACCGCTGCAGTTATTGCGCCTGTTCAAACTCCTTACACAACGTTACCTTCGGGAGTTACCGTATACAAAGTTGTGAATGGTAAAATTGATGCGGGACAATTTATTCCGCTTGATGAAAAGAAATAAAAACATCAATTACGATTTTAAGCTGAAGCACTTAATTGGAAAAAGTACTATCGCGTTAATCTTGAAGGTGCCATGAATTGTAATTGATTGAAAGTTTTAATACCAAGTCATCAACACGATTCCCAATTGAAAACCAACGGAGGAAAAATAGTTATAGTTGTAATCCTTATTTTGACTTGTGTTGATATCATAATGCACCGCGGCCATCACACCAATGGATCTTTTTTTCTGAAAGCGCAACAGGATACCGGCTTCTGGCCTTGCCAGAAATCCCCAGCTATCATTGCCTTCCGCATAGATGTTATAAAAAATGCGATACTTGTTCCGGGCCGCACCTAGCCCCAAACCAGCATAGGGATAAAGCCAATCCAGTTCACCTACTTTAAAATAATATTGACCGCTAAGAACCAGCGATTTTTGGTAGATGTATTTGAAATAATCGGTAGTAATCGCTCCGGTAGCATTTTCAAAAGTTCTTGTTGGCACATACTGGTCATACGTTGTCCATCCGAAATCAATTCCTAATGAAAATCGATTATTATCCCGATTGAGAAATTTCCGATAGCCAATCTTTGCTCCCTTTACGCTTGTAGCATTGAGCCAATCTCTATTGTGGGTAGGAACATTAATATCCCAATCAAGGTAAAAAAGATTTCCTTGTGCCTGAGTAGTCCACGCAAAGGATAATATCATTGCCACGATGATGAAACTCTTCTTCATTTTCATTGCTCTGATAAGTAAGGGGATTGAACAAAGGCCTGATCAATGGCAACTACCGATTGATGAATCAAATCGTCTGTGCTATACACATCTCCCAGATACGCATTCCAGATTACCTTCACCTTATTGTTTGCGATCCTGTTTTTCAAGTCAACAATTTCAATGATAAGCACACCCGTATTGTATGTGTACGTTTGAACGTAGGGGTAGTAGTAATACGAGCTATAACCGTAATAATTCGGATAATAATAGTTTGGATAGACTACTTGTTGAAACAGATTCAAATCATTTACCACATATACATTTACACCCAAATCCGGATTTTCAGAGCGGTCAACTCGAACAAACCCAAGGCTATTCATGTTTGACTTAACCGCCTCAAGCACAGGACGCGGATATGAAGATTCAGATGCAATCAGCAATGTATCATTTGGATGGGCGTTTGATGAGAACCCGATGGTGTCTGTAGGAAGCGCATATGTTGCATAAGTATTAAATTGAGCTGTGGTATCATAGTTAGTCGACACCACCAACTGATCTAGCAGTTTTGGATCTGTTGGCTCGTGCTCACACGACCACAGTACCATTAACAAACCAACGAAAAACAAATTTTTCATTTCGTATTGAGTTCCTAAAGTGAAAACGAAGTGGAGGCGTTGAAATTGCTCCCTTCATTTCATTAGACACTTCTACAAAGCTTTTAGTTTAAAAATCAGACCAAACTTTATGGAGAATAAAATCGCTTTGACACAACGAAAATCGCAATCTAATTCCATATACTGTGGCGACAGATGCACAGTCACAGCGCGAATTCAACAACGAAGAACTATTAAATACCCATTCACACATTCGTAACAAATTAAAACTCTTCTGAGGATGAATTATTTTTGCCCATAACCGATTTAGAAATCCGCATAGTGAGTAACACGCTTCCTAAAACAAAAAAGCATCCCAATTGGAAGGCCTTTCTCTATTTATATAGTGTGTTCTACACATCCATCGAATCATACACAATTACCTTATCCCACAAGTGAGAGCAATCGGCAATAAATTTTTGATGGATGGGGTGATCCTGGTAGACTTTCTGTCCTTCGAGATCATCGAAGAACATGAGCTCGGATGCACTGTAACTGTTGTCCACCACGGGGCGTGCCTCTGTTGAGGCGGGCACACCAATGTTAATCTTGCGGATGGTTTCAATCTTGGCGAGCGTGCGCAAGCCGGCAATGAGTTTTTCTAAATCTTCTTTAGAGCCGGGATTCTTCAACCAGAAGAACACATGATGGGCTAGTTGTTTTTTTTCTTTTGTATCCATAGTTGTGAGTGACATTCCTGAAGCGGCACCTGCCGTTAATACTGCAGTGGTAGCGAGAAAAGTTCTGCGTGTTTGTTCCATTGATGTAATTAGACTTTAGATGTTAGACGTTAGTAGCAAGACAGGAGTCAAGCTGCTTGGCGAAGATACAAAAATCAATTTGTGATTTCTATGCGATTGTTTTCGGGATCGAGGATTACGCTTTCGTAATAGCCATCGCCTGTCGTGCGTGGCTCGCCAACGATTTTGTAGCCGTCTTTTCGAAAAAGCTCAGTTAAGATGTCTACCCTTTCTTTGCTTCCAACGGAAATAGCAAAGTGAATGAAACCCATGTTTTGTTGATGCACCTCGTTTTTATTTTCAGGAATGTTCGGCATTTGCATAATTTCCAACCGGCATTCGCCTTCAAAACTCAGGAAGTAGGAACTGAAATTCTTTTTGGGATTGAAATACTTTTCATTTGATGTTGCCTGAAAGTATTTTTCATAAAATGCTTTCATCATATCCAGATCGCGAACCCAAATGGCAAGGTGTTCTATTTTCATATTGTGATTTTATTAGAGGACAAAGAGTTAAACCGCAGAGGGATTTGTTGAAGCTATGAATTACTGGATATCTAAAATTACCTTAATGTCTTTTGCCTTTAACTCTGCGTTTCTCTGCGCCCTTTGCGGTTTAAGTTTTTTACTTCTTCAATGTTCTCAAATAATGAATGAGATCAGTGCCCACTACATTCGTTATACCTGCTTCGCGAAGCATGGTAATAATTTGTCCGCGATGATAGGTGCCGTGATTGACAACATGGAATAATGTATCTTCATACGAATCTTCAAATGGATCGCCTTTCATATTTTTATATGCATAAGTCGAAGACAGAAAGTCTTCATCTTTTGATTCAATAAATTTCTGAATATTCTCGGATGATTTTACAAGACCATCCAACGAGATCATTTTATCCCTTATCTCCATGTTTGGAAATGTTGTAAGACTCGTTCCCTGCATTCGCGTCAGCCAAATGTATTGTGCTCCCCACATGTGAATCACCGTTTTGGCAATGGAGGGAAAACTGCTTTTATTTTCCTGGAAGTAAATTTCATCTTCTACATTACGAAGCACTTCTGCCGTTTTGGTATTCGCCCAAACGTTGAAGGTTAAATGCTTGTGGATGGAGTACATATTTATTTTAAATATTCAGGTACGGGTACACCTTCTTTCAATACCTCATCTGGAATAATTGGCAATCGTTGCGTCTTCAATGGCACAACACCAGCCCAGATGTCAAGTGCATAATCTTCGTCATCATCTTTCGGTCCACCCACGCGAATCTTTGCGGATGCGTCTTCAATGTTAAATGCAATTACCATCGTTGCTTTCCATTCACCAGCATTTGGTTTGCGTACATCTTCCCATCGGCCTGGTTGCATTTTATTCGTGAAGACTTCCAATGCTTCATAAAGTTCGGCCTGATCTACTACCTTCTCTGCATGACTAAACAAAACAACTGATCTATAATTGACAGAATGATGAAACGCAGATCGCGCCAAAACCAAACCATCAATGTGCGTGACACTAATGCATACCGGAAGTTTTTTCTCTGCCAACTCACGCATATAAAAACTACCGACTGATCCATGGAGATACACTTTATTACCCATGCGACAAAAGCCTGTTGGAATTTGAAACGGTTGTCCATCGCGAACATAAGCCAGTGTGCAGACTAATGCTTCATCTAAAATATTGTAAACAACTTCTTTGTCGTACTCACCACGTTTTGGAAGGCGGGTGATTTGATTCTTATCGGTGAGGGGAAATTTTTCCATGTCCTGATACTTTAATTGATTTTGATTGTACTAACTGAACTGAATTATTTTTTTCGTTTGATGATATAGCAATCTGTAAATTGTTCCATGCCTATCTTCGGATAGTATGCTGCCGCTTTTGGTGCCGCTAACAATGTCAGTGAAGAGTTTTCCCCGGCAGCTTCATGTGTCAGTCGAATTAACTCTTTTCCAATACCTTGTTTTTGAAAAGCTTCATCTACTGCTAAATCTGAGAGGTAGCAGCAAAATGAAAAATCGCTTAGTGCACGTGATACACCAATCAGTAAATCGCCTTGCCATGCTGTGATAATAATGTTGCCATGCTGCAGCATTTTCTCAATCCGATCACGATCATCAACCGGTCTTCGCTCTGACAATGTAGACCGCTTCAACACATCAATGAATTGGTCGGCTGATATTTTAATATTACTTCGATAAATAATGTTCATGACTATTTCATTTTCAAAACAATCTTCCCAAACTGATCACTCTTCTCCATGTGTTGAAATGCATCAGTGATTTGTTCAAATGGAAACACCGAATCAATCACTGGCTTTACGTTACGGCTCTCCAGCAAATCAATCATCGATAAAAATTCGTCACGCGTTCCCATCGTAGTGCCATGAATGGAAATCTGTTTCCAATACAACATGTTCGTTGATAATTCTGTGATGTTTCCGGCTGTTCTTCCAAAATTCACAATGCGTCCTCCTGGCATAGCGAGGTCAATTAACTTTCCAAACTGATCTCCACCGGCACTGTCGATGATAATGTCAAAACCACCTGCCTCCTTCTTTGCTTTCGCACCCCACTCAGGGTCTTTATAATTGAAACCCGCTACGGCTCCAAGTGCTTTTGCCTTTTCTATTTTTTCATCGGAACCAGACGTTACATATACTTTTGCGTGATAGGCCACAGCAAATTGTAATACCCACAACGCAGCACCTCCACCAATACCCGTAATTAATACTTTTTCCTTCGAGTGTAATCTTGCTTTCGAAAACAACGCGCGGTATGCTGTCAATCCGGATAATGGAACTGCTGCCGATTGTTCAGAAGTTAAATGTTCCGGTTTTTCGAAAATATATTTTTTGGAAATCACCATGTACTCACCGAATGTTCCGTGATCAGGCAATCCTAATATTCTAAACTTATCGCTTTGTACAATGGGACTGCTCCCCCATTCCAAACTTGGATTGATGATCACTTCCATTCCGATTAATAATGTATCGGCATCTTCACCAACATCTTCAATCACACCGCATCCATCGGAACCTAAAATAATTCCATCGGGATAATGTTGAGTATGTTCTTTCATTAGCCACAAGTCGCGATGGTTCAATGCCACATGTTGCATGCGGATCAATACCTGGTCTTTAACGGGCTTTGGTTTTTTTGTTTCCTGAATGGCAATGGGATAATCGTTGCCGTGGAAGAGTAGGGCTTTCATTTAACTTATGAAGTGGGTAAAATTTGATAGGCAGTTCTTCGTATGAAGTCTGTTTCGGTTACCGGTTCCCAGTTGCCGGTGGTGTGGGGTTGGGTAAGGGCATGCTCACACACAATTCCCACACCACCGGAAACCTGCAACTGGTAACTGGCAACTATTTAATAACGTAATTCCATCCATGCACATCGGCCTCAGTGCCCATGCGGATGTTTTGAAGTTTTTGTTTTACGCGTTGTTGGAAACTATCAGCACCTGCCTCCGGAATTTCAAGATCCTTACCTTTGATTCGGATAACAGCAATCGGTGCTACCACGGCAGCTGTACCTGTACCGAAAGCTTCAGAAATTGTTTTGTTCTTCAAACCTTCTTCAATTTCATCAAGGCTCACTCTTCTTTCCTCAACTGAAACTCCCATGTCTTTAGCAAGTGTCAAAATGGAATCGCGTGTCACTCCATCCAAAATTGCAGTTGTTAATTTAGGGGTAACCAGTTTCCCGTTGATGACGAACATTACATTCATCATTCCAACTTCATCAATGTATTTGTGTTCTTTGTGATCGGTCCAAAGAATTTGATCGAAGCCTTCTTCACGTGCAATTTGTGTTGGATAGAATGCACCGCCATAGTTACCGGCACATTTTGCAAACCCTGTTCCACCTTCAGCCGTGCGTACATAATGATCTTCTACTTTCAATCGATACGGTTTAGCCTGATACGCAGCCACCGGACTGTTAATGATGATGAATTTAAAATGGTCAGCGACCTTCACACCAAGTCGTGCTTCATACGCAAACATGAACGGACGAACATAAAGCGAAGAGCCTTCTGTTTTTGGAATCCATTTCTTATCCAACTCAATCAATGTATGAAGGGATTGGATGAACATCTCTTCGCTCACTTGTGGCATCACCATACGGTTAAGAGAATTGTTCATGCGTGAATGATGTTTGTGCGGACGAAAAATATTAATCGCGCCATCGTTCATAAAAAATGCTTTCATCCCTTCGAAGATGGCTTGTCCGTAATGAAGCGATAACATCGCAGGACTCATCATCATATCTCCATAAGGAACGATGGTAGGCTCATGCCATTTGCCATCTTTAAAATCGGCAACGACCATATGGTCGGCAATGTATTTTCCGAATTCCAGATTGTTGAAATCAACTTCATTGATCCTGGATTTCGCAATATGATCGATCGGAATTGTGCTGGTTATAGTCATGGTGTATTTGTTTGCTACTTGGAGGTTTAAAGGTAGTAATGTTATGCCTATTTTTAGCCAGTAATTTGTTGTTTGCGATCACAAGATTGTCATTAACAACTTTTAGGTCGGGAAAAATAAATAGTAGAAATATTTGGCTTTAGCCAAAATTACATTCGGCTAAAGCTCTTTTAGTTTGTTTTTATTTGTTACCCGACCTAAAAGGTCGAGGCTGTTTATTCTAATGCATAATCTGAGTCCATCCAATTCTCTATGAATGCCC
The DNA here is from genome assembly GCA_039930485.1 of Chryseolinea sp. Taxonomy (GTDB): domain Bacteria; phylum Bacteroidota; class Bacteroidia; order Cytophagales; family Cyclobacteriaceae; genus Chryseolinea. The sequence goes on from JBDTTT010000002.1 coordinate 110,485, forward strand.
TGCTTTTTTCATTTCTGCTGCGATTGCCACTGATCCCAGGTCTCCTCGCTTTTCCAGTTCCGATACAATCACTTCATGGTTTTTTGCATCGCGGTTTTGAGAAAGCTTGTAGGCAGCCTCCATTTTCGAAATCTCGATTTCAAAACCAACAATGCCAAGCATTTCCCTTTTCACATAATTAGGATTCATTCGATCAACCGAAACTGGCTTTTCGGATTGTTTTTCATATTTATCGGTAAGCTCTTTTAATGAATTTAAAAGTTCCTGTTCTGTCTGAATTTTTAATTTCCCATAGACGTGCACAGCCACGTAATTCCAGGTTGACACATTTTCATGATCATACCATGATGAAGATACATAGGTATGAGGTCCAGAAAAAATAGCCAGTACTTCCGAATCTTCATTCCATTCTCTCCATTGTTTATTTCCTTTTGCAATATGGCCTTGCAACTTCTTCTTATCGCTTGATAGAAGCAATGGAATATGAGTAGCCCAAGGCTTGCCTTCAACATTGCTGACTAAAATTGCAAAACCGTTTGCATGAATAAATTCATGAAGCTCTTCCGTATTTTCGTTTCGATTAACTTTTGCAGTGTACATACTAATAATTTTCTTTTAATGCCTGAACTGCAATGTTAACATCAGCCTCAGTCGTGAGCCAATTACTAAAGGCTGCGCGAATAGCGGGCACTCCTTTATAATTTGTTGGTGTGAAAAAAGCACGACCATCGTCTCTAACTTTCGCTAAGAATTTTGTTATGGAAGCAGCATCCGGATTTTCCTGGTTGAATGTGAAGCACACGACATTCATTCGAACAGGTGAGAGCAGTTTAAACTCTGAAGAGTCACTGACCATTGTTCCAAATAGTTTTGCACAGTCGCAGTTTCGCTCTACGATTTCACGATGCCCTTCTTTTCCATACGCCATCAATGTAAACCATGATGGCAATGCACGAAAACGCCTGGAGTTCTCTGGTGTGTAATGAAAGAAATCCGGGCTTTGTGCAGGATCACCTAAATAGGCAGCGCTGTTTTGAAAAACACTGAGTTGAATATTTTTATGACGTGTGAACTGCATGGCCGCATCATACGGAACGTTCAACCACTTGTGTGCATCGATGGTAATGCTATCAGCATAATTGATACCTTTTATATAATGAGCATAGGTAGGCGAGCATCCGGCAAAGCCACCGAATGCTGCATCAACATGAAGCCAGAACGAGTATTTTGATTTTAGTTTTGCGATTGCTTCTAAATCATCGAAGTCAACGGTGTTCACCGTTCCTGAATTGGCGATGATGATGAAATGTTGATTCGGGTTATTTTTTAAATGCTCTTCAAGTTTAGCAACATCAACTGCTTCACGATCAGCTAATGTATCTATTTTAATTAGCGACTTTCGTCCGATGCCCAACATGGACAACGATTTATAAACACTCGAATGTGGCGTCCCACTTAAAATCTGAATCGGCTTTCCGCTCGACAATCCTTCCTGACTAAAATCAATACCTTGTTGTTCACCCACCCACTGACGAGCTTGTGCAAGACTTGTGAAATTAGAAATAGTAGCGCCTGTTACGAACGAACCAAAATAGGCTTCATCCAAACCAAAAAGTTGTTTTAGAAAATGAAGCGTTTGTCTTTCGATTTGTGGAGCGATGGAGTCATTACTTCCACATGCATTTTGATCGTAAGCACTAACAAGCCAATCGCCTGCGACTGATGCAGGTGTTGATCCTCCTGTAACAAAACCAAAATAACGTGGGCCAGCACTGTTCGTCATTTTATCAGCAAAGTTTTGCTCAAAAAACTTTAACGATGCATTCGCGCCAATGCCCTTCTCTGGCATATCAATCATTTCAATATTCGGTATGAATCGACCAGGTGGAAGATCATCTTGCTTATCGAAATATGTATTTGCTAACGAAAGGGTATTTGAAAGAATATCTTTGATTGATTCACGATCTGAGTGAAGGGTTTTATTCATCGGTCTTTAATTCAAATAAATTGTTCCTGTAGAAAATAATTTAGCAGTACCGGCAATAGCAACGCGATCTCCTAATAATTTACAATGCAGCTTTCCACCTCGTTTAGAGAGTTGCTTTGCATTCAGTTCCGTTTTTCCAAATACGGTAGACCAATATGGAGTTAAGGTTGTGTGTGCCGACCCCGTAACAGGATCTTCACCTCCGCCAGATTGCGGATCAAAGAATCGAGAAACAAAATCAACTTGATTTCCCTTGGCTGTAACAATTATGCCGCGCGCTTTTACTTTGGCAACTTGAGTAAGGTCAGGCATCATGTTTTGAATGATCTCTTCACGATCAAACACCAACATGTAATCCGTTTTCCCTTTAAAGGTTTGTAATGCTTTTGCACCAAGAGCCTTTTCTAATTCAGGCATAGCATGCACTTCATTAAACTTATCCACTGGAAAGTTTAATGTGAGAAGCATATCTGATTTTGTAACCGATAATGGTCCACTAAGTGAATTAAATTTTATTGCATCACCTCGATGACCTTCGTGAAAAAACAAAACAAATGCTGTCGCGAGTGTTGCATGCCCACATAAAAGAACTTCAGTGGTGGTGGTGAACCATCGAATGCGAAGACCTTCTGGCTCATTAACATAAAATGCAGTCTCCGCTAAATTATTTTCCATGGCGATGCTTTGCATCACATGATCAGGAAGCCATTCTTCTAGTGGACAAACCACAGCAGAATTACCTTCGAAAATTTTATCGGCAAAAGCGTCAACCTGATATCGTTTTATTTGTAAGCTCATTCTTTGTTTTCAATTAGCACTGTCCAACAATCTTCTGTGGTAGTTGATCTGGCCTAAGTGATAGTTTAAGTGCGCAGCCAAATGCACTAAGAAATATTCAGTTGATGTTTTCTCTGCGAGTACAAGCATCGGATATTCTTTTTGAAGATCACTTTCCTTTAGCGTACTCATCACACGATCAACTACTATAATAGTATCGTCAATTTTCTTAATCAATTCTTTCTGTGGAATATCCTTCAATGAAAATTCCTGGTCGCGATTTCGGATGTAGCCTGACTGTCCTAGTGTAGCGCCAATGTAGGTATTCAGGTTTCCGACAAGGTGAAGACATAGATTACCAGATGAATTCAAAATACTTTTATCAATCCGCCATAAATTCTTTTCAGATTGATACAATTCAATCTCTTGCTTTAATTTATTAAGGTCTTTCTTAAAAATGGTTCTCAATACATCTACCAGCATATTCGTATTCTTTAGTTATGAGTGTTCAGTATAAAATTTATTTTCACCAGGTGATGATCGTCATGTTCCGCATCGAACCAGGCAAGATCGATTGGAGTCATTAAAGTTTTCAAGCGAGGATGAATGGAAGATCTTTTCAAATCACTCTCCGATAAAGTTTGATACTTCTGAATATTCGCTGTGCGTATCATGTTGAAATATTCCAATACCTTTTCGATCGGCCATGGATTATAATCCTTTGGTTCAAACACTGCGGGTGAAAGTACTGTCGCTCCTTTTACCATTTCATCCATTCGTCTATTTGATATTTCATCTACTTCAGCAAGGTGACCAATGTTTTGTTTGATACTCCATTTGTCGTTGTAGCGCTTTGAAAGTATAGCGTCATCAATACCACTCACCTTTTTCTCGATGCGCACTATTGTTCCTTCTAATCGCTCCAGATAATACGGAAGCATTTCAGCTGGCTTGCCAAAAACTAATTCTCTTTCGAACCAGGGTACTTCATTCATTTGAGCAGGACGTTAGTCGTTAGATATTAGACATGAGACAAATTCATTTTTATTTTGTGAGGCGCTTGCCAACGATGGTAAGGCTTCGTTCGATTCCATCGAGTACGGCAATGTTTGGGAACATGCCCCACTCCTGAAATCCAAATGCTTTAAATAGTTTTATACTTGGTTCGTTGTGCGAGAAGATGTAACCTAAAACGGTTTTAATATTCATCCCTTCACAACTCTTCAAAGCATAATCCAATACTTTCTTTCCAATTCCTTTTCCTCTAACCGATTCATCAAGGTAAATGCTGACTTCGGCAGTAGCATCATAAGCAGGCCTTCCATAAAAAGATTGAAAGCTCACCCATCCGATTATTTTACTCGTCTCATCTTCAATAACCCATAAGGGTCTTTTGTTTGATGAATGATCGTTGAACCAATTCAATCGACTCTTTACTGAAACCGGTTCAGTATCCGCAGTAACCATACGACCTGCCACGGTTGAATTATAGATTTCAACAATTCGTGGAAGATCACCAATATGAGCATCGCGGAATTTCATGGGTACCTACTACATCGTTAAACGTTTCGCTTCATTATCCAATCCGTTTGCGCATCGGTGCCCAACATGAAAACATGTGAGCCGAATTTTTCAAAGCCCCACTTTTGATAAAATGCGTATGCCCGCGGATTATGCTCCCACACACCTAACCAGATGATTTCATATTGACGTTCTTTCGCATAATCAAGTGCAGTTTGCATCAACACCTTTCCAACTTGTTTACCCACATATTCCTGAATACAATACAGTCGTTCAATCTCAAGAGAGTTCGTACCAAGCAATTCTTCCGGTTCATATCCCACACGAAGTTTTAAATAGGCCATTGCCTTATTGCCATCATAGAGCAAAAAGAAAATGGTTCCTTTTTCATTAAACTCTTTCTTCAGCTGTTCATCGGTGAGATTCTTGTCGATGTAGAGTTTCATATCCTCCTCGGTATTCGACTTCTCCAGCAAATCACGAAAGCTTTGAATGGCCACTTCACGTAATGTAGGAAGGTCCTTCTCTGACACTACACGAACAGTAACTTCGGGAGCTGGTTTGTCGAGTGCTAATTCCATTTTAATATCACTGCGTTTATATATTCCATCAACCGGAACTTCGATGAAGCCAATCTTACGATACAAGGCAATTGCCGTTTCTAATTTTCTATTGGAATACAATATGATTTTATGCGCTCCTAATCTCTTTGCTGTCTCAATTGCTGCAAGTGCAAGTGCCTTCCCGATTTTTAATCCTTGGAATTTATCATCCACTGCCATCTTGGTAAATTCATAAACTCCTGGGGCTGAATATTTCAGTGCAACTGTACCGGCAATTTCTTTAGCATAACTAGCCATAATGATTGAACCACCATGTCCAATGATATGAACTTCCGGATGTTGCAATACATCGAAGTCAATCGGTTCCATCCAGAAATATTTTTCAATCCAATGGCGATTTAATTTTTCAAACCACGGTTGGTGTTCGGGCTGATACGCTAAAATTTCGATATCGTTTTTTCGCTCGCTCATGAATCGTTAAAATCTCCACATATTGGGATCGCGCTTCGGTTTTAAAAAATTACCATCGACAATAAGAAGTTTCACACCTTCTTTTGAATAGGATCGGTGGCGACTTACATTATCTGAAACCTGGTAACTCATTCCTTTTGAAATGGTAAACGTTCTTCCATCCGATAACTCGGATATCATTTCTCCTTCAATGCAATAAACAATATGTCCCGCTTTGCACCAGTGATCGGCTTTATAACCTTTTGAATATTCTACCAGCCGAATACGAAGGCCTTCGTATTGCAGCGTACGCCAGTATGCCATTCCGCATTCACCACAATGTTTGGTTGCCGGAATAGAATCCCAATCGGTTGTCTGAAATAAAATTGAGCTCATCATCTTATTTGCTGAATTGAGCTTTCCAAGCACTTCTGAGTTGCGCACCACGATTCACAATATAAATTCCTCCTACAGTGATCAGGATGGCTAACCAAATTTTTGAATTGAGTTTTTCATCAAGAATGATCCATCCGAGAATCACAGCCACAATGGGGTTGACATAAGCATACAATGAAACAATTGTCATTGGTAATTTCCGTAGTGCGTATGAGTAGCATGCATACGCAATGATGGATCCAAAGATGATCAGATAGATCATCGAGTAAACGGCTTCTGAAGACCAACTCACTGTTGTTAAATCATCAAACAAAAATGTGATGGGAGTTAACCACAGGCCACCAAAAAACATTTGCAATCCGGCATTGAGAAATGGATTACCTTCTCCACTTCTTTTCTTCATCCACACACTCCCCGCTGCCCAACTCAAGACAGCCAGGAAGATGAGCGCAATTCCGATTTGATATTCTACTTTGCCAAAATCAGAAAGGTGTTCACTGAAAATCATAATGATACCGACCAATCCAATGAGCACACCTGCGATGATGGGAAACGTTGGTCGTTCTTCCTTATTTACTGCTAGGTTTAACAAGATCACAATCATGGGCATGAGCGAACAAATAATTGCCGCTACACCACTGGGCACATACATCTCAGCCCATGCCACTAAGCCATTTCCCATAGAGATCATAAAGAAGCCGGCAATGGCCTGACGGAAAATATAATCGCGCGAGGGCAATTGGACTTTAGCAATTACAATCATGAAGCCTGCCAGTAAAAATCCTGCAGTCGTCTGGCGAATGAGCACAAAAAGAAAGGGCGGAAAATGTTGCACAGCAATACGCAATGCCAAATAGGTTGTCCCCCATATCAGACAAATGGCTGCAAGTGATAAGTACGCTGCGAGTAAATCTTTTTTCAATGTTGTTGAGGGTTATTCGTGTTATCGTTATCCGTTAATCGTGGGTGTGAGTGAGTGAGTGGAGTGAGTGAGTGATAAATGAGTGTGTAAGAACAGTCTTTCAAAACTTCTCATTTATACGTTAAAAAAACAGTTTCAGTTTTTCGTATTTTGACCAGATCAGTTGAAAACAGTTTCCGGTTGCAGGTTCCCGGTTCTGACACATTCAAGTCTTTGAACAAATTATAACTGTGCTTATTAAAACCATGAAAACTGGGAACTGGCAACCGGAAACCTGTAACCTCAATGCACCCACTGCGCAGCCAATGTAAACATCACTCTGTCTTTCGAAGGGTTTTCTTCTTCATCAGAAGTATGCAATGTTGTCATGCCTGTTACACCAACGCTTAGAAAAATCTGCTTCGCTACTTTCATTCGGCTGTAAGCAACATTCAAGGCTGATGTTACATAACTGGAGTGATCAAATACATTATTGTTGTGCCAAACGGATGCGATGATATCCAGATGCTTATTGGTATAACTAAGACGAAAACGATTTACCCAATCCATCTCGGAAGGTTCAAACACTAAATTTCCAAACAAGGCCATGTGTTCGAATGTAAAATGAGGTCTTAATTTGAAAGACGTAATCAAAATACAAACGGCATCCGATCCTTCGTCTGCAAAGTGATTAGGTTGCTCTAAGAAAGTCCCAATATAGGGTGTAAACGTAATCTTTTCTGAGATTTTAAAATTTCTAAATACCGATAACAATGCAAAATTATAATCGCTGGTATGATCCTGAAGATCGATGCCCTTGAAAATTAATAGTCCCCATTTTTTGTATTCAAGCGTGAAGTTCACGTCAAATGTGGGATTATCCGTACCGAGTTGACCTCCATACATGAACATTCCCTTGCTATGGAGCCTTGTTGTGAGTCTGAAATGAATAGGATATTCTTTTTTCTTTTCTATTGTAGAGTCATTTCCTTCAGACATTAATGCCGCAAAGGAAGGGAAGCAAGCAATAAGGCTTAGCAAAAAAAGTACGGTACACAGTATTGTCTTCACGATCATCAGGTTATTAAACTTTGCTACGAAATACGAATGCCTCTTTCCCACTGCCAACCTGTTTTATGCTATCCTTAAAAGTTAGTACAAAACTCAGTGAAGAAACGCAAGGAAAACAGTTTCAGTTTTGTTAATTTTGACCAGATCAGTTGAACGAAGTACGAAGTCAGAAGTACAAGGGACAAAGTTTGGATTGCAGAATTTACAGGGATTTATAAAATCTTCGGTCTAAGCTTAAACTTTGAACCTTGTACCTTAAACCTTGAACATATTTTTATGGAAACACTTGTAGCAAGACCAGACCACAAATACGCTGAAGTAGCTGAGCGTATTGAAATGTTAATTGACAATCGTGTGATGAAAGTGGGAGACAAACTTCTTTCTGTGCGAGCACTGAGTAAAGAGCAAGGCATTAGTTTGAGTACCGCATTTCAAGCCTACTACTTATTAGAGAGCAAAGGATTAATTGAAGCAAGACCGCAATCGGGTTACTATGTAAAATATTCTCCTGAACATATTCTTGATCTACCGAATGTAAGTGAGCCGGTTGATGATGCTGTTCCTGTGAGTGTCGATGAGATGATCAATAGTGTTTACTATGATCTTCGTTCCACCAAGTTGATTAACTTTTCTATGGCAGCACCTTCGGCTGAATTACTGCCGATTGCCAAGCTTAGCAAGGCGGTTATGCATGTGCTTCGCGAATCAAAAACGAGTTGTACAAATTATGAACATGTTCAGGGAAGTGAAGTACTTCGTAAGCAGATTGTACGTCAGGCATTTAATTGGGGAGGAAGACTTCACGAAGATGACATCGTGGTAACGGCAGGTTGTGTTGAAGCGCTTTCGCTTTGTGTTAAAGCGATTACAAAACCCGGTGATGCTGTGGCAATTGAAAGCCCGACTTACTTTGCCATTTTTCAGGTGATGGAAAGCCATGGATTGAAAGTAGTTGAAATTCCTACTGACCCCACCACGGGCATTGATCTCGATTACCTTGAGAATGCTATTCCCCGTTTTGATATTAAAGCCTGCCTGTTTGTAAACAACTTCAACAGTCCGTTGGGAAGTTGCATGCCAGACGAAAACAAAAAATGCCTTGTGGACATGTTAGCAAAAAAAGAAATTCCCTTAGTTGAAGACGATATTTATGGTGAATTGTATTTTGGAAAGACAAGACCGAAGACGTGTAAATCGTTTGATAAAAAAGGATTGGTATTGCATTGCGCTTCTTTTTCAAAATCACTGGCACCAGGCTATCGTATTGGCTGGACTATCCCCGGACGGTTTAAAGAAAAAGTAATCCGATTGAAACGCATGCATACTGTTTCAACCAATACATTAGCGCAAGCTGCCGTAGCCAATTTTTTAAGTAACGGACGATTCGAATTACATCTTCGTCACTTACGTAAAGCGTTGCACACACAATCACTTCGCTACATCCAATTGATCTCTGAACATTTTCCTGCTGATACGCGCATCACTCGACCGCATGGAGGATTTGTATTGTGGATTGAGATGAATAAAAAAGTAAATGCTTACAAACTCCATAAGCGAGCACTCAAACATAATATAGGCATTGCACCCGGTCAGATATTTTCATCACAAGGCAAATTTGAAAACTGTTTTCGCATTAGCTATGGTGAACCCATGAATTCAAAAATTGAAGATGGAATTATTAAACTCGGAAAGCTGATTGAAGATATGATGTAAACACGAGACAGTGTTACATCCAACTTACATAGTACACCATTGTCTGACTCGTCCTAAAATAAGTTTACAGGATTAGTAATTAAATCTGTAAACTCATTTTAGGACGGGACATTTTTCAGCAGCCAGAATTTCTCGCCACAGCGTACAATACATTTCCAGAAACATATATCTTAAACACTTTTCTATTGTCATTGGAAGGAGTAATATTCGATGCTTTAAGAAATATCGGAATCGCATTATCAACACTGGGATGAACCATCTTCCATGTTTTACCCATGTCGGATGACCGGAATATACCATCCGGATGACCACACAGTAAATACTTACCTACTTGTTTGATAGATGAAATTGACAAAGAAGGCTGAAGTCCTTCATCGATGGCTGTCCATGTTTTTCCACCATCCAATGAAATGCGTATCCTTCTTGAGTTGGTTGTTGTATTAAAAGATATCGCAGCAAATCCACCATCGATACGTTCAACAGCGATACCTACGCCACCCTCGCTGATTACCCATTGCCAGTTTTCGCCATTATCTGTCGAACGCTTGATGCCCTTTGTACCTGTCGCGAGGAGAACACCTTCTGACTCCACCATATCGCCCCCGCCTTGATCTAGTATTTTTTTCCAGTTTTTTCCTTTGTCGATAGATTTGTAAAATTCGCGGTCGTAACCGAGGAATATTGTCCCATCAGATGTTTCAAAAACAGATCGCATCGAATGAGTTGAAGGCCATGACTCCGGAACGATTGAAAGCAATCGAAGTGGCGGCCAGGCGGACTCACTTTTACTTTTTAGATCAGAAACATTCTCTTTTTCCCAAACAGGAGTTTTAAGATTACTCTTGCTGTGATACATTTCATTATTAACACGCAAATAGACCTCTGACTTTCCTACAAAAAAATCTTCTGGCTGTTCATTTTCCGGCAAACCATTGGTGATGTCTTGCCATGTCTGTCCGCCATCTTTTGATTGTAAAATGATGTTGGTTTTGGC
>JBDTTT010000003.1:0-95724 GCA_039930485.1 Chryseolinea sp.
TCTTTCTTTATTTCATACCATAATTCCACCATACCACTTTTGTAAGCGGTCACGTCTTTCAAAGACAACGCTTGCTCCTGTCCTATGTGGTCAAAAAATAATGTGCCGTCACCCAAAATAATAGGCAAAACTGATACTCGTATTTCTTCCGCCAATTTTAAAAGAATGAAATCTCTGACAAGTATAGCACCGCCTACAAGCCAAACATTCTTATAGTTTGGTTTTAGGTGTTCGTTAACAAGTTTGGTCAGGTCACCAGAATAAAATTCAATGTTCTGTCTTTCATTCGATAGGTTTCTGGTGGTTACTACAATTGTTGGCTTGTCTCCATATGCCCACCCATACGATTTTGAAAGTTCAAGGGCGAGTTGGTATGTTCGCGACCCCATTATATAGCAATCTATTGTTTTAAGAAATTCCTCCGGGTCTTCTCCGGAAATACCTTTCTCGTAACTGCTTGATGTTTCAAACCACGAAACACTATTGTCTTTTTTGGCAATTACACCGTCAAGACTTGAGACCATATGTATTGTTAGTCTAAACTTATCAGGTGTCATTTGTTTATTGCGTGTTGTTAAAACATTGTCAGCCCTGTTAAAGGATTGCCTGTCGCTAACTATTCTACTGTTTGCACTTCACTGATTTGAATCACAGGTTGAATGTTTGTATAGTTTGGAACGTCAGCCCTGAGTTTCTCTGAGTGAGGTCCCATTGAATTTCGAAATGATGACATGGTTTCAAAATAAAAGTATCCAATGGCTAAATATGGAACAGGCGTATCGGGTGTTCCGCTGGCTAGCCCCTTGTCAATGGACATTGCTTTTAAAGAGTCACCAAATAAACTTGCCGCAAGGGGCATGTGCTTAGTGGAATAATAATCCATGTCGAATGTTTTGCCCTCTCCGTTTGGATACAAGATGGCTACCTTGATCATACCCTTTTTTATTTTGGTACTGACTGTTGATTTATTTTGTTGACAACCGAATAAAAGTCCGAGGACAACAAATAAGAGGCTGATTTTTATTTTCATATTGTAGTTAGTTTAACTGCTTTGGTAAATGCGATGACTGAAATTAATATTTTATCAGGAGATTTTCACTCTCGTTATAATTTATCTTTCGTAGTATCGGAGAAGCGGGACACTAGAATTTGCAAATGATTTGATGAGGCGTCAGAGAGATTAACAAATAAACCTTCAACAATATCAGCACCGAACCGCAAATATTTGTACTACTATTCTTATTTTGCTTTTCAAATTTGTTCAATGCAGCTGGTATCACACCACACAAAGCTTGTGCTTGCCTTTTTTGTAGTTTACGTTGTATGGGGTACAACTTTTTTTGGCGTGCACTTGTCATTGAAAAGTTTTCCGCCATTTCTTCTCTCGGCACTTCGGCTACTGATTGCTGGCGGTGCATTGACCATTTTTTGCTTTATCCTAAAAAAACCTTTTCCATCGCGCGATGAAATTGCCAAGCACGCCATTTGCGGGCTCTTTCTTTTTATCGGTGGCATTGTTGCCGTAGTGTGGGCACAGCAATTTATTTCCTCCAGTCTCGCCTCCATCATCATCACCACGCCCTTTTGGTTTGTTGTTTTGGACAGACGCCAATGGAAATTTTATTTTTCCAGTAAGTGGATTCCTGCAGGACTTCTCACAGGACTTTCTGGTGTGATTCTTCTCATGGCTTTTAAGACGGGAAGATCGGGTGCTGGATCAGAGATGATGCAAATCGCTGCGATCATGGTTATGGTCATTGGTAGTTTGATGTGGGCAGCTACCTCACTTTATCTGAAGTATAAAACATCTGCTATTTCCATGTATGTGAGTACATCTATACAATTGTTGAGTGCTGGAGTTGCTACATTGTTAATAAGCTATTTGGCTGGTGAACTCGAAACATTCTCATTCGCGCAGGTGCAACTTGATTCGGCTCTTGCACTTTTGTATTTATCCCTTGTAAGTTCTCTGCTCGCTTTTTTATGCTTCATGTGGTTAATCACGGTACAACCACCGGCTATCGTAAGCACATATTCGTACGTGAACCCATTAGTAGCCACTGTTCTTGGATGGACGCTTGCCAACGAGCACATTTCATCCCTTCAACTACTTGCCTTAGGCCTTATTTTAGCAGGCGTGTTTTTTGTTAATGTTCCGAAATACCTGAGTAGGTAATGATCAGATTCCTCGTTCCTTATTTGATTTATTGTTGCGGGTAATTTCTTTTCCCCAGTACTAGGAAAATCAGTTCGATAGCTCCCCATAGTCCCAGTAGTGCTATGAGATAATGAATTCCTTTTCTCACATGAGAGGAGCTATCAATAAACTTTGTCGTCTCATTTTGCAACAAGTCCAATTTGTGTTTAGTGTCCAGCGAGTCTGTTCTGATTCTTTCAATCATTTTGAATTTGAATTCGGCAATGCTCGTAGTATTGTCGTCTGACTTTTTGTTTACATACACCAGTAGTAAAACGGTGAGAAGAAGGAAAACGACTCTAAAAATGGATCTCGCCCTATTCATTTATTTGATTTTCAGGATTATTCTGTTCTCTAAACGAACTAATTTTTATTACGATATGCTGTTTACTTCAATCGTGCAGCGCGGATTTTTGAATCATTGAATTTACGTTTAATACCTTTGGTGAATAATTCCCATGTTTCAGATTGCAGGCATTCTTCAATTTCTGTTCTTGTGAGATAATCCAGCGGCATGAGAATTTCAGATAGATCACCTTCGTGAAATTTATTTTCAATCTTCACGGTCAACTCATTTTTAACAGCCACTGAAATTTGTTTCTTCATGTCTTCAACTATTTTAGCGATGGGCTATTAATGGACAAACACCGCACTGTTGTACAAACACCATGCGTGTGAGAATGGAAAGATTGTCTACCCGCCACTAACAGATTAAGCATCCGGAATTTCAGGCTCAACTAGCTTGGCTAATTTTTCTAACGACTCCTGCCAACCCAGATAGCACATTTCTAAAGGTATAACAGAAGGAATGTTTTCCTGAACGACATTCAGTTCAGTGCCGACCAAAACTTTTTTGAACCAAACCGTGGTAATCATTTCGCCTGGCAAATTCGGGTCATCAAATTTATCGGTGTACTTCAAGAGTTCATTCGGTTTTATTTCCAAATATCTTCCACCAAAAGAATGACCATTGCCGGTGGAGAAATTGATAAACGACATTTTAAAATCACCTCTCACACGCACATCCATTTCATGAACCGTGCATAAAAATCCGTAAGGAGGAAGCCAGCTGGCAATCGCAATGGCATCAGTAAAGGCACGAAATACTTTTTCGGGAGTTGCTTTAAGCACTCTATGTAATTTTACGCTGTTATCTGGCATAGGATTATTTTTTTAATAAGATAAAGATAACATACTTGTATATTCCCGCGCTAAGTTTTGTTGTGGAATTTGTTCCTCGATTTTTTGTACACGACTCCAAATGGAGGACAGGTACTCCAATTTCCTTTTGTTTTTTTTTGGATGAGTTTTACTAGCGCAAGAATGAGTGGCGGCTGGCTTCGGCACAACATCTGAGCGAGAAGGGGATAATTTTTAGTATTCGAAAAATATTTGATGCTTGTTGTTTTGAAATACGAATAACTCTCTTCTATCTTTGCACCATGCTAAAAAGAATAGCCGCATATAAAAATCGATTTAGTACAAGCCATAGAGGCAGTATTGAATTATCGCCACGGTTTTTCAGTTGATCATCACCTGATCGAACACTGAAAACCCGGGCACTGTCCGGGTTTTTTATTTTACTACGGACTGAATTAAAAAATTAAAATCGTCAATTGACGAATGGAATTGCTTTGTCCAGTTACGAAGCAGAAAGGAGTTTTTGTTATGAAAAGAAAGATGTTAAGTGGAAAAGAATTGATCAAGCTCGGTTATCCAGAAGGGAAAGCAGTAGGGCTGGCTATCAATACCGTGTTGAAACATTTCCGCAGAAGTGAGAAAGAAGAAATCTATGCGATGCTGAAAGCCGTGCTGGCAAATCCGAAAGAGTTTATAAAAGATTCTATCTGGAACACCGTAGCATTGACGCTGCTGCCATCTGAAAAGAAATCGATGATTCATGAATTGAATAAAAACAGAATCGACTATAAAATTTTTGGAATGGACGGAATTGAAGAAGGTGCGCGCAATCAAATGGAGATTGCGATGAAGCTGCCGATAACGGTTGCAGGTGCGTTAATGCCAGATGCACACCAGGGATATGGATTGCCAATTGGAGGTGTATTAGCAACCAACAATGCTGTGATCCCTTATGGGGTAGGGGTTGATATTGGTTGTCGCATGTGTTTGACTGCCTATCCATTGGATGAGAGGTTTTTAGAAAGACATAGAAGCAATCTGAAGCAAATATTAATTGACAATACTGCCTTTGGTCAGGAGTCATTTAAGAAAGCGAAGGATCATGAAGTACTCAACCGTAAAGTATTTGATGAGATTATTATTCTCAGAAAGTTGAAAGGCAGAGCAGCAGCACAGATTGGTTCTTCCGGAAGCGGAAACCACTTTGTAGAGTTTGGATTAATGGATCTCTATGAAGGCAACGATTGGAAACTGAATGCAGGAAAATACCTAGCAGTGCTTTCTCATTCAGGATCAAGAGGGTTAGGTGCCGAAGTTGCAAGACACTACACCAAGCTGGCAAGAGAAATTTGTCATTTGCCGGGTGAAGCTTCCAACCTTGCGTGGCTCGATCTCGATACCGAAGCCGGTCAGGAATACTGGCAGGCAATGAATCTGGCTGGAGATTATGCATCTGCGAATCATCAGCAAATTCATGAGCGGATTGCGTCTGCGTTGGTTGAACGTGAATTACTACGTGTAGAGAACCACCACAACTTTGCATGGAAAGAAAAGTTGAGCGATGGAACAGAAGTAATAGTTCATCGCAAAGGTGCAACTCCGGCTGGTGAAGGCGTGCTGGGTATTATTCCTGGTTCCATGACGGCCCCCGGATTTATTGTGAAGGGAAAAGGAAATGAAGCGTCCGTAAATTCCGCTTCACATGGTGCCGGCAGGTTGATGTCACGAAGTGCTGCTAAGAACGTCATCACCAAAAAAATGGTGAAGCAGGAATTGCAGAAGCATAATGTGGAATTGATGGGTGGCGGACTGGATGAAGCGCCTATGGCCTACAAAGACATTTTGAAAGTGATGAACCATCAAAATGATTTAGTGGAAGTACTCGGGAAATTTACTCCGAAGATTGTAAGAATGTGTGGCGATGATTCGCCTGCAGAAGATTGAGTTAAGGCTCTGTGAATTCAACCTCATAAAGACTTTAACTCAAATGTTTTAAAATTTTGATTAAAAGATTTATGAGAATTGAATGGATGGAAAAATATATGGCGGATGCCGAAAAATTAATCTACGAAAACCAGGTAACGGAAGGATTAGCCCTGTTGGATAATCTGTTGTACGATGAGCCAGGCTACGGAAGCTTGCACAATCATATTGGCTGGGCATACCTGTACTATACCGTTGATATTGAAAAAGCAGAGTTGCACTTGAAGATGGCGATCCGGTTTGATGCCACGTTTGCAGCGCCTTATCTGCACATAGGTAACTTGTACATCCGTACGGGTCGCTATGCAGATGCATTACAATACCTTGAAAAAGGTGTGGTAGCGATGAATCCAAACAAAGTAGCGTTTATGGAAAGCATTGCTCGTGCGTATGAGTTGAAAAAAGAATATGCGAAAGCCGTTACTGCCTACAAAGATGCATTGGCTATAACCGTGGGTATTGAAAGCGAAAAGTTTGCTGAAGGCATTAAGAGATGCCGGAAGAAGAGATGGGTAATGATGTTTACGTTGTGATTAAACAGTGAGCGGTAAAAATACTGCTCACTGTTTTTACCTTGGAATTTGATCATTCTTTTTTCGGCTCATAGTAAAGTATTATTGCGCCAGAGCCAAAGATTTTTGTTTTTAATAGTTTAAGAACTGCTCTATCGTTTATGTCTTCAAATAATGGTAAACCATTTCCTGCTATCACCGGGTGAACACAGAGTTGGTATTCATCAATTAAATTAAGATTCATTAAGGTTACAATTAAACTCCGGCTGCCAACTAAAATGTCTTTACCTGGTTCTTGCTTGAGTTTTAAAACTTCTTCTTTAATGACTTCCTTTTTAAAACTTGTGTTTTTCCAATCACTATTTTTCAACGAGCGGGAAAAAACAATCTTTGAAATATTGTCTACCGTCACTGCAAAGTCATCCATGGGTTTGTTGCCCGTAGGATTTTTTACTACCGTTGGCCAGTAAACTTCCATAAGTTGGAATGTTATCCTTCCCCATATAATAGCACCTGCATTATCTAATAGAGCAGTGTAGTGTTGATGTATCTCCTCATCTGCAATCATTGCCGTATGGTCGCAAAAACCATCAAGTGTCATGTTGATTGCTGCAATTAGTTTTCTCATATTTTAATTGTAATTATTTTGTTTCTGTTCGTTTCTTGCAGAAAGTTTCGGTTAGCACTGACATATTTTATTCCTCTTTCAAAAATTTCATTACCAAGCCAGAGCATAATATAAGTACTGAGCCGATACCACTATACATATTTTGATCTTTAGGATCTGCGTAAAGCAGACCCCAGGTCACTACGAGCAATCCAGCCATAAATATAAGCCCTATCATTCCTTTAACCCATCTTGGCATATCAGTAGATTTTTATTAATAATAGGTTCTAAAGCGCTGACATCGTTTAAATTGCATGAAATATATTTGATGATGGTAACCTTGTCGAGGTTTAAAATCTTATTTCTCCTTACTCTCTAACAGTACCTGTCTTAACTTTTCCAGCTCGTTTGTAATGGGTAATAATCACTCCGGTTGTGGTAACAGTACTTTCTGTTAAAGTTAATGCAGCCGGAATCGGACCATTGTCAAAAAACTTTTTTCCTTTACCAAGAGTCAACGAGAAAATTTTGAGTCAGAGTTCGTCCACTAAATCATTCTTGAGTAACAGTTTAATGAGCTCGCTACTGCCCCAAACTTGAATGTTATAACCTTTTGAATTTTTGAGCTTCTTGATATCGGCCACGCTTTTGATGAATACGGAAGGCCAATAGCCAATTGTTGTTTTTATTTGTTTCTCTAAACTAAATAAATTTTCTCACGATTTGATGCTTCGTTTTTTTTCTTCCTATCAATACAACTGAAATGACTTCGTGAGTTTATCCGCCCGACCCCGAGCTGCTCTGGAAAAAAGTAAAGTATGAAAGGTCGAAGTTCCACGCAAATCCTGCTTTCTAAGGCTTGAACCAACAAGCCATTGAGGGAAAATTTTGGAACGGTGGAGTCTGTCTGTTCGTGCAGCTTTTACCAATCCGGCAAAAAGTCTGAAGGATCAGTAATCAAATTGGTCAGTAACATTCCAACTTAAAGGGCACTATAAATTTTAACAGAATTTATCAAGGCCTCTGTCTTGTACATTTCTTTTTATATATTTGGTCAATAGTATCTCCGTTAAAATAATTCATCACATGATTGTCAGAAAGAAAACCCTGTTAAAGAGTGCACTCATAATTTTGATACTGGCTCCTTCGCTTTTTTTATTTTCTTTTATCAACAACCCGAATATACTGGAAATAATCCTACAGAAGATGCAGCGCTTTCATGCGGAACGTGCTCAAGAAAAACTGTACTTACATTTTGATAAACCCTTTTATGCTGCGGGTGAAACAATGTGGTATAAAGCCTATCTGGTAGAGGCCTCAAGGCACATCCAGGATTCACAAAGCCGCGTTGTCTATGTAGAATTAATTGATAATAAAAAAAATCTTGTACAGCGTCAGGTGCTCTTCGTGGCAGACGGAGTCACATTTGGTGATCTACAGCTATCGGATACTCTAAGTCAGGGTAAGTATCTGATTCGGGCATATACAAACTATATGAAAAATGTAGGTGAGGATTTTTTCTTCAAGAAAGAGTTCTCTGTTCTAAACCCAACTGTGGAACCCTCTGGAAACAAGGACCTGGATAAAAATATTTTTAGCCCCGACTCTATTGATCTTCAGTTTTTTCCTGAAGGCGGCAATCTCGTTGCATGTGGAACAATGAATCGACTCGCCTTTAAGGCATTGAGTCCGGATGGAAAAAGTATAGCGGTTGAAGGAGAAATTGTAGACGAGAGCAACACGGTGATTACGACATTTAAGACGGAGCATGATGGCATGGGTTTGGTCCAACTTAATCCGGTATCAGGTAAGAAATATTCAGCACGCATCACAAAGCCTTACCAGGTGAATCGTCCCTTTCAATTACCTCGCGTAAATGAGAAAGGATACATTATGCTCGTTGATCAAACAGCAAAAAATATTAAGGTAGTGATATTCACTAATGTGGATAAACCTGCTTCAGAAAAATTAAATATTGGTCTGGTCGTACAATCACGTGGAAAAATATACCATGCCCAAAAATGCGTGATCACCAGCAACGCATATTTTACCTATATACCTCGCTCAAAATTTCCGGATGGGATTACTCAGATTACCCTGTTTGATGAAGAGGCTCGTCCTGTTGCAGAGCGCCTGATCCACCAGGACCGGAATGAAACCCTATCAATGACACTGAAAACGGATAGTCTGAAATATGGAAAACGAAAGATGGTAACCGTATATGCAGATGCGATGTATAGAAATGGTACAGCGGCAAAAGCCAATATTTCAATCTCGGTGTATGATGAATCTTTACTCCAACCTCAAGAGAAGTATCCGCTTACGATCAACAATTATTTATCTCTTACATCCGACCTGAAAGGCAATATTGAAAACCCGGGATATTATTTTAAGGATTCTCTCCCTGAAACAAAAAAGCATCTTGATCTTCTGATGATGGTGAATGGATGGAGAAGGTTTACATGGAAGGATGTGCTTGATGATAGTCGTGAACCTCAAAAATACAGGCGTGAAAAAGGTGTTCCCATTAGTGGGTATGTGCTAAAACCGTTAGGAAAAAAAGCACCTGAGAAAAGTAATCTCAAGATCATGACTATGAAAGGTGCTATTGACATTGTTCAGTCCGACAGCCTTGGAAGATTTTATTCAGACGGCCTTCAGTACTATGATTCAATGAACTTAGTGGTTCAGACAGAGAACGATAAAGGCAAAAAACAACCCTACCGGTTTTTTCTCAATCCTTTCAATCCATCACCCCTATCTGAATATTCGTTAACGGCATTTACTCATTTTGATGCTAAACAATACCTTGAACAACACCTTGAGCAAAAATCCAATATTAATTTATCGCAAGCAAGTGTGTTGAAGGAAGTAGAAGTAGTTGCAAAGAAAGTAGAAGAGTCTGACTCCCGTTTAATCGGTTCGAGGAGTAAAGCGATTGATGCAAAAAAACTGGGTGGCGGTTATCAGAGCATTTTACAGATGATACAAGCTCGCGTTGCAGGGGTAACCGTCTCGGGTAATCCTCCTGACATGACAGTTAAGATACGGGGAAAGGATCCTGCTATTCTTTTGAATGGTATGCTATCCTCAGTAGACATGATCAATTTGATGTTGCCATCCGATGTAGACATGATTGAGGTGATAAAAGGCCCAGGAGCCTTAATCTATGGTAGCCAAAACGTAATTAACGTTGTGTTAAAAGAAGGCGCCTCCTGGGATAGGGTTCCCATTGGAATGAACCAGGTGAAGTATCCTGGTTTTTTTCAAGGTAGAGAGTTTTATTCGCCACGCTATGATGTTCCAGATGAGGGTAATAACCTTAGTGATAAACGTACTACATTATTTTGGGAACCATTGATGGAAATGGATGACAATGGAAAAGCAGTCTTCTCATTTTTTACAGCAGACATTGCTTCTCGCTACCGCATCGTGATGGAAGGAATTACTCCAGATGGATTCCCTGGGACAAGTTCGATAACCTTCGATGTGAAATAATTGGCCCCATACAATTATCTCTTTTTTACATATCAGTAAACAAATCCTGGTTGCGCTATTGTCTACAGATTTGCTATCAAAATCTTACCTGACGTAGTTTTGTTGTAGTCGTTTTTTCGTTAAGCCCATGCTTCAGTTATAACTTTAGCAAGTTCAATTCACTTCATCTATGCTAAGGTTCTTCCGATTCTTCTCGCAATTAGTGTGCTTCTCATCTTAGGGAATTGCGATCAAAGTTGACATTATTGGGTCAATGTCACACTCCAGAATTATTTCAACAAATAGATTGTTAGCTTTGCGTAAACCACAAGGTTATGGGTATGAATGCAAGGAAGGCGGAAAAAATATCAAAGGCATTGGCCGATCCCAACCGACTTTTGATTTTAAAAGAAATCAAAAAACAAAAGGATTGCTTGTACTGCGTGGACCTGAATCAGGTCATTGACCTGGCACAACCTTCCATCGCCCATCACCTTAAAATGCTTACCGATACTGACCTCATCACGTCAGAAAAAGAAGGGCGAAATGTGAAATATAAGCTCAATAAGCAAATTCTTGACGAATACATCCAGTTCCTGGAAGAGTTAAAAAGAGATTAACCTTTTATTTCATTTATCGAAATACTTAAATAAATCGATTAATAATGAACCTTATTATTTGGGTTTCGTTATCTGCAAACATATCGATAAACTTAAATATATCAATAAATGAAAATGAGAATCAAAAACCCGAATGCCAATCGTTTGCAGCACGTAATCTGGCAAATCACTGGATATCTTCTTCTGACCGTCACCATTGCAGCCTGTGTATCGAAAGCAGGTGACCTAAGCAATAATAAAGAAACAAAGTCAGCTCCTGCTCCGGGAGTACCCGTGGATGGGCTTGTCGTAAAACAAGGTATTGTAAGTGATCAACTGGAAGTTACCGGAACTTTAATAGCAAATCAGCAAGTTGACATCGTCAGTGAGCTCACGCGCAGAGTCGTGCGCGTTAATGTAAAGGAAGGTACTAAAGTAAAACAAGGAGCTCTCCTGTTTCAGTTAGACGATGCTGACCTGCAAGCACAACTACAACGCTTTCGTCAACAAGAGAAGCTTGCACAACTAAATGAAGAAAGACTGAAAGATCTGATTGCCCACGATGCTATTGCTCAGCAGGATTACGATGAAGCATCAACTAATCTGAAAGTATTGCAAGCACAAATTCTGGAAGTAGAAGTCATGATTAGCAAAACGCGAATCACAGCACCTTTTGATGGTCAGATCGGTATGATCAATGTACACCAGGGAGCGGTTGTATCAGTCAATACTTTACTGGCAGATATCGAAGACAATAGTGTAGTTAAAGTAGAGTTTTCGATACCCGAAAAATATGCAAATGTCATTCAGCTGGGAAGCGAGCAACACTTTACACTGACATCTGATCAAAAGCAATACACTGCGAAAGTTGTGGCAAAAGCTGCCAGTCTCAATGAAAACACTCGAACACTTCTGATCCGAGCCGCTACTGCAAATCCTCAAGGTAAACTATTACCTGGGCAGAGTGCGCGGATAAATCTGTCACTCAATACATCAGGTGAAGCACTGGCGGTTACATCTCAAGCCTTGATTCCCTCTTCTAACGGTTACACTGTTTTTGTCACGCATAAAAATGTAGTGGCCAATGTTCCGGTTGAAATTGGTCAACGCAGCGAGGGATCTGTTGAAATTACCAGCGGACTAAATGCGGGGGACACAGTAGTGACCAGTAACCTCCTGAGATTGATGCCCGGCTCTGCTGTTCAGTTTGTCACCATTAAGTAAGCATAGCACTTTTTCTTTTTACATTATTAATCCATTTATTTCATGAGTGCAATTTCACAAGTAAGTATATCGCGACCGGTATTAGCCGGAGTGATGTCAGTATTATTGATTCTCTTTGGTATTGTCGGCTATACATTTTTGGGAACACGCGAATACCCGGTAACCGATTCACCGATAGTAATGGTAACAACCGTATACCCCGGAGCAAGTGCCGATATCATTGCATCGCAGGTAACAAAACCTTTGGAGGAAGCCATTGCAGAAGCCAATGGAATACGGGCCGTGTCCTCCGTATCACGCGAGCAAGTCAGTATTATTACAGTAGAGTTTAACCTCGATGCAGATCTCGAGGCAGCAGCCAATGACGTGCGTGACAAAGTTTCAAAGTCGCGTCAGCAACTACCTTCTGACATTGAACCTACCATCGTAGAGAAAGCCGGACCTGCCGACTTCCTTGTTTTTCTCACGGTTCAAAGTGACACCAGAAGTCTGGAAGACATTACCGACTTTGTTAACATCAACATCAAAGAAAGACTTCAGTCAATTCCCGGAGTTCGTTTGGTCGATACCTACGCAGGAAGAAAACGCGCCATGCGATTACGCATGGATCCTTTGAAACTTGCTTCCTATGGATTGACTCCATCCGATGTTCAGAGCGCATTGCAACGTGAAAACGTAGACTTACCCAGCGGACGGATAGAAGGAGAAAATACAGAAGTGACTTTGCGCACGGAAGGTCGTCTTGTTACCGAAGAGGATTTCAACAACATGATCATCTTTCAAAAAGATCAGGCCATCGTTCACTTCAAAGATATCGGTACCGCCATCATGTCATCTCAGAATGAGCGCACGGCTATGATTGTAGGAGAAGGCAACACTGCCCGCTATGGTGTAGGTACCGGAGTTCAGCCCCAGCGTGGCGCAAACTCATTGGCCATTGTTGAAGAATTTAAAACGCGTTTTGACGATATCGTAAAAACAGCTCCAAAAGATTACATCATTTCATTAGGGAAAGATTTTACTGTACCCGTACGAAATTCATTATCGGAAGTAGAAGAGACTTTATTTCTTGCTTTTGGGTTAGTGGCATTAATCATTTTCATTTTCCTTCGCGACTGGAAAAGTACCATCATTCCATTGGTGGCCATTCCGGTTTCCATCATTTCGGCATTCTTTATTATGTACATCGCAGACTTCTCCATCAACGTGCTAACGTTATTGGGATTAGTGCTCGCCATTGGACTGGTAGTCGATGACGCGATCGTTGTGTTAGAAAATATTTACAGTAAGATTGAACAAGGCATGAGTCCAATACAAGCAGCTCGTAAAGGGTCAGATGAAATTTACTTTGCAGTAGTATCCACTACTGTAACACTTGCTGCCGTTTTCTTACCGATACTTTTTCTCGGAGGTATTACGGGTCGCTTGTTCAAAGAATTTGCTATCGTAGTTGCAGGATCTGTATTGAT
This sequence comes from Chryseolinea sp., assembly GCA_039930485.1. GTDB lineage: Bacteria > Bacteroidota > Bacteroidia > Cytophagales > Cyclobacteriaceae > Chryseolinea. The sequence continues at coordinate 13,209 of JBDTTT010000003.1, forward strand.
ATCCGCCTTCGTGGCATTGACCTTGTCACCCATGATGAGTGCGTACTTGTTAAAAGCAAATGCTTCGCATGGATGGTTGTATCGAAAAACAGAACCCTGGTTTGAAGCACTTAACAGAGGTTATGAAAGAACCCTCCACGTATTCTTTAAAATAAGATGGCTTGGCTTTGTATTGCTGATTGCTTCGTTTGGTGTAGCCTGGCTTCTTGCACCATCTCTTCCGTCTGAGCTTGCTCCGCTTGAAGATCGTTCCATGATTGGACTTGCTGTCATTGCTCCCGAAGGAACATCGTATGAGAGCATGGAGGCAACCATGAAGGAAATTAATAAATACATTTCGGATTCAATTCCTGATCTGAATGAGAATCGTACCTATGCAGGTATTGCAGCATCAGTGGGTACGTTAGTTCAACCAGTGAATGGCGGATTTCAATGGATTTTCTTAAAAGATCCGCAAGACCGGAAGAGTGAGCTTTCACAGCAACAGATCTACGAAAAATTAGTAGCGGCCTCAGGACAGTTTAGAAATGTAATCTGTATTCCCATACAAATACCAACCATTGGAGGGTTCTCCAGTTCACAGCCCTTACAATATGTAGTGCAGGCACCAGATCTTAAATCGCTTACGGATGTTATGCCGGGACTGATGGGCAATGTGTATCAAAGTAAGAAGTTAAGTTTTCAGGATCCTGATTTTAAAATCAATCGTCCGGAAATTGGTATTACCATTGATCGTCAGCGTGCAGCGCAATCGGGAATCTCTACACAAGAAATAGGCAGAACACTTCAACTGGCATTAACGGGTAGACGCTACGGATATTTTATTTACAACGATCGTCAATACGAAGTCATTGGCCAGTTGGACAGGAAAGAACGTTCTACACCTTCTGATATACGTTCTTTGTTTTTAAAAGCCAGCAATGGTGAGATGATTTCACTAGACAATTTGGTGAAGATGGAAGAGAGTGTAAGTCCTCCTGCTATCTATCGATACAATCAATCTTACAGTGCTACCATCTCGGCTACCCCGGCTCCTGGTGTTAGTCTTGGTGAAGCCATTGAAGAAATGGATGGTATTGCAAAAAATACTCTACCGGATGGATTTCGTACCACGCTGGCCGGACAGAGTCGCGATTATGCTGAAAGCAGTTCGAGTCTCGTCTTTGCTTTCATCTTTGCTATCATTCTCATCTACCTGGTATTGGCAGCACAGTTTGAAAGTTTGATTGATCCTTTCATTATTCTTCTTACCGTGCCGATGGCGCTTACAGGTGCGTTGTTAAGTCTGTGGATCACGAATCAATCCATCAATGTGTTCAGTGAAATTGGTATCATCATGCTGATCGGATTGATCACGAAGAATGGTATCCTCATTGTAGAATTTGCAAATCAGCGCAAAGAAGAAGGCATGTCTGTGAAAGATGCAGTGTTATCGGCAGCGGCTTCGCGTTTCCGTCCCATACTCATGACAACACTGGCCATGATCTTCGGAACGCTTCCGATCGCGCTATCCTTAGGAACATCTTCAGGTAGTCGTACTTCACTGGGTATTGCTGTAGTGGGTGGATTAGTGTTCGCGGGAATATTAACACTCTATGTTATTCCATCAGTATACTCGTATTTCTCCCGTCCTTATTCACGCAAGGAGGTAGAGCCAGTGATAGAAGCCGTAAACGAACACGCTGTTATCGCTTAACCTTAATTATTAAAACATGAAATCATCATTTATTCACTATCGATATGTCGCGGCAGTCGCCTTATTGATTGTATCAGCGAACACTGCAGATGCACAATCGAAATCACTGTCACTTCAGGACGCGGTTCAATTGGCAAATGAAAACAACCCGGAGTTAAAAATAAGTCAGAAGGAAATTGAGAAATCGCAGCAGCAAAAAGTAATCGCGCGCAGTTTGTTTCTTCCTTCTGTACAAGCAAGTGCTGCGGCATATCACTATTTTCAACTCACACCGTTCTTTGGTTTTGGTAATGCTACCTCAGATGGCAAAATACCCTACGGTCGTTTTGGAGGAGAAGATCAGTTCGTGAGTTCCATATCTGCTATACAACCACTGTATAATCCACAGGCATTTCCATCATTGCAACGCGTCCGTTTGCAAGAGCAAGAGAGCAAAGTTATGTTAAGTGGAAAGCAAGTCACTATTCTGGTATCTGTGAAACAAACGTATTTGCAACTATTGGTATTGAACGAGCGAATTAAATTGCAGCGTGAAAGTATCAATCGCAATCAGCGTGTATTAAAAGATTCAAGAGCACTGTTAATTCAGGGAAAGGGGCTTCGTGTAGATACATTACGAGCGTATACTTCGGTGAAGAACCTGGAACCGGATCTTATGAAATTGTCGTATGCCATTGAAACCAGCAAGCTGCAGTTGAAAACATTAATCGGTATTGATTCACTCCATGATGTTGTATTAACCGATTCCCTAATGCTTCCCGATCCGGGCACTATTCCACAGGAGGAAGAAGCATACAATGCAGCAAAAGAAAACAACGCTGAGTATACATTACTTTCTCTTCAGCAACAGATCAGCAAATATCAGATTGGCCAGGCTAATGCGGCACGATTACCAGTGGTCTCTGCGATAGGTCAATACCAGGTACAAACACAAACCAACCAGTTTGATTATGGGAGCGCTTATTATCCTGCTTCTTCTTTTGTCGGACTACAGGTTTCTGTTCCCTTATTCACAGGCTTCAGCAATCAGGCAAAGGTAAAGCAGGCTGGCATCACACATGACCAATCCACTTTGCGTTTGGAAAATGCACACGAACAATTAAGAGCAGTTGTTCACCAGGCAGTAGCTAATGGACACGAATCTATTTCACGTCTGCAATCCACTGCCACCGTAAAAGAGACTGCAGAATTGAGTTATAGCATTATTCAATATCGGTATACGAAGGGCATTGCCTCGCGTCTTGAACTCAGTGATGCCGAGCTGGCGCTTACTACTGCACAGTCGAATTATCTTGAAGCGGTATACGATTACCTGTCGGCTCGCATTGCTTTACTGCAATTGATGGGAAGAGTAGAGTAAATTAAAATGTATTTGATACTGCGGGAAGGATAGTAAATACAAACAAAAATCAATTCTCGTCCGTGTCCTGGAATTCCATGACACGGATGGGGATGATTGCATCCTTAAGGTAAATGAATTTCAAGTTCTAAGCCCTCTCCTCTATCTGGAGCCGGAGATGCCTTCATTTACTCACCCTAAGAGTCACGGCCTCCAGACCTCTGATGTGCTCGCTTGAACACCTGATAGAAGCGCATTCAACTGAAATGACTTTGTAAGTTTGTGAACGAGACCTAGGACTCCTTCGGACTTTGCTCTAGAGGAACAGCCTGTTTATAGAAATCAAACAACGTTAATTATTGGCTCCAGCGAGGCCGCCTGTTTGTTGCACGATTATTGTTTTCACAACACACAGCCCATACATTCTTTCAGAAATAATTCACAAAACTGATTTCCGCTTCTATGTAGTTTACCGTCTCGATTGGACCGATGTAACCAAAGAACGGACACGGTTCATCATGATTATACAATTTCAATAAATGTCCTCTGTGGCAGGTGGAAAGGGAAATATATAGATAATTGCTAGAGCGGATATTAATATCTCTAATAGGCTCTTTCAATTCCTCCCAGCTAACAAATTCATAATTACTTAGCTGTAGACCATCGGGTGAACCGTGCATTTCAAAATGTAAGTACGGCATATATCAGCGCTCACCACCAGTATCTTTTTTCAGGCATCAAGAAATCCAAAAAATCTCTGCTTGCTTTCCAGATTAAATAGATTTACCATCGGTGGAGTACCGATTTGATGACAAGTGTTATTTATGATACTTTTCAGCTCGCTACCTGAATCACGATCGCCTTCTCTTAAGGACTGGATGATAAAAACATTTCCAAACAGAACAAATTTCGGCATAACGTTTCCAATAGGTGCTAATGATAAAGGTAAATAAAAAGGAGTCTGATCATGCTCACCAATAATTAGCTTGATGATTGGCCATATCTACTGTTGACATCTCTGTCGAAGCAGTGTCTCCCGTCTCGGGGACGCAGCGTAACACTGTCAACCGAACTTTGTAATCGATCACTAATAAAATATAAATATTATTAAAAAACTCCAGCCAGGGAAAATTCACTGTAATCCTGAAGGATATTCATGTTATTGAAATTGGAAATTGCCAACAGATAGATAACTTGTCTCAAAATATTTTTAACCAATAAACATAAATAACATGGCAGGCCTGGCAATCACAATTACTGGAATTGATAGTAGCGGTAACTTGATATTATCAGATGGAGGAATGACAACAGCAAACCCAGGAGATACAATAACGTGGATAGTAAATGGCAACTCTGGAGTAGCGTCTATTACCGGAATTATTGATAATTCTATAAATGATCTGTTCAACCCCGATCCAGTACCCTTTAGTTCAGCTAGCTGGCAGGGAACAATTAATACGATAAAGTACGCCAAAGAAAGAACAGAGACTTATACAATAAATTATCTAAAAATAGGTGACTCTAAAATCCATCGTTGCGATCCGGAAATTCGGGTAAAACCATAGTGCTATTTCAATGGATTTTAAAAGGAACGCCTGTTATTTTCTGATTGGACTTTTTTGCTTAGTTCTTCATAATGTTTTCGGTCAGGATCAAAAAGTGGCGGATAGCTTAGCTGCGATTTATAAAAAGGATATACTGAAAGATACAGCAAAATTAGAGTTACTCTTAAACTTATCTTTCAACGAGGTTAATGACCTTAAACTGGCATTACACTATGCCGAAGAACTCATAAGTCTGTCTGAGCAAAAAGCAAACAACCTATATCTGTACAAAGGCTATTTCCTGAAAGGAAATATGAAGAAGTTATCAGGCGATTTGGAAGAAGCCCTTTATGCTTACTTCAAGAGTATAGATGCCGCACACAAAGCTGATTATTTTAAAGGGGAAGCAAATGCTTATGGCGCAATAGCAGGTATTTATACCCACTCAAATAATCATAACAATGCGATGCTTTACTACAATAAAGCGATCTCCACCTTACGACAATCGGATGACTCGGTTGCCCTGGCTTCAGCGATTTTAAATCTTGGAGAAGCCTTCCGCACAAACAAAGATTATGATTCTGCTATTTTGTGCTTCACAGAGTCCGGAATAATTTTTGAAAAAGTAGATTACCTAATTGGTAAGGCCTACAATCTGGGTAATATGGGAATGGTGTATGCTAGCACTGGAGAAAAAAATCTTGCTGAACGAAATATTAATGATGCAATCCGAATACTAGAAGAATTGGGAGATTATTATCCTGTTTGTGTATACCTCATTTCAATGTCGGATATACATCATCAAAAAGGAGATAAATCTGCCGCATTGAACTACGCCTTGAGAAGCCTGCAACTCGCCCAACATTACGGGCTGAAGGAACAGATAAGTGAATCCAGTCTCAAACTCTCAGAACTTTACACGCAAGCGGGCAACATAGGTGAATCTTTCAAGCATTATAAAAATCACGTTGCTTATAGAGACAGTATTAATAACATCGAATCCATACAGAAGATGGCGGATCTGCGGACGGATTATGAAATTTCACAAAAGCAAATCGAATTGATTGAAAAAGAAGAAATGTTGACAAGGGAGAAATGGATTCGCAATACATTCATTGCAGCATTTGGTATAATGATTTTTGTGGCCACTATGGCCTATCGAAATTCAAAAAATCAGAAAATAAAAAATCGGAAAATCACGGACCAAAAAGAAGAGATTGAGCGAAAGAACGAAGATTTAATTTCACTAAATGAAGAAAAAAATAACCTGATTGGAATTGTCGCTCATGATTTGAAAAGCCCCGTCAATCAGATTAAAGGATTGCTTTCCTTAGTCAAAATGACGTGCAAATCAGATGATGAGTCCTTCAAATACCTTGACATGACGGAGCAAAGTACGCTGCGCCTTAGTGATATGATTAGCAAAATTCTGAATGTCGAGGCGATCGAATCAAAGCAACTTAATTTAGTGATTGAAAAAGTAAACTTTTCTGAAGTGGTAATGGCTAACGTCAATCGGTCGGTAGTAGAAGCAGCGCGAAAACAAATACAGTTATGCACCTCAATAACGAAAAATGTAATGGTAAATGCGGACCTGAGTTATACCGATCAGGTAATTGAAAATCTGCTTTCAAATGCCATTAAATTCTCACCACCTGGGAAAAATATTTTTATCAATATTACACTTCATAACACAGTCGCGTTGTTTGAGGTACGAGATGAAGGACCGGGCCTAAGTGAAAGTGATAAGAAAAAATTATTCAAAAAGTATCAGAAATTAAGCGCTACCCCAACGGGCAATGAATCTTCCACAGGCTTGGGGTTGTCAATTGTAAAGAAATTTGTAGATGCAATGAACGGAGAAATCTGGTGTGAGAGTGAATCAGGAAAAGGCGCCAGTTTTTTTGTCAAGTTTAATTTGGCTACCTGATTTGATTGATTGAACAATCTGCCCTATCCGGATCACACAGGATAGCTATTTCAGGGAAGGTCACAATCTTTAAAATCCGCCAATCTGACCCATCAGGCAATGCTTTTAAAATAATATACATTCGTGTGTAACATCGCCAACACCTCACCGTCTTGTTATTGAATTGAACGAAATGAACCTCGAAGCTTTTGAAACCCGGGTATTGCCAGCAAAAAACAAGCTTTATCGTTTTGCGCTGCGCTTTCTCGGAAACGAAGAAGAAGCCAAAGATGTAGTGCAGGAAGTGCTGATTCGGGTTTGGAACGGACGGGAGCAGATGAATGAAATTCAGAATTGGGAGGCCTGGTGTATGCGCATCACCCGTAACCTCTCGCTGGATCGCATCCGCTCAATGAACCGGAAGCAGACACAACCCATGGAAGAAGCGTTTCATGTTCTTCACCAGGACTTGACACCACACGAAACAACCGAACAACATGAAAGTATGCAGCGCATAAATGTACTGATTGCTTCGCTCCCTGAAAAGCAGCGGCAAGTGATCCACCTTCGCGATGTGGAGGGCTATAGTTACAATGAAATATGTGAGACACTGGAACTGGATATGAACCAGGTGAAGGTGAGTTTGTTTCGGGCACGCAATGCTGTGCGCGAGAAACTTGTAAAGATTAACGCTTATGGACTCTAAAAAATTAAACGAATTGCTCGAACGGTATTGGGCGTGCGAATCTTCTCTCGAAGAAGAGCAGCAACTGCACGAATACTTTCGCACCAACACGGTGCCCGAGCACTTGAAAGAAACAGCTGCACTGTTCCACTACTTTGATGCGAGCAAAAAAAAATCGGTAGAGGATGCGGGCTTCGATGAAGAGGTATTGGCGAAAGTAAAAGCGGATGTTCCGAAGAAAGGTAAAATGGTTCGCCTGGTTTACAACTCGATGCGAATTGCTGCAGGGTTAGCAGTTGTAGTAGCGGCCACCTGGTTCATTCGCACAGAGATCAGAAAGACTACTCCACAAGCCATGGTCGATACCTATGATGATCCGAAGCTGGCGTTTGAAGAAACAAAGAAGGCGCTGCTGATGATCTCGAAGAGTTTTGGAAGAGCGGAAACCGAAACAAAAAAAATAGACATGTTTAATAAAGCAACGGAGGAAGTGAAGAAGAAAGAAACAAACGAATTATAAATAGACAATAGACTTATAATATTAAAATAACGGATATGAAAAAGATAATAATAGTAGCCTTGATGATGATTGCAGTGAATGGTGTGTTTGCGCAGGATGCAATCTCTAAATTTTTCTCGAAGTACCAGGATGACGAGAGCTTCACACAAGTAACGGTGAGCAGCAAGATGTTCAGCTTGTTTACAAACATGGAAGTGGATTCAAAAGAAGACAAAGAAGTATTGGATGCCATAAGTAAATTGAAGGGCTTGCGTATTTTAGGAAAAGAAAACACCTCTGATGCCCGCAAACTTTACAAGGAAGCTTTCGCATTGATTCCGATAAAAGAGTTTGAAGAGTTGATGACAGTTCGCGACAAAGACCAGGACTTCAAATTCCTGATCAAAGAAAGTGGTGGAAAGATCTCTGAGTTGTTGATGATCATGGGTGGTGCAGATGACTTTATGGTGATGAGCCTCTTCGGTGAAATTGATTTGAAACAAGTATCGCACTTAGGCAAGAAGATGAATGTAGGTGGTCTTGAGAAATTGGAGAAGCTTGACGAGAAGAAAAAGAACTAATGAGTAGACGAGCCTCATCCCCCCAGCCCCTTCTCCGGGAGAGAAGGGGGCTCAAATCCTCTCCTCTGGAGAGGATTTAGGTGAGGCTCAAACTATTTCAAATCCAAACTACCAACATCAATTCTACTAAAATGAAAAAAATAATCCTCTCTACCTTTATTGCTTTGCTGTTTGTATCGGCATCGGCATTTGCTCAGAGCGAAAGCTTCGTTACGCTAAAAGATAAATTCTCTGGTGAAGATGATGTTCATCACTTTGCTGTAAGCGGATTTTTTGCTCGCGGTATTTTATGGATGGCGGATGAGCATGAATTTTATAGCGCCATTAAGGATGTTAAAAATGTTCGGTTGATTGTTATTCCAAGGGAAGCTTTTAAAGCGCAGGATGTAACCTTAAACGGATTTAAGAAAGTATTAAAGAATGATGGGTTTGAAGAGTTGGTTCGCGTGAAAGATAGTGGTGATGATGTTACCTTATACCATCAGTCATCGCCAAAGAAAAATGATCGTTACTTTGTTATCGTTGAAGATAACGATGAGATTGTAGGTATTGAAATAAAAGGATATATCGATCCTGAATTCATCCTTGCCAATCAACCAGTTGCTTATAATAAATAAACAATCACACCATGATGAACTTCAAACGTCTTTCTATTTTATTCTTTGGTTTAGTGATTTCTGTTGCCAGTGTGGCGCAAACTAAAACCACGGAAGAGCTTCATAAAAAATACGGTGAAAGTCTTTCGCTGTTTTTCTACAACAATACCTTACGGATGTTGAACCAGAAAGATGACAAGGATTTTGATGAATTAATTAAGGATATTCAGAAGATGAAGTTCTTGATGATTGAAAAAGCAAAAGGCTTCGATTATAAGAAATTAACGACCAGTTATAAAGCAGAGTCATTCGAAGAGGCTATGACCAGTCGCATGGATGGTAAGCGTTTTGATATTCTCCTAAGTGAAGCAAAAGGCAAGATTAAGGGTGTGGTGGTGTTGGTGAATGACTCCACGAATTTATATGTGTTGGATATTGTGGGAAGTATTTCATTGGCCAATGCCACAAAACTTTTCAGTACCATCGATGAAAGTTCTGATATTGGTAAGAAGATAAAGGACTTTACGAAGAAGGATGATAAAGACAAGAAGGAGGATAAAGACGATGAGGATAATTAATTTTTAACCGCAGAGGCGCAAGGGCGCAAAGAAAAAACCACTATGACAATCAAGAATTTCTTTGTTGTCTTAGTGGTTTTTTTGTGACTTTATTGTCTTTGCGTCTCCGCTCCTCTGCGGTTAAAATATAATTCAATTATTCCTCTTACCTTGTAATACATTTCATTTCACAGCGACCTATCACAACAAATAATACTACGTTGGAAACTGTTCTCTCTATTCAATCGCTCACCAAAAATTTCGGCAGACTCACGGCTGTCAACAACCTTAACCTCGAAGTGAAACGCGGACAGGTATTTGGTATGCTCGGCCCCAATGGTAGTGGCAAGACTACTACATTAGGTATGCTCATGGGTGTAACAAATCCTACACAAGGATCATTCTCCTGGTTTGGTGAACCGCCTTCAAATGAAGTACGCAAGAAAATTGGTGCCGTGTTGGAGCATCCTATTTTTTATCCCTACCTCACCGGACAAAAAAATCTGGAGCTTAACGCGATGATCAAGCAATGTCCACCCGAAAATATTCCGAATGTGTTGGAGTTGGTGGAGTTGACGGATCGGAGAAACGATAAGTATAAAACCTATTCATTAGGTATGAAACAACGGTTGGCAATTGCTTCTGCTTTGTTGAATGATCCAACGGTATTGATTCTGGATGAACCCACCAACGGACTTGATCCAATGGGGATAGCAGAAATACGCGGATTGATAAAAAAGATTGCGGCCAATGGTAAGACCATTATTCTTGCTAGTCACTTATTGGATGAAGTGCAAAAAGTTTGCTCGCACTTCGCGGTTCTCAAAAAAGGAAACCTCGTTCACACCGGACCAGTGGATGATGTAGGCAAAGGAGCTGAAATAGTGGAGGTAGGAGCAGAAGTTGAAAACCTCAATGAAGTATTGTTGAATTTCACGGGCACATCTTCTATCGTTAAAGAGAATGGATTGTATGAAGTAAGCTTGCGCGATGGATTCCACAGCAAAGAACTGAATCGTTTTTTGTTTGATCAAGGTGTAACGGCATCACACATTCATACCAAGAAGCGAAGCCTCGAAAAAATGTTCCTTGAAATATTAAAAGGTTCATAAGTAGTCTTGAGTATTTAGTCCTGAGTCTAATGTCTAGTATCTAGTATCTAAAGTCTATCTCTATATGTTGCATCTACTCAAAATCGATTTAAAGAAAATGATGAACTACCGCACCTTCTGGGTGGTGTGTGGTTTGTACTTCATCACGTTGGCGTTTACTACAGCCAGCGGAATGGAGTTTTTAAAATGGCTTGCCAGCACCTTCGAAGATTTTGGTTCGGAGTTGAATATCAATCGCATTCCGTTATATCACTTTCCGGATGTGTGGCTTAACCTTGTATGGTTTAGCGGGTGTTTAAAAATTGTATTGGCCATTATGGTTGTGATTTCGGTAACAAATGAATTTACCTATCGTACCATTCGCCAGAATATTATTGACGGTATGAGCCGTTCGCAGTTTTTGTTTTCAAAAGTGCTTACTAACGTGTTGCTCAGCTTGATGAGTGTGACGATGATTTTTTTGATTGGTCTAGTGACGGGTATGATATATAGTCCGGTGATTAATATGGAAAATATTATGAGGGATCTTGAGTTTTTCCCTGCATACTTCCTGGAGATATTTTTCTTTTTGTCGTATGCATTGATGATGAGTATACTTATTCAGCGATCGGGGCTTACTATTATTTTGTTGTTGCTGTCTCAAATGATTGAGGCGATCATCACGGCAAATATTGATGATATTGTTCCGGATATTATTCCATTCTTCCCTATGCGTTCCATTTGGAATTTGATCAAGTTCCCGTATCAACGGTATGCCTTCCAGGAGATTCAGGATTATTTGAAGTTCTCTTCTGTAGCGATTGTTGTTGGATGGATTGTGATCTTTAATTATTTGAGTTATTTGAAGCTGAAAAAGTCGGATATTTAATTTAGAAGTTTAGTTGTAACGTATTTAGTTCGCGTCTCGGTTTGTCGCACAGAACTGAAAGTGTGCCGTTGCGCGGGAGGAAAAGGTTGAGCATCTCAGCTCATGTATTTAAACGCGCGACTGCCATCTTTCTATGAAATACGCTTGATCTTGCGCGCAGTTGATCTGAAAGTTGATCAATGTGGGTACTCTTTGTTATGCTCTTTGCTTTAAAAGCCTTTAGCAATTTTGCAATCTATGAGTTTAATCATTTTAAGTTTTTACAGTTAGCTTGATTGCTCGCACGGAATGAAAAGCTTGTCGTTGCGCGGGGTGAAAAAGTCGAGCATCGAAGTTCATGATTAGACCGCACATAAAAAACTCATCAGTGAATTGCTGCGACTCGCAGCAATTCACTGATGAGTTTAGAAATACAGAGAAGGCCAATTCGCTTCTGGCGACTTGGCCTTCTCTGTATTTAAACGCGCGACTGCTATTTGTCTATGGAATGTACTTGATCTTGCCGCGTAGTTGAGCAGAAAGTAGATCGATGTGGACGCTCTTTGGTATGTTCTCTGCTTTAGAGGCCTTCTGCAATTTTGTAATCTATGAGTTTAATCATTTTAAGTTTTTACTGTTAGCTTGATTGCTCACCCGGAATGGAAAGTGTGCTATTGCGCGGGATGAAAAAGTCAAGCAGCGAAGTTCATGAGTAGGCCGCGCATAAAAAATTCCTTAGCAAGTTGCTGCGACACGCAGCAACTTGCTAAGGAATTAGAAATACAAGAAAGGTCAAACCACTCTTGGCGGTTTGACCTTTCTTGTATTTAATCGCGCGACTACTATTACTATCTGTATATGAAATACGTTTGATCTTGCGATAGCTGAAATGAACGTGGATAATCCAGCCACGCTTTTATTATTATTGTAACTCCACATTTCTCTGCACCCTCTACGATTAGCCTGTGTTAAGATTACTGGTATAAACGAAATGAAATTGCTACATTCATCCTTAAAACCTTCCCTATGAACCGCAGAGATTTTATTTCCAAAGTAGGTATTGGCTCAACGCTGCTTACCTTACCGTCCTTCATCGCACATAAATCAACTGCTGCAACGCAGCAAAAGAAACTGGGTGTTGCGCTTGTGGGGCTTGGCTATTATGCCGAATTCAAGCTGGCGACTGCTTTGCAAGAAACGACTAACTGTTATCTCGCGGGCATTGTAACCGGAACACCCGCGAAGAAAGAGAAGTGGAAGCAACAGTTTAATATCCCTGAAGCGAACTGTTATACTTACGAAACGTTCGACCGTATCATCGACAATAAATCCATTGACATCGTTTATGTGGTGCTGCCTAATTCCATGCACCACGAATATGTAATTCGCGCAGCGAAAGCCGGCAAGCATGTAATCACAGAAAAGCCAATGGCGGTTTCGGTAAAGGAATGCCAGGAAATGATTGCAGCGTGTAAGAAAGCAAACGTAAAATTTTCCGTGGGATATCGTTTACACTTTGAACCTCACAACTTGGAGGCAGCCCGCGTAGGACAGAAACAAGAATTTGGCAAGGTGAAACTTGTAGAGACTTCTATGGGCTTCAAAATTGGAGACCCCAATCAATGGCGATTAAAGAAAGCATTGGCCGGAGGCGGAGCCATGATGGATGTAGGCATCTACGCTATACAAGGCGCACGTTATGTTACCGGTGAAGAACCGATTTCAGTTACGGCACAAGAATTTAAAACGGACCCTGTCAAGTTTAAGGAAGTGGACGAAACCATCTTATGGCAAATGGAATTTCCAAGCGGCATTGTTTCCAACTCTATGACATCTTACGCTACTGGTCTTGAACGCCTTTTTATTTCAGCCGAAAATGGATGGCTTGAACTTCGTCCTGCCTTTGGTTATGGACCGCTGGCAGGTAAGACTAGCAAAGGAGAATTAAACTTCCCACAAGTAAATCATCAGGCGCTACAAATGGATGATTTTGCGAAGTGCGTTGCAGAAAACAGAGAGTCAAGCGTGAGTGGTGAAGAAGGTTTGAAAGATGCGAAAGTTATCGAGGCAATTTACAAGGCGATTAAGACGAAGGGGAAGGTGATGGTTTAGGTACATCATTGAGTGTGGAAGAATTAAGAGTCATCTTCGGGTGACTCTGCTTAATGTTCTCCAAATTTTGCCATTATATTTAAATAGTTGTATCAAATTATAATCTTCAGGAATGAAATCTAAAATATTACTACCGTATCCATAACTATAATAGTAGCTTTTAATGGCTCTGTCAAAGAATTTTTAAGTTTTTTAAAAAAAGTAAATATTCTGCATGAATTCCTGCCTTCTTTAAAGGTTAAAATTTGTCTTCGGAAATCTAATCCATAAGCTTATTTTTCTACGCGAATATTGCAAAGAGTAGAAAAGAAATTGTTATAAATAGGATAGCCACCATTTCTCGCGGTGATTACTTTTGTATTGATCAAACCATTTGCACAATGGATATAACGCCAGCACTACAAAAATCCAAATACCATACGTTACCCATAGGTTAAAACCATATCCTTGAAGGGATTCCGTCATCGTCACCCATAATTGGAAGTTAACCATAGAAGCAAAACCAAAACCGGTTGCCGATGCTGCGATGAGCGCCAAGCCATGTATCAAATAGATATGTAGCAAATAATAAAACATGGGCACACGACCAATGGTAACGAATGCCTGATTGAGTTTTCCTAAAGGCTTCTCAGCAAATGCCAGAAAGAGAATTGCAAAACCAATCGTCACCAGCAAATACAAAAGAGAGGGAGGGTATTTGGTAACGTCTAAAAATGATAACACTGTAAAGACTGACGAGGATTGTACTGACCAGTGAGAAGGGTCACCATACATATTGATAGCGCGGATAATAATAAAGAGTAGAATAGAAACGCTTCCTAACCGAATCAGATATCCTTTTCGCACAGCAGCATCCAACGCGTAAAGCGAACCAAAACAATATCCCAGCGTCATTGCGCCCAACCACGCTAACAAAGGATAGGCTACAAATAAGTTCTTGCCACCAAATGAAAAAAAGTTGCGCTGATGAAGGAAGGACCAACCCAATGCTTTCCAATCGTTACCTTCAAAATGAATTCCATCAAGAAGGTTATGTCCGGCTACCAGCAGCAGACCAATAATTAAGATTATTTTTTTTGGAAGATGAATGAGCCCGGCAAGGCAGATCATACTCAAGCCAATTACCCAGATCACACCAATCAGATTCATGGTAAAATGAATATTGAAGAACCATGCAAAGTTCACGATGGTTAATTCTAAGAACATAAGCCATATACCTCGCTTCAAAAGAAAGACGGAAAGCTCTTTCTTCCCTTTACGTTCGCCAACCAAAAAAGCAGAAGTTCCCGCAAGGAAAACAAAAGTAGGTGCGCAGAAATGCGTAATCCACCGGGTGAAAAATAGAACCACACTGGTCTTTTCCAAATCAAGTGGATCATATAGAAAAGCATCGGCATGGAAATAATCACGAACGTGATCGAGCGCCATGATGACCATTACAATGCCGCGAAGCAGGTCGATGGATTCGATGCGATTTGTTTTTGTTAGAGTGTTCATAGAGAGCGTTGCGGAGTGAATCTGAATTAAAGTTAAACGATTTAATTCAGGTTGTCCACCCGAATCTTGCTCAATGTATAAATCGGTCAGTAAAACTTTCCTGATTCGTTGATTTGATAAGGAGTAGATTCGTTGATGAGATATAGCAACGCTACCCTCATTTGCACATTAGCATAACTTTTGCTATTTTTATTCTAGTTATTATTGTTGTTCAGTAAGAACGTTGTAAGGTAAAGACAAGTGTAATTTCGTATCAGGGTAAACGCAGTAACAGTTTTAAATTCTATATAACCAAACCCCAGACAGTATGAAAAAGCTAATTCTTTTATTTTTTATGAGCTTCGCTGTGCTAGCATCAACTTATGCACAGATTAAATTTATGCCCAAAGCTGGCGCTTCTTTGTCAAAAGTTTCTTTTAGTGACGACCTCATGGGCCAGGATGTGAAAGTCAAGCAGAAGCGGGAATGATCGTTGGTGTTGCAGCTGAAATCCCCTTAGTTGGTAAAATGCTGGCCTTGCAACCAGAGCTTCTATTTCATCAAAAGGGATTTAAATCCGAAGACCCAGGAGATGGAGAGTATAAGGAGGAAGATTCTAATACATTGAATTACCTTGAACTTCCTGTTTTGGTCAAAGTAAAATTCGGAAAATTTTATGCTATTGCCGGACCATCCTTTGCCTATGGTATTGGTGGAAAAAGTAAAACCACATACCATGATTTAATCGCTGGCACAACGACAAAATCAACTGACAAAATAAAGTTTGGGAAGGAGCCTGATAATTATCAAGGGGATGATATCTATGTTGATAATGCTTTTGATATTGGTGTTCAGGCAGGTGTGGGCATGAAAATAAGTGTTATCGTAATTGATCTTCGGTATGGGATTGGTATGACTAATCTACTTGATAAACCAAGCGGTTCTCCATACGATTACAAATCAAAGAACGGATCGTTGCAATTAACAGTCGGGGTGCCTATACCCTTTGGTGACTAAGCATTCGCATCGAATATTTGAAATAAAAAAGTCCGGGCATATCGCCTGGACTTTTTTATTTCCCATGCAAGAGGCCACTCAACTGAATGACATCTTTTTTAATCTGTTCATTATTGGATTACAATTCCCTGAATGTTGTGCCCGCAGCAAGTATGACAAAGCCAACGAGTAACAATACATAATTGTATTCAGTAAGAATTTGAACATTAACGTAATGCCCTATTATTCCCAGTATACCGCATACCAATCCAATAATCCAGGTAATTCTTTTGGGTGACGAAGGTGATGATGTTGCCATTTTAGTGGGTTGTTTAGTGTGAAAGTGGATGTGAATAGAACCAAGTAAATGTACCACAATGATGGGGACTAACTACTATCTGATCAATTTGAAGAGATGCTTACTTTCTTGAAGAAAAGGTAAGGTTATGGGATATCCTTTTTTAAAAGATCGGACTGTCGATCTTAAAATGTAAACACCTTTTTGTGGAAGATTTCTCCGTTGATGTTTAATCGAAAAACAAAAGTGCCTTTCGATATTTCTGACAACTCTATTTCTTTCTTAAAGGATGAAGAAGTTTTTCCCTCGAAAACGGTTTTTAGAATTCGCCCGTTCGTATCAATTAAATCTACAGTAGCATTACCTGCTTTATGTATTTCAATTGTAATCTTAGAACCAGCGGCTGCAGGATTGGGATATATGTTAAAAACCTTTTCGATTTTAAACTTGTCTTCCACACCGGTAACCACATCGCCTTTTTGCCCTTTCAATTGTATTGTTGTAATGGATAAAGGTGCCAAAGAAATGCTTATTGAGTTGCCCGATTTATTGACAGTGGATTTTTGAAGTGCGTTAGAGGTGTGTGATATAAAAGTTTCTGAAGCAGAAAGGCTACTTAGCTTTAGCGTGTTGAAAGGTTGCTCGTCAAGATCAAAACCATTCAGATTTAAGTTGACCGACTTTGTTGCATTCACAGATCGATTCACCAATACAACGCTCAGGGAATCTCCTGCTTCATTGATGGTGGGATATGCTGAAACAAATTCTTCTTCTGTTGAAGTAGCAGGAACAAATGAAGTCTTATTATAACGACTGTATAAATGCAAAACTTCCCACATTCCTATCGACCAAGTCCATGGAGTAAAAATTTCCATCTCCTGATGTTTCATAAATTCGCCTAACGTACTTGCATACCATACAGCAGTCGTGCTTGCATTAATATTCGAAATACCAGTTTCGGTTACACCAAAGGTAACACCATGTCCTGTTCCCATATATTGATCGAGCCAAACTTTGCATCGTTCAAAAATGTATTCCTTTGTTTGCGTGTTATCCCAGGAGCCGCTAACATTCTTCACACCATTCGCTTCCGGATAGACATAGGTCTTATCAAAGAACACGCGATGATATTGAACTACCTCTGAAGCCGTAGAACTTCCTGGATAAAAATGAATATCCAATACATCTAAAAGACGAACACCACTTGCTGTTTGTTCTTCCGCAACGCGTTTAATAAAGTATTCAAGCCATGGATAGTTCTTACCTCCAGAGCTAATGGTAGTGGGCCAGTTGTACCATTGCCATTCGTTAGCCGTTACGGGGCCAACGAGTTTTATTGCAGGATATCGTTCGCGTGCTTTTTTTGCTACTTCAAAGTAACGTTGCATAAATTGCTCTGCTGTAATTTGCGTTGGCATTACATCATCATGCGTACCATTCCAGATTTCCACCTCATTGTCCATGTTCCAGTATTGAAGCTTCTCTTTGTGAAGAGATAAATCATTGAACCAATGATTTAGAATTAATGTCGTTGAGTCTGCGTTCCAGTTTTGAAGATAAAGATCAGGGTTTCCTTCTTTTAAAGCTTTGGTTCCACCTGAAGTTTTGGGCTCACCGCCACCAGCAAGATTTTGATTAACACCTTCCCACCACTGCGAACTGTTGTAGCCCCAGTCATTGAAGTTTGCGGTATTCGTCATAGCAGCCTTTCCTATTAATTGGAAAGCCCACATGCCTTGCGCATCCGGAATATTTTGTTGCAAGGACTGTGCTGCAAAACTCCAGTCATTTGCATAAACGTTGTTGTACCAATCAGGATGACTAGAGATTTTGAGTCTCCAGTTATATTTTGTGGAATTATTTCCACCGCTTTCTCTAAAGAACCTGACTCTTGCATCTTTTAGCTTCTTCCACTCAGGCGTAAACGCACTTCCGGGATCGCCCGATAGAGAGTTGTTTCTTCCGTAAAGGTAGGGAGAGATTAGATGAGACTCTTTTGATAAATCGACCGTAACGGTAACCTGACCCAAGAGTAAGAATGGAGCGCAAAGCAAAAAAGTAAAGACAAGAATTCGCATAATGTTATAGGCTTTCGAAACCGATTGCTAAAGTACTAAGATGGATTTGAGGTAAGGGGCACGAATTGTTAATAGGTAGGGTATGGAATATTTATTTCTCTGTTTAGATAGAGAGTAATCGCTTTAAAGAGGGAGATAATTCAAAAAAGAACAGGTTCGGTGTGAAATTTCCGGATGAATAAACGGTCTCTTATGCGGATATTCATTGTTCAATAGAACTTGTCAATCTTTTTTGCCGCATTTTACCCCTCATGTTGTCGCTTCTGCACAGCATCAATGTTAAAATGAGAGAGTAGATTTGTCTTGGTCATTCAATGATCACAATCAAAAAAGCAATAATTATGAAAAGTAAGGTCGCTGAAAACATCGATGAATATATATCTGGTTTTCCAAAAGATATTCAAAAGCATTTGAAAGAGATGCGCGCTACCATAAAGAAGGCAGCACCAGGAGCGGAAGAAGCAATCAAGTATGCCATACCCACCTATGTATTGAATGGGAATTTAGTAAGCTTTGCAGCTTTCAAAAATCACATTGGATTTTATCCGGCCCCCAGAGGTGTGGCTGAATTTGAAAAGACACTCTCAAAGTATGAAGGAGCTAAATCCACCGCTCGTTTCCCAATAGATGAGCCGCTTCCGCTTACGTTAATAAGTAAGATGGTAAAGTTCCTGGTGAAGCGAAGTGAGGAGAAAATGAAATTAAAAAAGAAACAATAGCTAAAGCCTGCTAACCCAACTTAAATTTCATAGGGAATACAAATCGAGTCCGTACGGGTTTACTATTTTGCCTCCCGGGTTCCCAAGGTGACGTGAGCTTGATAACCCGAATAGCCTCTTGATCACAATCCGGATGGATTCCTTTAATGACTTCAACATTTTGGATTGTACCATCCTTTTCAACAATGAATTGAAGCATGACAGTGCCTTCAATTCCCATTCTTCTGGGTTCAGCAGGAAACTTCAGATTTTTATTTATTATCTTAATCAAACTTTCAATACCTCCTTTCGGAAGAGCCATTTCCTCAACAACAGTAAAAATTAGATTCTCTGTATCGGTTGTATCTTTTGGGTCGCGGTACTTTGGTAAAAATTTCAGAAAGGGATAATCCTTTTGAGTAATAGATCTTAGAACAGTAAACGACTCAATAATGCCGTGTTTATAATGGGGTAGCAGTTCGTTCGAAAACGGATTATTCTGATACTGTATATTCACTTCTTTTTTCTCAGGATAGGTTAGATCTTGAAGCAGTGTGCCTCTTTTAAATTTTCCGTCCTTGAATTTCTCTTCATAAATTTTTGCACCAGATTCAAATCGACCGATCCAATCTCCATCTTTCTTTCCATTCGCAAAATGACCTTCAATAATAATTCTTTCGGGTGATCGATATTTTTCATATGTATATTGCCAATCACCTGTTCCATTTTCTAAAACCTTTTTACCGTTTTGATCGAAAAACGAGTTGATGAAAAAACCATCTTCATTGAAAATAATTTCTTGCATGAGATTTCCATTTTCATAGAAATATTTCCAGATACCCACGCGCTTATCATTTTGGAATTCACCTTCTGATTCAATTTGGCCTGAATCATAGTACTGTGTAAACAATCCGTTCTTTACACCAGCTTTATACGTACCAACCATTACGAGTTTACCTTTCGAAGTAAAATCGCGTACTTCTCCCACAAAGCTGACGTGGGTTGTGTCAAAGACAGAAGCTCTGAAATAGAAGCAAGAATCTCTTTTAGTGAGCTCCCAATATTTGTTGTAATAGAACCTACCATTAATTTGACTTTCACTTTGACTAAAAATTAAAACAAAGCATAAAGGCAACAGCAATTTTCTCATAGCATTATGAATTGATACAAACATAAGAAAACTCTTTAACTACAATACAAACTTTGTTTTGATAACAGCCGTGAGGTGGCGCAAAAATGCCTCCCAATACATAATCT
This sequence comes from Chryseolinea sp., assembly GCA_039930485.1. Taxonomy (GTDB): domain Bacteria; phylum Bacteroidota; class Bacteroidia; order Cytophagales; family Cyclobacteriaceae; genus Chryseolinea. The sequence goes on from JBDTTT010000003.1 coordinate 33,489, forward strand.
TTCAAAGTTCCTGCAAATATTTCACACTTTGCTGTGACCTTCTTCAATTTGCTACATTCTAGATTCAGTATTTAGTACAACTAAACCATCTGAACTATGAAAACAGAAAATTCAGTTTCAAAGACGTGGGATGACATGGTTTTTGAGAATCGCAATCATGAGTATGGAGCGTATGCAATCCGGAAATCATATTCGGATAACGTACTCTCTGGTGCATTTTTTAGTATATTAACAGGTGTGCTGGTATTGCTTATTCCGTTTTTGTCTTCAATGATGAGGGGCGAAAGTGTTTCAGCAAGCCCTGATTTAATCAAGGATGACTTGCCACTTATTTTTACTCAAAAACCATTAGTTGAAGTTGAGACTAGACCTGAACAGGTTCAGCCGGTAAGAGCGGAGAATGTTAATTTGCCACCAAGAGTAACTACTGAAATAACGGAGACAGTAGTACCTACTAATACTGAAGTAATGGCATCTCTTCAGAATAATTCTGATGCACAAGTTGGTGAACCAGTAACGACTTCTAATGTTGGTGTAGGTATTATAGAACCTCCTGTAATTGTTGAACCTTCCGTATTTATTGTTGTTGAAGTAATGCCAGAGTATGAAGGTGGATTACAAGCCATGTATAAGTTTATTCAAAAGAAAATGCGCTATCCTGGCGTGGCCGAGCGCAATGAAATACAGGGAACAGTATATGTAAGCTTTGTAGTAGACGCTAGTGGAAAGGTGGTAGATGTAGGAATTGTAAAGGGAGTAAGTGCTGACTTGGATAAAGAAGCAGCTCGCGTAATCGCCATGATGCCGGGTTGGAAAGCTGGCAAGCAACATGACAAAAATGTTTCGGTACGAATGACGTTGCCGATTAAGTTTCAGCTTAATCACTAGGTGTTAGGATTCGTTAGCTGTAATATTTCTAATAGGTACAGTTTTTTATAGAACACATTGGTTTAGCCGTATACGCTATCTCTTTTGTGTTCTATTTTTTTGTGAGACTTTTAATTAGGTCTCGCAACACGCAAAAAGTTATTGTGAAGCAAGACAATGTTGATTTAAAGGGAGAGTATTCTGCTGCCTGGGAAAAGGCTGATGAAAAATGGCTGATAAAGAGAATGATTACAAAGACTGAATAATATGTCGGTATAGAGTATAGTTAGAAGTTGAAGTGCCGGAAGTGCATTTTATAAATCGTAAGATTGGAATATCTTTACTATCCTATGCCTCCTAAAAGTACACCGGATTTTTCCTACCGATCAAAGGACATCATCATCAGCTCTGTTATTTCTATTGTCATTACCCTCGTGTTCGGATATTATTTTTTATTCGTAGGTATTCGGGAACGAAGACCAACGTTCTATGTTGACCCTACACGTACTACCATTCTCGATAAGGAAAATGCTGCCAGTGCACCGTTACTATTATTGAAATCCAATGGCGACACCATTAACTCAAGTGTGACCTCTGTCTATTTTTATTTTTTCAATCAAGGAGAGGAAACAATAAAGCCGCAAAACATTTATGCACCTTTAAAAATTGTATTAAGCGATAGTGCGGAAATCCTTGATTTTAAAATATTAAAAGTAGCGCGGACGGTTTCCGGGATAGAAGTATCACTCGATACACTTGGAAATTCTTTAGACATCAGATTGAAGGCGATGGAAAGAGATGATGGCGTTGTTGGTCAAATTATTTTTGAAGGTAAGAAAGAGGCCTCCATTGTTCTTGAAGGAGGCGTTGATGGAGTTAAACATTTTGAAACACATTTATCGAGTATCAATCCGCTCTATTTTATGGCGGCCATTGTCATTTTCTTAATCGCGGCTTATGTGTTTTTGATCATGAGCAAGCGCAATCCAAAAAACTCTTCGAAATTGCTTTTCTTCTTTTCAGCAATTCCTATACTGTATTTATTATTGATGCTTTATAAGACACAGTGGTTCGTAAGCCAGGAAGTGCCCGATACACTTCAGATTGAACAATATCAGGAAGAAAAAAGTAATTGGTATATTCCGGCTTGGTTTAAGCGTTAGAATGGACTTTCAGTATTTTGATCTGTCTGAACAAAATACATATACCGTCAATCAAATGTTAAGTTGAAGATTGAACTCATCTGTATATCTTCAAGACAAAATAATTTCGCCATGCGCATCATCTTCGTTCTGCTACTGATAACAACTTCCTTTCAGATGTTTGCTCAGAAAACAAAACCTGAGAAAATTATTTTAGATACTGATTTTGGAAATGATTGTGACGATGCTGGTGCGTTAGCCATTCTCCATCAAATGGTCTATAAAGGTGAGGCTGAAATTCTGGCAACGATGTATCCCATGAATGATGAATGGGGTGCTTCTGCCATTGATGCGGTCAATACCTACTATGGAAACCCCAATATTCCCATCGGAACATATAAAGGAAGTTATGTATACAAAGGCAAGCACAATGATTTTTACAACAGTAAACTAGCGAATGATTTTCCAAATGATTTAAAGACTGGGCATAACGCTCCCGATGCTATTGCTCTATATCGTAAAATTCTTTCTTCACAACCAGATAAGAGTGTCACTATAATCGTCATCGGACCTCAGCGATTACTAGCGGATTTATTATTGTCGAAGCCTGATTCGATAAGCAAACTGGATGGCATGCAATTAGTAAAAAAGAAAGTAAAGAAATTAGTTTCGATGGGAGCGGAGTATCCCAAGGGTAATGAGTGGAACATTCGGATTTGTCCAGATGGTGCAAAGCTTGTGGCGGAACAATGGCCAACACCCATTGTATATTCAGGTTTTGAAATCGGCAAACCAATTATGACAGGAGAACGATTAATCACAGAGACGCCCGAAGAGAATCCGGTACGTGTAGCTTTTGAAACCAACCCAATGGTAGACGAAAAAAAGAATCGACATAGTTGGGATGAAACGGCTGTATTGTTTGGCGTCCGTGGGCTGAAAGATTATTGGACAATGTCATCAGGGAAACTTCAGATTGCAGAAGATGGAAAGAATACCTGGATTACTCCGGGAAAGACTCATCAATACCTTGTTGCAAAAATGCCGATCGTGGATATGAAGAAAGTTCTGGAAGATATGATGGTTGCTCCTCCTGTAGGGAGGGATATTTTAAAAGCGAAGTAGCAATGCATTATATTCTGGAGACAGAACGGCTGAGACTTCGGCAACTTGAATTAACGGATGCTCAGTTTATTGTTGAGCTGGTGAATACACCCGGATGGCTCAGGTTTATAGGTGACCGAAATATCAAGACGAATGAAGATGCCATTCGATATCTTCAAAATGGTCCACTAAAAAGTTATAAGGAAAATGGATTTGGATTGCTGTTGGTTGAATTGAAAAGTGATCAAATTTCAATAGGAACGTGTGGCATTCTCAAAAGAGACAGTTTAGAAAATCCGGATATTGGTTTTGCCTTTTTGCCTGAGTTCACAGGAAAGGGTTATGCATTCGAAGTTGCGCATGCAACATTGACGTATGCCAAGGATGAACTAAAGTTAGAAACTATTTATGCTATTACGATTCCCTCGAACATAAAGTCAATTCAGCTATTGAAGAAAATGGGACTGGGGTTTGTAAAAACAATTTATGATCCGAAGGACAATTCTGAATTACTGTTGTATAGCAATTAAAGTATACGGCTGATAGTTTCTATTCGTCCTGGTGATTATTCGCTTCGTAATGTTTTAGAAGGACTAGTCGAAATGGTTTTCATTCCTTGCACCCAGACGATGAGCGCAATGATCGTCACAACACCTGCACAGGTAATAAAATAAATCCACCATGGCATAGGTGTTCGATAAGCGAAGCCCTGAAGCCAATGATCGGCAGCATACCAAGCCAAGGGCACAGCAATTAAAGTTGAAACGATCAGTACCAGTGTAAACTCATTAAACAACATCAACAATGCTTGCATAACAGATGCACCAAAAACTCTGCGCACACTTATTTCTTTTGTCTTGCGCAAGGCATTGAATGTTGCTAATCCAATTATACCAAGCCCGGCAATTATTAACGTGATCGTGGTGAAAAGTAATACTAACCGAGAAGCAATGATTTCAGTTTTATATAAATCATCGAACGTTTCATCCTGGAACCAATACTTCATTGTAAAGCTTGGTTCAAAACTCTTGTAAACTTTTGAGACGGTCGCCATTGCTTGCTGCGTGGAACCCGATTGATATCGCACATACAGTGCGGAAACATGTTCGTAATCTATATGATAGAGGATAACGGGTTGACGAACCTCATGCAAGGATTCAGTATGAAAATCATTAACCACTCCAATGATTACACATGTGCTCTCACCGATTTTTATTTCCTCCCCAATTGGATTCTCTAGTCCCATCGCCTTAACAGCATCTTCGCTTACAAGAACTTCCGTTCTCATTGAGTCCATTGGTTGTGATTGAAAGTTTCGGCCTTCCAGTATTTTCAAGCCCAGGGTTTCGGGGAATTCAGGACTACACCCAATCGTTTTAAATGAAATGCGTAAGTCTTTGGGTTTGCCCGGCCAGCTAACACCTGTGTTTCCCCCTCCGGTATTAAGGGGATTGACATTTGAAGCTGCCACACCTAAGATGGAAGCATCTTTACTTAATTCATTTTTGAAACTCGCAAACTTTTTCAACAATGGAAATGTAGGTTCGATGCGAACCATGTTACTACGATCAAATCCGATGTTTTTGTTGGTAACGAAATTTAATTGATAGTACAATACACCACTAAAGATGATGATACCAATGGAGACGCTAAGTTGTACAACCAGTAATGATTTTCGGAATCGTTGAGATCCGGATGCATTATTGGTAAGCTGATTTTTTAAAATTCGGATCGGTTGGAATGAAGACAATATCAACGAAGGATAAATACCTGCCAGCAGGGCAACCACCAGAAGGAAGCTGAATAGGTATAGCGGCATTAATCCTGAAACAATATTTAGGCTAATGGGCTCAGTGAGTAATGTATTGAAAATGGGCAGCATTAATTGAGCAGCTACAACGGATAGCACAAAGGCGAAGAATACCAGGAGAAATGATTCACCCATAAATTGAGCGATAATTGTTCCGCGCACGGCACCCGTTACTTTTCGAATTCCAATCTCCTTTGCTCGCAACGTTGCTCGCGCAGTAGACATGTTCACAAAATTGATCACGGCCATAATCACCACCAATCCACCGATGATGATAAATAAAATGACATACTCAATGCGCCCGCCTGTATTTTTGCCTCCTTCGAATTTGCTTTTCAAATGCCAGTCGGTAACAGGGTAGGCCTGATAACTTATTTTCTGTGCTTTGTATTCTTCGGTTACAACACGTACATCATTTAACTTTTTGGTAAGCTGTTCTGCAGAGATGTTTGTATTTGTTTTGACATACATATTGAAAAAATTCTGCGCGAATCCTTCATCATTAATACCCCATTGTTTTTTAAGGATGGCGTACGGAAGGGCAAAATCAAATTGAAGAGAAGAGTTAGAGGAGATATTTTTAAAAATGGAGACAACGGCTACCTCTCGGGTGTCATCAATTTTAATGGTCTTTCCTATGGGATTAACATTTCCATAAAGAGCCAACGCCATTTTTTCGGAGATTGCAATGTTGGCGCTTCCCTTAAGTGGATTTTGATCACCCTCTAAAATAGGAAAGTTGAAAGCTAGAAACAGATTTTCATTTGCATAGACACCATTCATGTAGATGCATTCATTTGTCTTTCCTTCAGGACGGAAGCACAGTTCGTGCGGCCATCGCTCTCCTGGTGAAACGCTAACAAGGGTTTCTACTTCTGGAACAGAAGACAGATCAATAACACACGATGCAACATCGTATGTTTGAACATCTCCATTTGCTTCTACATGTGTGAGTATTTTAAAAATCCTGTCTGGTTCAGTGTGAAACCGATCGAAAGAATATTCATGCGCGACCCAGAGGATAATCAATATGGCACACGTAAACCCGGCCGATAAACCAAATACATTAAGAAAGGAGTGACCTGGCTGGCGTAGAAAATTACGCACGGTTACGACAAGTATATTTTTAAGCATAGCAATCGATAGTTGAGATTGGTAATGATTTGTTTTGGTCTTGTTAATATTTTTCCACCGAAAGAATCGAAGGACATTCCAAATGAATTGAAGGTTGGCTAACCACTTACTTTCTTCTGCCTTGCGATAATACAATTCGTATGCATCGCCCTGGATTTCTTCAAGTAAATCCGGACGACAGTACCACACCAGAAATCGATCAGCCCATTTGGGTGGCGTTATTTGTTTCATGCTATTCTGAATTGCAAGGCAATCTTGGGTATCATGTTGAATAATTGTGATCGCAATTCATTTGCTTCTTCCAGTGCGCGTTTCCCGGCAGCAGTTAAAAGGAAGATTCTTTTCCTTCGACCACCGCGTTCCGGGGATGGATCTCCCATTTTTGATTTTAATAAACCCTTTTCTTCCAACCGTGTTAGCACAGAATGGATGGCACTAATATTCAAACTTCGGCCAGCTTGTCTTTCAATTTCGTCCATTACAGCCACGCCATAGGCTTCAGGATAAAGAATGCCAACGTGTAAAAGCACCAGTTCTTCCAGCTCGCCCAAATAGATACCTTTCATAAATTCGGATGTGATTAGTTCTGCAAACGTGAAAGTAATTGATATGTTTCAGTTTTGTAGGAGTATTGTGAAAAATATTTTATCAGTTAGAATTTATAATTGACTTTCTAACCATTAAGCATGATTGGTAATAGTGGAGAACGGGATCCAAGGTGAGTTTTTAAGAATATTTTTTTACATTCGTTAAGGTGTCATGCTTGTTGCATATCTGAATCAGCAAATACATTATCAACGTTGCAATCATTTCACCGGGGTCAACCTTTTACGATTTGAAATTGAAGAGCTAATAATTCGATTTACCGGGAATACGAATCTATAATCCAATATATTTGACAATTGTGGTTAAACTATGACATCTCTCACCAAAAAAAGAATTGAATCAATTGATATACTTCGTGGTATAGTCATGGTGATAATGGCATCGGACCATGTTCGGGATTATTTTCATATCAATGCCAATACAGATAACCCAATGAATTTGGCCACCACGACTATTCCACTTTACTTCACCCGGTGGATATCTCATTTCTGTGCACCTGTTTTCGTTTTTCTTTCGGGCAGTTCCATTTATTTACAGAGCTTGCGCAAAACCAATACCGAACTTGCTTCATTTTTAATCAAGCGCGGATTTTGGTTAATCTTAATAGAGTGTACCGTCATTTCGCTTGCCTGGACATTTAATCCACGCCTTGAGATTATTATTTTTCAGGTTATCTGGGCCATTGGTATAAGTATGGTGATGTTGGGCTTGCTCAAGCTCGTTCGTCTTCCGCAAATAGTATTATTTATTATCGGAGTAGTCCTTGTCTTTGGACATAACATATTAGATTTCTACGAAAAGGCTCCAGACTTTCAGTCTAATTTCTGGTGGGATTTATTTCATCATGGTGTTTTTCAGCCCTACGCTTACGCTCCTAATCGTATTGTGTTAATGGTGTATCCCTTTCCTGCATGGATGGGAGTCATGCTTTTAGGATATTGCGCAGGTTTCTTGTTTACTCCTGAAGTCTCTACAGAAAAAAGAAAAAAGGTATTGACATGGATTGGTGTGAGTTTGATTTTGTTTTTTGTCATTCTGCGCTTCACGAATTTGTATGGTGATCCGATTAAATGGTCAATTCAGAAAAACGCAGTATATACTTTCCTTTCCTTTATCAATGTAAATAAGTATCCTCCTTCGTTACTATATCTCTGCATCACGATGGGTCCGGCACTCATCTTGCTCGCCTTCATAGAAAATGTCAAGAATAAATTCACTGATGTAATGGTCGTGTTTGGGCGAACAGCATTCTTCTATTATATAATTCATTTATACTTAATTCATTTACTTACTTCTATATTATTCTTTGTGAGAGGACATAGTTTCGAAGATTCAAATAGCCCGAATCACCATCCATTTTTATTTGTTGTAGCGGGTGAAGGATATGGATTGCCGATTGTTTACCTGATATGGATTGTTGTAATAATGGCCTTGTATCCATTGTGTAAACGATATGATCAATACAAAATCAACCATAAAGAGAAATGGTGGCTTAGTTATCTATAAAACTCCCTTCGAAATTGTAAGATCGTCTCCACACGTTTATTAGTAGACCGTAAGACTGCTTTCTTTATAAGAGTTAAGGATAAGTTGTCTGTAATACATGGTCGCTGGTTTATCAGTGCGATAAAGTGTAAGCCGATTAATCTTTTCTTTTCTGTGAAGTGTTTTTCACAAAGCAGAAAAACTTTTACAGAAGCAATTCACAGATATTGAATTTCATTGGTGTTTCATGAAACATAAGTTGCCTCACGTTTAGCGATGTAAGGATTGGCGATTTATAAAAATGAAACTATTATGTCAACACAACTTCCTGATAGAATTCTAAGAGATGGAGAATGGATGGATCTCTATTCAAATCCGCTTGAGCAATATTGGATTGCGACCCGCAAGAATCGTCCTGCATTTTACCCGCGATTCAATTGCAAACGTGGTTATGTGGCCAGTTGGGAAATAAAAGAGAATCGCTTATTTCTGAATGACATTGTGGGGAGTTTTGAAAAACGAATATTTTTCTTTGTAAAAAAATCAGCTTCCTGTTCATTAAAATGGTTATTTCCAAGATTGACGCAAAAGCATAAGCTGGTAAAGGCTACCTGGTTCTCAGGCAAGCTCAGAATTCCGTTAGGCAAGATGATGTTTTATGAGCACAATGGTTATGATTCACGTTTTGAGAAAGAGCAAATTATCACCGTTGATCATGGCGACATTCTCAAAGTAGTTATTCTCGACAATGTAGAACATGCATTGATTGTGCAGTAGCGAGCTTAGTTAATTCGGTTGGTTAGTTGCATACGTTCCGGTTGTTCTGTCCGTTGAACATTTCAAGCCGCAAAATCAGAGATAGGGATAATCAGGTTTCATTGGCATTTCCTGGTCAAAGGAAGTAGTTTATAAAGTAAATTTGTATATAATATGTACACATATTATATTTGAGCATATTATTAAACAAAGACCTTTATGTGGACAAAATCAAATTCAATCGTAACGAATGCCGTTACAAAGGAACAAATGTGGAAACTGTTTGCAGATGTCAATAATTGGCACACCTGGGACAACGGAGTAGAATTTGCAAAATTGGAAGGCAAGTTCGAGAAGGGGAATCATTTCATATTTCAACCGAAGGGTGGACCGAAATTGAAAATTGGAATAGAAGAAGCTATCGAAAATCAAAAATTTGTGGATTGTACTACTTTCCCATTGGCTAGAATGTATGGGGAACATCTATTGGAAGAAACACCAGGAGGCTTGAAAATAACCACAACAATGAAAGTTCAAGGTATTCTCAGTTTCCTATGGAGAAGAATAGTTGCTCAAAAAATTGTAGATGCCCTGCCAAACGATATGGAGGAACAGATAAAAGTTGCTTCAAGATTATGAGTGAAGTAAAATACTGGATTGCCTCAATCTCAAAAGAGCATACTAAACGGGGAGTGGCTGGAAACTTTATTCAAGTTTGTCGTGGAAAGCAAGCACCGTTAAATCGAATGAAGAAGGGAGACTATTTGGTTGTTTACTCTTCGAAATTGTCGATGGAAGGAAATGAAAAATGCCAGGCATTTACAGCTTTAGGAAAAGTTAGCGATGATGAAGCGTATTCATTTCAGATGACTGAAAGTTTCACACCTTTTAGACGAAATATTGAATTTTTTGAGTGTGAAGAGACCTCCATCATTCCTTTGATTAATGACCTTGGATTTATTTCAAATAAAAAATCCTGGGGATATCCATTTCGTTTTGGTTTCTTTGAAATTAAAGAAAAAAAGGATTTTGACCTTATTACTTCTAAAATGCTGAAAGATGAAATCGCCAGACAATACCTTTAGTGTCGAAAAACCGGAAGAGAGTTCCGGCTTTTTATTGTGGCAGGTAACAAACCTCTGGCAAAGAGAAATAAAGAAGGCACTGGAGCAATTCGGATTAACACATTCGCAATTTGTTTTAATGGCCAGCATTCATTGGTTGACATTACACAAGCAGGAGGTAACACAAATTGTATTATCTGATCACACTAAAATTGATCCAATGACAACGTCCACTGTTTTAAGAACATTGCAGCAAAAAGGATTCATTCAGCGACAGGAACACGCAACGGATACCAGGGCTAAGACAGTTGAACTTACAGAAGAGGGAAAGAAAGTGGTTAAGAAAGCGGTAATCACAGTTGAGAAGTTTGATACTATGTTCTTTTCATCATTAGGTAAAAAGACAACCGAATTGAACAAGAATCTTTTGATTTTACTAAGGCAAAAGACGCATGGCAATGAATGAATAGAACGCCCTAACGGTTGTCTTCACTATAATTTTCGATGTATTTCGTAAACGCGTAGCGGGAATCCCACTATTTTTTTATTTTCGAGCGTCTAATTCTCTATTATATGCTTCGTTTGCTGATATGTACCGTTGGTATCGTGTTGTCTTTTACATCGATTGCTCAGAAAATCCCGCTTATTGACGCTGCCGAGGTAATAGGCCAAGGCAAAACACTTTATGATTCCGGGAAGTATGCTGAAGCAATCAAGCAATATTTAACCATTCCAAAGCGAGACACTGCCTATGTGGATATGCTCGCAGAATTGGCAATTACCTACACAGCCAACGAAGAATATGATAAGGCAATTGCGACAACAGAAGAAGCTTTAAAGTTTACCTCTATTCACCGCCCGCACCTGCTTCGTTCTCGTGCTATTGCAATGGATAAAAAAGGAGAATATGATCAATCGGTTGTCCTTTTCAATCAAGCCATCGAAGAATATCCATTCGATTTTTCCTTGATCTATAATCTTGGCATAACGTATTACAATCATAAAGAGTACGACAAAGCACGAGATTGTTTTTTCAGGACTCTAAAATTAAATCCCTTTCATTCGGGTTCTCATCTTAATCTTGGAAGACTCTCAGCAGCACAAGGTAAGAAGGCACACGCCATGCTGTCATTGGGCTTATATATGGGCATTAACAATAGCGCTAACCAATGGCTTGTTTTTATTGAGAAATTTGTGTCGAATGAATATCAGGAAGAAAATACTATTCCGTTTACCGGAAAGAATGCATTCGACAAAGTTGATCAGATCATCAAATCAAAAATAGCGCTGGACAAAAACTACAAATCAGCTGTTGATTTTGACGCCAATCTTGTAAAACAATACCAAATCCTTTTTGATCAGCTCAACACGGTTAACACTTCTGTTGATGATCCTTGGGTAACATTTTACATGCCCATATACTCCGCACTGAAAGAGCAAAATGCTATCGAACCTTTCCTCTACCATATTCTTTCGTCTGTAAAAGGCGATCAAGTAAAAAAATGGCTGAAGAAAAATGACAAGCGAATGGACGTATTCTTTACACTAACCAATACCACGCTTAAAAAAGGACGGGAAGAACTTATCGCCCCTGCAACATTGGGATTTGATAAGCCCGTAAAGGCGTGGTATGATACTAACAATAAACTTGAAGCTCTTGGTAACAAAGATGGGAGTAATACGCGCAATGGTCATTGGATTTATTTTCATGACAATGGGCAGCGCTCTGCAGAAGGTAGCTATGATGATAAAGGAGTAAAAAGAGATGTGTGGAAATTCTACAGATCAAATGGAACGGTTAAAAGTATTGAAGACTATCGCACGGGAGAAGTCACTACCTACTTTGAAGATTTTAGCCGCAACCAGCATTTCTTTTTGAAAGATGAGAAGACACAAGGCGAAGTTGAAATATATTCTTTGTGTGGTGCGTTAGAGGAAAAACTGGGATATGATCAGGACAAACGAAAAGGGCCGGGCGCTTCTTACTACAGCAACGGTGCAGTGAATATTCAATATCAATATGCTGATGATAAACTCACAGGAGAATACATTCAATATTATGAAGATGGAAAATTGAAAAGTAAATCGAATTATAAGGAAGGGCTATTAGAAGGAAATTTCATTTCATATTATCAGAATGGAAAAATAAAAACGGGAGGTGCTTATGTGAAGGATGAAGCAAATGGACCATGGAAATACTTTTATTTTAATGGCAAGCTGGAGAAAACAGGAGCCTACAAAAATGGAAAAGGCGAAGGAGAATGGATTTTTTATAACAACCGCGGACAGGTCTTTGGTAAACGTATGCTGGTAAATGGAGAAATAAATGGAGAGGATGTAACGTACAACAATGAGAAAATTCATTTTATCAATACTTATAAAAACGGATTGTTGATCAAGGTTGTCTATCTTGATAAGAATGGAAAGGAACTGGGTAGTTATGGAAATGACAAGGGGAATTTCAACAGTAAACAATTTTACTCAACAGGCCAGTTGAATGGTGAAGGTGCCTACACAAAAGGAAAGCAAAGTGGTCTATGGAAATACTATTACCGCGAAGGTGGTAAACTAAGTGAGTATAGTTATGTAGATAATCAAATTCAGGGTGAAGGGATTGAATTTTTTAAATCCGGTGGAAAGAAATACGTTTCAAACTATGTTGATGGTGAACGGGATGGTTACTTTCAGGAGTTCTATCCTCATGGACAAGTGAAACATGAGGGTTGGTTTCAAATAGGCGAACGTCAGCAACAATGGATGGATTATTATCCCGATGGTGTAATTGAGTCAGATTATTATTATTTGAATGGTGATTTTCACAGCACATGTTACGACTTTAACACGGATGGTAAAATGTATTTGGCAACTCAATATGATAAAGGTAGTGCACTTGACGCAATGCATTACAATGAAAAAGGCGAAGCGATTACCCGCAAGAAAAAAGAAAACAATAGTGTGATACTTGAAACGCAATACACTTCAGGCAAACCACAATCGAAATTAAATATTTTATGTGGTGAGTATTCCAATACAGTTACCAAATGGTTTCCGGATGGAAAGATATTCTATACCTATACTTTGTTTGGAGGAAGAAGACATGGAGCATATCAATATAATTGCCCAAATGGACAGTTCGAATTGAAGGGTAACTATGTTCGGGGAACCCAGGAAGGATGGTGGGAAGGTTACTATTATAACGGTAAAAAGGATTATGAAGGAAAATACCTGCAAGGTGAACAAGACAGCACCTGGATATACTATTTTTTAAAAGGAGGCATTGCTTCTACATCAGAGTTTAAAGATGATGAGCGTGAAGGATTAACTCAACTATACAGTGCGGATGGGAAAGTAGCATTGGAAAAAATGTATGCTCACGGGGATTTGTTGTCCTATCGTTCAGTTGTTGACAATACTCCTGGTGAATGGATTCCGTTCACTGGAGATGCATCCATTGTAGTGAAATATTCAAATGGCAAAACGGCTTACGAGGAGAACTATAAGAAGGGTGTATTAGATGGTGTAAGAAAAGTTTATTTTTCGAGCGGACAATTGTACAGCGAATATCACTATGCATTGGGTGACTTTACCGGACCTTATGTATTATACTATCCTAACGGAAAAGTTTTGGAAAAAGGAGAATATAAACTGGATCAATTGAATGGCTTGATAGAGTGGTTTAATGAAAATGGTTCATTAAATCATACGGAAAATTATTTATTGGGATCTCGTCAGGGAAAATCGACCTGGTATGAGAAAGGGGTAAAGGTGAAAGAATTTAATTTTTGGGGAGGAATGACAGATGAGTAAGATGAAAAAAACAGAAGGACTGGCAATTGCTTTTCTTTTTTTTGCAGCGTTAACCAGTCAAGCACAGAATGTTGATCTGTGGCAACAGAACAAAACCAAGTTTCCGGATGAGCCTGCCGTTTTTGTAGAGCGATCTGAAGTAATGACCATTTCTATTAAAGGAGATTCATTAGATGTGTACTCCGACCAGAAAGAAGATATACTTCATTTAAAAGAGCAAACCGAGGGTTTTTCAAGTCGTCATGTTTATGGTTCGCATTTTAATCAGGTCAAAGATATCAAAGCCAAAACATTGGTGTGGGATAAGAGCCGTTACAAGGAAATGAATGTGTCTGATTTTAAAAAGAAGAGCGATCGCGATGACGGAATTTTCTACGATGATTCCTATTACTATACATTCAACTTTCCATCTATTGCATCGCACAACCGTACACAACTTGAGTATCGCACATTGGTAAAAGATCCCAAGTTTGTGTCAGGGTTTATTTTCAGCAGCTATTTGCCTCAGGCAAAATCTTCTTTCACCATTAAGGCAGCGAAAGAGGTTGAGCTCTTTTATCAAGTGCTGAATGATAAGCAAGGAAATATTCAATTTAAGAAGTACGAAAAAGGCGGAACTGTTTTCTATGAATGGACAGCGCAGGATTTGCTTCCGTTGAAGCGTGATGATGGAAGTCCATCAATCCGATATTACGCTCCTCATGTTATTTGCTACATCAAATCCTATACAACAAAGAAAGGCAAGGTAAATATGCTCTCTAATGTTGATGATTTATATCGCTGGTATTATTCTTTTATTGAAAATCTAAACAAAGAAACATCCTTTGAATTGACGGCTGTGGTCGAAAAAATTAAGAGTGAGAGCAAGACAGAAGAAGATATAGTGAAGAATGTTTTTTACTGGGTGCAGGCAAACATCCAATACATTGCGTTTGAAGAAGGTATGCGTGGCTTTATTCCGCATAATGGAAATTATGTTTGCGAGAAACGCTATGGCGATTGCAAAGACATGGCGAACCTCATTGTGAATATGCTGGACCTTGCAGGAGTAAAAGCATATCACACCTGGATTGGCACACGTGATCTACCCTATAAATACTCTGATGTGCCTACGCCATTAGTGGATAACCACATGATTGCAACGTATAAAACAAAAGACGGGCAGTATATTTTTCTGGATGGCACCGGTGATCATACAAAGTTTGGTCTCCCATCTTCTATGATCCAGGGAAAGGAAGCGCTAATTGCGATCGACCGTGATCATTATGAAATCAAGACTGTTCCGGAGATTGCAAAGGAGAAAAATATCATGACCGACTCAATCTCCATTACATTAAGTGAAAATCAAATGATAGCCAAGGGAACGACTACACTTCAGGGTTATCCGAAGGTATTTGGCGGATATGAACTGGATCGTGCCGGTAAAGATGATGTAAAGAAATACGTCACCAAACTGATCGGAAGAGGAAGTAATAAATTTTACCTGGATGATTATTCTCTTTTTAATTTAGAGAACAATGATCGCCCAACAAAAATTAGGTATACGTTTCGCATAGCTGATTATTTTCAAGTGATTGGTGATGAAATGTATGTGAACCTGAATCTGAATAAGGACTATTACAACTCCTTTATTAATGTAGCTTCCCGCAAAACCCCAAAAGAATCGGATTATAAATACATCAAAGAAGAGTTTTATTCAATGACTATCCCAGATGGATATGGTGTAGAGTATCTTCCTCCAAGCAAAAAATTCGATAGCGACCTCTTAGGTTATAACATAGAATATAAGCAGAATGGCAATGTAATTTTATTCACCAAAACCTTTTACTTGAATTACCTGCTTATGCAACCAAGCCAATTCAATGACTGGAATGACGCTGTAAAACGTGTGAGCGAAGAGTATAAAGAATCCATTATCCTGAAAAAGAAATAATATGAAGAATATAAAGTTGTTTGCCGTAGTTCTGATTTCATTCATAAGCCTTCCATTGTGGGCAACGGAAGTAACTCCGTATGAATGGGAAAAAGATAGAAAACGTTCAGCTCTTACCGAAAAAGAAAGTGCGTTACCGGAATTGATAGTGAAGCAGCATGCACAATATCAATATGTACTGGAGAACGACCAGTTCCTAATGTACTCCACTATTCATCGAATTATTTACGTGAATAATAATGAAGCAATTCAAAAGCACAATCGTATTGTAATTTCAATGCATAGTACATTGGAGTTGGTAGATTTAAAAGCACGCGCTATTAATAAGGATGGAAAGGCAATCTATTTCGACAGAACCAATCTGAAAGAAATTAAGGATGAAGAGACTGGAAATGCAGTGCGCATTTTTGCTGTAGAAGGAATCGAACTCGGTAGTGAAATCGAATATTATTTTACCCGAAAGATGAATGCCAGTTTGTATGATCGTGTATTCATGCAATTTGATGTTCCGGTAAAAGCGGGTTCGTTCATGCTAAGCTGTCCCAATCATTTAAAGTTTGATTTTAAAACCTACCAGGATTTAGCGAAGGTTTCAGAAGAACTGGGTGAAGAGAAAAATGTTTATAAAACATCGACAGCAGATGTTCCTGGTTTGAAGAAGGAAGAATTTTCACAATTCGATTCCAATCGCAAACGCATTGAGTTTAAGTTGGCGTATAATACAGCACGCTCACAAGCCCGTCTTTATACCTGGGAAGAGGCAGCGAAGAATTTTTATCGGGTATTAACCACTAACTCCAAAGATGATGAGAAGGCTGTCGATAAATTTGTGAAGACCTTGGGAGATAATCCAAAAGCAAAAACGGCAGATCGTGTTAAGAATATTGAAACAAAAATTAAGACGACCATTCAAATTAATAAAGAAAGTCGCGGTGATGCGCTCGACCAACTTGAATCGGTCATCAAACAGAAAGTGGCATCACGCGAAGGCATAACGAAATTATTTTTGATTGTTTTCGATAAGCTCTCGATAAAGTGTCAGCCGGCTATTACCTGCAGTCGTGAAAACATGAAGTTTGATGGTGAGTTTGATTCGTGGTCGTACCTCGATGATTATCTTCTTTATTTTCCGGATACAAAAGGATTTATTGCTCCCTATTTTTTCGAAGTACGCTATCCAATCATACCGGCTGATCTAACGGCTCAACAAGGATTATTTTTAGAACCTTTTCAAGTAGGAGAGGTTAAGTCTGCGCTAGCTTCTATACAAGAAATCCCGGCAACAGATTATGCCATCAACACAGACGATCTGGATATTGATGTTTCCTTTAATGCTGATTTAACATCAAACCAAATTAAACAAAAGAGAGTTTTTGGTGGAATTAATGCGACCTATCTCTCTCCATACTATGATGTGATGTCTGCCGAGCAACGCACTTCGATGGTGGAGGAGTTAACAAAAAGCACAGCACCTGATGCCGTCATAGCAACATGGAATGCCAAGCCCGTTGCAGGGATTGAAGCCGAGAATTTTTTAATCGATGTTGATTTTCAATCCACTCATTTTTTGGAAAAGGCTGGGCCGAGAATTTTATTTAAAGCAGGAGAATTAATAGGCCCTCAAACTGAGATGTATCGAGATGACAATCGGGAAACTGAAATTGAAAATGATTTCAACAGAGGATACAATCGGATTATTAAAATTCATATTCCTTCTGGTTACCAGGTAAAGAATGCAAAGGACTTAAAAATTGATGTTACCTACACAGATAAGGACAGCATGCCTTTCTTGTTTCAATCTGACTATGCTGTAAAAGGTGATGTACTGGAAGTAACAATTAAAGAGTACTACAAACAGATTTATGCTCCACTCGCCCGATACGAAGATTTTAGAAAGGTAATTAATGCAGCAGCTGACTTTAATAAAGTTACCTTAGTGCTTGAGAAGAAGTAATGGATTGATCATTCAACCTAAATACTTTATCGTTGGAATATTTCCTTTTTATCGTAATGGGTTTGGTATTTGTTGCAGTGCTGATGGCATTTGTGTACGGCCGTGACTTTAAACAGCATCAACGCATTGACGATTTAAGGAAGGAAAATATTTTACTTGAACAATCGGCAAAAACGCAATTAGCATCATTGGAAGAAGATCGGGCTCGCATTGCACGAGACTTACACGATGACATGGCACAGTTGCTTTCAGGTGTGAGATTAACTCTGCAGAATTTCAGACTAGAACCAAGTCTCTCGGAACGCAGTAAAGCGTTATTGCTGCGCATGGACAGAGACTTGACCGATTTACTCAACCGCGTTCAGGATATTATCTGGAATCTTGCCCCGCAGTTGCTGGAAGAAAAAGGTCTTACACACGCCATCTGGAAAATGTGTGATCAGCTAAAAGAACTTCGAGCCTTCCATGTTCATTTTTCACAAGTAGGAAGTGATCAACGCTTAACAACTGAAATTGAACTTCAGCTTTTTCGCATCGCACAGGAAATGATTAGTAATGCATTGAAACATTCCAATGGTTGGAATATTTATGTGCGTGTACATTGGAATGAGAGTGAGTTGCTGATTACCATTCACGATGATGGAGTATCAAAAAGTGAAGTAAAGAAAGAGAGAACTTTAGGGGGCAGAGGATTATCGGGCATACAACTTCGGGCCAAGTTGATTGGAGCAGAAATTAAAACACGAAAGGTAGACAAGGGAACATCGTATGAAGTTACCTATCCGCTTACGAAGAAATAATACCACTCCGAATGGCAAAGGCGATTAGCTCATTTGTGTTTTTTGAATTTGTTTTCCGAAGGATTTCTTTCCGATAACTTTCAATGGTATGCTTGCTTAAAAATAATTTTTCGGCAATACTTGCTGTGTTCATTCCTTTGCAAAGCAACGTAGTTACCTGAAACTCACGCGCTGTTAATTTGATAGGAAGAGAATGCGCAATGCCATCAGGTTTGTTTTCGAAAGCAACTTGTACTTTTTCACTATAGTAGTGCTTTCCTTCCAGCACTGTTATAATGGCTGTATAAATTTCTTGCTGATGGGTAGTCTTTTTAAACAAGATTCCATCAACACCTGTTTTCATTAAATTGAAAATCATGGCTTCTTCATCAAAAGCGGTAAGTGCAATGGTGCGAGTGGATAGTTTAAGTTCATGCACGTAACCAATTACATCAAAGCCGTCTACCTCAGGCATTCGAATATCCAGCAATGCTACATCAATAGCATGTTGTGCTAATAAATCCATGGCTTGTTTGCCGTTCTCAGCCTCGTAAATTTCTTTTACAAACTGTGTTTTTTCCAGCATTCCCCTCAGGCTTTCCCGCATTAACAGGTGGTCATCGGCCACCAGAACGGTAATTTTTCTATTCACGGATAATGTTTCTTGGTATGTAAGTCGAGTTAAAAAAATATTTTCCAAAGATACCCTGAATTCAGGGGGTAAAACAACCCCCTGAATTCAGGGGTTTTTCATTTTGCTATTGTACGACCAAAGGCCTCTTTCTACATTGTCACCATTCAAGAGAGTGCGCAATGTTATCTGCGGGATAACCTGGGCTCCAAATAGGTTAGAAAGATCAAGCAACTCGCGCATCTCCAAATATGCGTTCTAAAAGTAGATAGCGTTGAAGTCCCTCTCTTGGAAAAGTTGTCGGCTACGTTTTAGGAGGCTGCCTTTTAAGGTGGCCTCTTTTTTTTGTACCCCTTTTGACGAGAGTTTCAGTGATTAAAAATAATACTCTCCCTTCCCATTGACCTTAACCGTTTTTATTTTCTGTGTTGCTTTAAAATCCTGATAGATAGGTTGTAAATTTTTCCAAAAGGTGGTTATTGTTTTTGACGCACCGTATTCACGTTCTAATTTTTCGATCGCACCCTGATCAAGTCGATCAGGAAAAATATGCACAGGTATTTTTTCCTGACCGTTAGTTCGGGCTTCTACTGCAAGGATATAAAGTTCTTTTATTTTGTCATCGGTTAAAGGAATACAACCAATGGTTACGCAGTTTCCATGGATGTAAATATTTCCACCGGGATGATTTTTATCGCTTAAGATTTTATCCGATGCGTTCGGATAATTAACCCCCAACGACAAATAGAAATTACTCAGTGGATTAAAATGATTGAGGTAATAAATTCCTTCCGGGATTTGCATGTCACCTTCTTTGCGTTTCGGGCCGAGCGTGCCAGAGCTCGCGCAGAAAGGATAAGTTTGTAACAGAGTAAATTCTTCTTTCCCTTTTTCTTTTATCCATACCTCCAGCAATTCTTCTTTTTTGAATGCTCGAATAAAAAGATTAAAGCCTGAATAACTCACGTTCTTCGATTTGAAATAATTCTTTACAATATTTTCCTTTTCCGTATAAGCTGTCTTAACCCGACTATTCTTGAGTTGCGCATCTTTAAATGAAACATCTGGAAAAATCATCATCAGGCTAATAAAAATCAGATAGCGCATATTCAAAATTAAACTAAATTGATTTGATATGTATTATTCGTGCATTCGTGCAAAAAAGGTAAGCCACGAATGCGCAAATAGTGAACCAAACTTGACTTCAATTGTTTGCATGAGTATGAAATGGAAAGACGTTTTAACCTACGCCTCAACAGGCAACCTCACTCCTGATAAGCGAGTTGAGAAGACAGATGAAGAGTGGAAGAAAATCCTGACACCCGATGAATTCCATATTCTTCGAAAGAAAGGAACAGAGCGAGCGTTTTCCGGAGAGTATTGTGAAGCCCACGAACCAGGACTGTACGCCTGCCGCTGCTGTAGCACTCCTCTTTTCGATTCGAGACAAAAATTTGAGTCAGGCACAGGCTGGCCAAGTTTTACGGAATCGGTAAAGGATAATGTAATTAAATACGTGAGCGATAAAAGTTATGGGATGATTCGCGTGGAAGTGATGTGTAACGTTTGCGATGGACACTTGGGTCACGTTTTCCCCGATGGGCCGGCACCAACAGGCCTCCGGTTTTGTATTAACTCGGCCTCAATTCAATTGGTGAAAGAAGGATAGTGGGTAACGATATTAAATTAAATTTATTTCATCCCGCATAAACACGGGATGAAATAAACGAAGGAAATTATTTGCCCGCTTTCTTTGCCTTTTTATCAGCGCGTTTTTCTTTCAATGTTTTTTTTGGCTCTTTCTTAGTTTCCTTCTTGGCGTCTTGTGCTTTTGACATGTTACTTAAGTTTAAACTTTGTTAAAAGTAGTAAAAAATCATTCACACCTAAAAAAATAGTGTAAGAAGCACAAATAACCAAGCGTCATTTTTAAAACGAGGTTTGAAGTGTGTTTAACAAGTGTAGGGGATCTTTCTCATTTTGGAATTGACAATTTGCACATCGTAAATCGGAAATTATTTAGCTAGTTTTGAGGTTATGAATTTTAGTGCTTTAAAGAAGGAGTTGGCTGGTGAACTCTTTACCGATGAAACGACCCGAAGACTTTATGCTACTGATGCCTCTGCCTATCGGGAAATGCCGTTAGCGGTTGCTATTCCAAAAACGGAAGAGGATCTGGTAAAGCTGATTCGTTTTGCCAGCGAACATAAAACATCCATCATTCCGCGGACAGCGGGTACATCCCTTGCCGGACAGGTAGTAGGAGGTGGAATCGTAGTAGATATTTCAAAGCATTTCAACAAAATTATAGAGATCAATAAGGAACAGGGATGGGCTATTGTTCAACCGGGAATTGTACGCGATGATCTCAACCATCATCTGAAGTCTTACGGTTTTTTCTTTGCGCCAGAAACCTCAACTGCCAACCGTGCAATGATCGGAGGTATGATTGGGAATAACTCCTGCGGATCGAACTCTGTGGTGTTTGGAAGTACGCGCGAACATTTGCTGGAAGTAGATACCCTTCTCTCAGATGGAAATCGCGCCTGGTTTGGCGCGCTTGATCAGAATGATTTCCTGACACGAACCAAAGGCAATACATTAGAGAACAAACTTTATCAACACATCAATACGATTCTTTCTGATGAGGATAATGTTCGCGAAATTGAAAAGGAATTTCCAAAGCAATCCATCGAACGAAGAAATACGGGTTATGCCATCGACATGCTGGCGCGCATGAAACCCTTTAATCAAAATGGAAAGTCGTTTAACTTTAGCAGCCTGATTGCCGGATCGGAAGGTACACTTGCGTTAGTAACATCTGCTAAGATTAAATTAACACCGCTTGATCCGCCCTATAAAAAATTAGTATGTATTCATTGCAACAGCATTGATGAATCATTACATGCAAACTTAGTTGCGCTTGAACACAGACCTTCTGCTGTCGAACTGATGGATCATTATGTATTCGAAGCAACAAAAAGAAACAGAGGTCAGGCAGAGAATCGATTTTTTATTGAGGGCGATCCGAAAGCAATTTTAGTAGCAGAGCTTACAAGAGAATCAGAGGAGCAAGTTGATGCCGATGCGAAAGCATTGATTGCAGATTTGAAGAGCAAGGGATTGGGTTATTCATATCCTGTGGTTGGCAAGGATGATATCAAAAAAGTCTGGAACCTTCGCAAAGCGGGCTTAGGACTTTTGTCCAACGTACCAGGCGATGACAAACCCGTTCCAGTGATTGAAGATACAGCAGTAGATGTGCAAGACTTGCCAGCCTACATTGCTGACATGGCAGTGATATTGAGGAAGCATGGATTGTATAGTGTTCACTATGCTCATGCCGGATCAGGTGAACTGCATTTACGGCCCATCATTGACTTAAAAACAGCGGAGGGTGTTACACTTTTCAGAACGATAGCGGAAGAGACCGCTACACTTGTAAAGAAATATAATGGCTCACTGTCCGGTGAACATGGTGATGGAAGATTGCGTGGAGAGTTTATTCCGCAGATGATTGGTGAGCGCAACTATGAGTTGATCAAAGAACTGAAACGCGTTTGGGATCCAAACAATATTTTTAATCCTGGAAAGATTGTGGATACACCTCCGATGGACACCAATCTTCGTTATGGAAAAAATCAAATCACAAAAGAGTTTGATACCATTCTTGACTTCTCTGATAATCTTGGTATCGTGCGAGCGGCTGAACAATGTAATGGTTCGGGCGATTGTCGGAAGACGGAGATAAGTGGAGGAACGATGTGCCCGAGTTATATGGCTACGCGTCAGGAGAAAGAGACGACCCGTGCGCGTGCGAATATTCTTCGCGAGATGATTACCCAGTCAGACAAAGCAAATCCATTTGCGCAAGAAGAGATCAAAGAGGTAATGGATCTTTGTTTGAGTTGCAAGGGATGTAAATCAGAATGCCCTTCTAATGTGGACATGGGTAAGCTGAAACAAGAATGGCAGTATCAATATTATAAAGAGAAAGGTGTTCCATTTAGATCGAGGCTGATTGGAAACTTTTCGTTAGGAATGAAATTAGCATCGATTGCTCCATGGGGTTATCGTTTTGTTTTCAATACGAAGTCACTTGCAAGTATTGCAAAGTCTGTTATTGGTTTTGCGCAAGATCGAAGTATGCCCCATCTTTCTTCCATCACCTGGAAGAAATGGTTTACAAAGAAATTTACACCAACTGTAAAGAAGCCAATCAAAACTGTGTATCTATTTATTGACGAGTTGTTGAATTACAATGAAGCAGAGATCGGTATTACTACAGTAAAATTGTTGGATGCATTGGGCTATGAAATCAAATTCATAAATCATGTCGATTCCGGAAGAAGTTTTCTTTCGAAAGGATTGTTGGAAGAAGCACGTGAGTTGGCAAAGAAAAATGTTGAACTTTTTAATTCTGTTATAACTGAAGACACTCCGTTAATTGGTGTCGAGCCATCCGCCATTCTTACCTTCCGCGATGAGTACCCTGATTTATTGCGGGGAAATGAAAAGGAAAAAGCAAAGCGAATTGCTTTGAATACCTTCATGATTGAAGAATTCCTGGCGAAAGAATTGGATGCCGGAAGAATCGATATCACTTTATTTAAAGATCAGAAGTCTTTGATAAAATTGCATGGGCATTGTCAGCAGAAGGCATTGTCTTCGTTGGTACCAGTAAAGAAAATTCTCACACGCTTAGGTAATAATGAAGTTCACCTTATTCC
The DNA here is from genome assembly GCA_039930485.1 of Chryseolinea sp. Lineage (GTDB taxonomy): Bacteria > Bacteroidota > Bacteroidia > Cytophagales > Cyclobacteriaceae > Chryseolinea. Next base: position 57,291 of record JBDTTT010000003.1, read on the forward strand.
TTCCGGATGTTGTGGCATGGCCGGGTCGTTTGGCTACGAGAAAGAACATTTTGATCTGTCTATGCAAATTGGAGAATTGGTGCTTTTCCCGACTGTTCGCAAGCAGCCCCAAGAGGTAATTATTGCCGCTGCCGGAACCAGTTGCCGACATCAGATTAAAGATGGAACAGGAAGAAAGGCATTGCATCCGGTCGAAATTATATGGGGAGCATTAAAGTAGCACCACTTCGTTTGCATGAATCGTTAAACCTCCAGCAAGAATTAAAAATCACCACTGGTGTATTTGATTGATTCCCTCCTTCATTTACCATTATCTTGACCTTCGAATTTTACCTAACCTAATTTCGTTTACAGATGAAGAAATTCTCTTCCTATCCTTTCAAGAGGTGGGCCTTGGCGATGCTATTTTGCTGGCCATTCGCATTGCTTGCACAAGACGATGCATTAGCGCCAGTATCGCGAACGTATGCTCTTACAAATGCTACCATCATTCAGGCCCCCGGCCGGAAAATCTCGGCTGCGACTATCGTTATTAAAAACGGATTGATCCAGTCCGTTGGTAAAGGCACTGCGATACCTCCCGAGGCAATCATTATCAAAGCTGACAGTCTCTTTGTATATGCTGGCTTTATTGATGGACTTTCTCGCACTGGAGTAAACAAACCAAAAGATGATGTAAGCAAAGAGCGTCCAAAAGATCCGGGCAATCCTACACCTGAGCGCGCGGGCATTACACCACAGAATGATGTTCGCCCGTATCTTAACCCATCGGAGAAATCGCTTGAAGAGATGCGCGGCATTGGGTTTACCGCAGCACATGTTGTTCCATATGGTGGAATGCTTCCGGGAAATGGATCAATAATCTCCCTGGGCGGATCCTCTGCTGATGCGATGATCATATCCCATAAAAATTCATTTTATTCCGAACTCACACCCGCTGAGCGAGCATACCCCACTACCGTTATGGGTGTTATGGCGAAGTATCGGGATCTGTACAGACAAGCTACATTAACTAAAAACTATCAAGCGCTCTATGCTTCGAACCGTGCAGGTTTGGAACGCCCTTCATCTGATCGGATACTGGAATCCTTTTATCCTGTTATAGACAAGCGCCAACCCGTTTTTTTCAAAGCTGAAAAAGTATTGGAGTTGCAACGCGTACTTATACTTCAAAAAGAATTGGGCTTTACGCTTACGCTGATCGAAGTGAAAGAAGGATGGGATATGATTTCAAAAGTAAAAGCATCGAATGCACAAGTATTTCTAAGTCTTGATTTGCCTGAAGAAAAGAAGGACGAGAAAAAGACAGACGAAAAGAAAGCCGATTCAGTAAAGCGAGCAGAGAAACCTAAGTCTGCGGCAGACATTGAAAAAGAAGTTCTTGAAAAAAGAAGAACAGACTTTATCTCTAAGTATGTTGGACAAGCATCGGCTTATCAAAAAGCAGGAGTGAAGTTCGGGTTCTCAACATTAACGGCAAAATCAAAAGACATTCCTGCAAACTTACGCAGAATGATTAAAGCCGGTTTATCAGAAGATGCAGCACTGGCATCTCTCACAACCACACCCGCTGAAATTTTTGGGCTCTCTGATCGACTCGGCACAGTTGACAATGGAAAGATTGCCAATCTCGTGATTAGTGATAAACCTTATTTCAATGAGAAAGCTAAAGTGCGCTATGTATTTGTTGATGGTGTACTGTATAAGCATGAAGTAAGTGAAGCAAAGAAAGCAGATGCGAACGCAAAAGTGGAAATTGAAGGGACATGGTCAGTTACTACAGTGACTCCTCAAGGAACGGCCCAAAGCACACTCATCATTAAGAAAGAGGGAACTGTGTACTCTGGAGAGATCAAAATAGCAGGAAGCCAATTGCCGCAACCGGAGAAGTTAACAAGTATTGTACTGGAGGGTAATGTTCTTAAGATTGCGTATTCGATCAGTATAGACGGTAAGAATATGGATGTAAAAATGGATGTCATTATCGATGGTATGACATTCAAGGGGAATACTACCGTTGCATCAGAAACTTTTCCTGTTGAAGGTAAGAAGGATCCTAAATTTTAATTCTACTTCCTGATTTTAAAGATTTCAAAGAATATGAAAAAAATAATAATACTCTTCATCGTCTCCATCTTGCTTAATCAGGCACATGCCCAGGTTGAGCATGGAAACGTATTGATAAAAAATGGAACCGTTATCACCATCACAAAAGGAACATTCGAAAATACAGATGTATTGGTGAAGGATGGAAAAGTAAGTCAGATCGGAAAGAACATTGCAGCACCGGCTGGGTATAAAGTAATTGATGCTACCAATAAGTTTGTGATGCCCGGCATCATCGATGCGCACTCACACATTGCGTTAACGGCCATCAACGAATATTCAAACGCAATTACGCCAGAAGTTTGGACGGGTGATGAATTGAATCCATTTGATATTTCTATTTACCGCGCGTTGGCTGGTGGTGTAACGGTGTCACACGCATTGCATGGATCAGGAAATGCGATTGGTGGACAAAGTGAAACGATCAAACATCGTTACGGTACGCTTGATATGGATGTGTTAAGAATGGAGAATGCACCCCGCACGATAAAATTTGCATTGGGTGAAAATCCAACAACGCATGGTAGAAATGTTGGATTGCAACCTCAAAGTCGCATGGGAGTTGAGTTCGTTATCCGCGAAGCTTTCTCTGAATCAAAGCAATACATGGAGACGTGGGATAAGTACAACAAAGAAAAACTTGTAAAAGGGTTTCGTGGAGCGCCTCCTACCTACAGCTTGCGATTGGAAACGCTTGCTGACATTTTAAAAGGAAATATCATTTTGCATTGCCACAGTTATCGCGCTGATGAGATCAACATGCTGTTGAAAGTGTGTAAAGAATTTGGTGTGAAGCGTTTGGTTTTTCAACATGTGAACGAAGGATTTAAAGTGGCACCCGAACTTGCTGCCGCAGGAGCAATGGCTTCAGTCTTTTCTGATTGGTGGGCATATAAATTAGAAGTGTATTACTCCACAGCATATAACGCTGCAATCCTAACGCGTAACGGTGTAGTAACGTCAATCAATTCGGATTCTGGCGAATTGATTCGTCACTTATACCATGAAGCAGCAAAGACACAGAAGTATGGAGGCCTGAGCGATAATGAAGCACTTTCGCTGATTACGATTAATCCGGCTAAGCAATTGGGTATTGAGAATCGTGTTGGTTCATTAGAGGTAGGTAAAGATGGTGACATCGCTATCTTCCAAAATCACCCGCTTTCAATTTATTCCATCCCAATGATTACAATTGTAGATGGTGTGGTTCGTTTCGATCGCGAAAAGGATGCAGACGACATGCGTATTTATGTCGATCCGAAAGAAGTGGTGGATATACCAACGATTCAATCACATGATCACGATCATGACAATTGTCTACGGGGCACGGAGCTTCTCGCCAATAAAATGTTTGGACTTAACTAAACAACACGATGAAATGAGCCTTGGCTTCTGTAAAAAGAGGGATCAATATCAAGGCGAATTCCATCTGACCATTAGAAAAAAAACAGAAACAGATGAAACAGAAAATACAATATTTAATAATCTCATTGATGTTGATTGGTTTTGTTGCGTCAGCTCAAAATCCAAAAGCAAAGTCGGGGACATTTGCACTTATACATGCCAGCATTGAAACCATTACGAAAGGTGTTATCACCAATGGAACGATCATCATACAAAAAGGAAAGATAACGGCAGTTGGTACAAACGTTACGGTGCCCAGCGATGCAACGGTGATTGATTGCACAGGTAAATGGATTTATCCAGGAATGATTGATGGCGGAACGCGTGTTGGTCTTTTGGAAATCGGACAAATTCCTCAGGCAAGTGATGAAGATGAAACAGGTCAGGTAATTCCACAAATGAAAGCACTTACGGCTGTCAATCCGAATTCTGCTCTTATTCCAGTAACGCGGATTAGTGGAGTGACCACAGTGATTACCGCACCCGGTGGAGGTATGTTTCCCGGAACAGCCGCGTTGATCAACCTGCATGGGTATGTGCCCGATCAGATGTTTGCCGGCTTTGAAGGAGTGGTGATGAATTTTCCGAATCAATCGCGCAGAGGATATTATGATCGTAGAACTGATGAGGACATTAAGAAAGATGTCGAGAAAGCAACTAAGCAAATGAATGATGTGTGGGACAGGGCTGTTGAATATTATAAACTGGATTCTGCTACAAAAGGAAAAGGACTTACCTACTATCCAGAAATGACTGCTTTCTTGCCAGTGGTTCGTGGAGAACAGAATTTAATGATCGAGGTGAATGCCGCTAACGATATTAAAGCTGCACTAAAATGGGTAGCGGATAGAAAAATTAAAAAGGTAATCTTCACAGGAGTTGCAGAAGGCTGGCGCATGGCAGATGAAATTGCGAAAGCAAAAATTCCAGTTGTTGTTGGACCAACATTAGAAGAACCTACGCGCGATTATGATCGCTATGATAAACCATACGCAAATGCCGGCTTGATGAAAAAGGCAGGAGTGAAAGTTGCACTGCGCACATCACAGGCAGAGAATGTTCGCAATCTTCCATATTATGCAGGCTTTGCAGCTGCGTATGGTTTAGGTCGTGAAGAAGCGTTGAAATCTGTAACCATTGTGCCTGCAGAAATTTTTGGAGTGGCGGATAAATTTGGATCGATTGAAGTTGGTAAGGTTGCTAATGTATTTGTGTGTGATGGTGATCCATTCGAAACGAAAACCAATATTCATCACGTGTTTATTGAAGGATGGCAAATACCAATGGTGAGCCGGCAAACGCAACTCTACGAAGAATTTTTAAAGCGTGATCCGGGCTTGAATAAGAATTAGAGTTTCTGCAATGTGGTCGTGAAATATGCGTAAAGTGGTAATCGGTGAATAGTAATCGGTAATCAGTTCCATTTACCGATTACTATTCACTGATTACTGTTTACACTTTGGGCCGCTCCAATATTTTGGGGCGGCTTTTTTTATTATCTTGAGACCATGTCTACCCATCAGCGATTTTTACAACTTAATGCACTTCGTGTCCGCAAAATTCAAATCGAGCGAACGATTAAGGACACTTTCTTCATAAGCTTTGGTGTTTTGGCTGCTGCCTTCGGATTAAAAAGTTTTTTATTGCCCAATAATTTTCTTGATGGAGGTGTTGTGGGTATTTCTCTCCTCATCAACTTTATCACTAAAATAAATGTAGCCTACCTTATTCTGATTATAAATGTTCCATTCATCTTAATTGCGTATACACAAGTTTCAAAGTCGTTTGCAGTTAAAACCCTAATCGCCATTATTGCTTTGGCGCTGTGTTTGGAGTTCGTTGACTTCCCTATAGTCACTGAAGATAAATTATTAATCGCTTTTTTTGGCGGATTCTTCCTTGGTGCTGGTATCGGACTGTCCATTCGTGGTGGAAGTGTATTGGATGGCACTGAAGTTCTCGCGATCTACTCCAGTCGTAAAACATCCCTGACGGTTGGTGATTTTATTCTTGGTCTTAACATTATTATTTTTTCTGTTGCAGCCTATCTTATTAACATGGAGACTGCACTTTATGCAATTCTTACTTATCTGGTTGCATCGAAGACGGTTGATTTTGTGGTCCATGGAATTGAAGAATACACCAGTGTGATGATTGTCTCTGAAAAGAGTGATGAAATAAAAAGTGCCATTATCAATAAATTAGGTCGTGGCATTACGGTCCTAAAAGGAAAGAGTGGTTTTGGTAAAAGCGGACATCGTGAAAAAGATCTGGATGTAATTTATTCGGTCATTACCCGACTCGAATTACAGCGACTCAAAACAGAAATTGCCAAGATTGACGAAAATGCATTCATGGTCGAAAATAGCGTGAATGATATCAAAGGCGGCATGATCAAGAAGAGACCGCTTCAAGATTAGTCGACTCTTCATTGTTTGTTGCGATTCGCTTTTGTAATTTCAGTGCTTATTTAAATTCTATTTTATGCAATGGCGAGGTGGAAGACAAAGTGGTAATGTAAATGATCAGCGCGGAAGCGGAGGGGGCGGAGGCGGGATGATGTTCAAAGGTGGTATTGGAACAGTCGTGATCGTAGTGGTGATAAGCCTTATTCTAGGAAAAAATCCTCTTACGCTTTTGCAGCAAATAAATGGTGGCGGTGAACTTGTTAGCACAGAACAGAGTGCGAATTGGACGCCTACTCCTGAGGAAGAGGAATTGGCAAGTTTTGTAAAAGTAGTTTTAGGGAGTACGGAAGACGTATGGCATACCCAAATGAAAACTTACCGTGATCCTACATTGGTTTTGTTTAGTGGAAGTGTTCAATCGGCCTGTGGAAATGCAAGTGCATCAACGGGACCATTTTATTGCAGCGAAGATGAAAGCGTATATATAGATTTGAGTTTTTATGAAGAACTCCAGAGTCGCTTAGGTGCTCCTGGTGATTTTGCTCAAGCGTATGTAATTGCTCACGAAGTGGGGCATCACGTTCAACATATATTAGGTATTACCGACAAGGTTCATGCCATGAGTGGTCAGTTAAGCGAAGAAGAGTATAACAAGCTTTCAGTTAAGTTAGAACTTCAGGCAGATTTCCTGGCTGGAGTATGGGCGAATCATGCCAACAATGAAAATGTTAAAATTGAAGAAGGCGATTTTGAAGAGGCCATCAATGCAGCAAGTGCTATTGGCGATGATAGGCTTCAACAACAATCGCAAGGATATGTAACCCCCGATTCATTCACTCATGGAACCTCCGAGCAGCGCGTGCGCTGGTTTACAAAAGGATTTAAGTCAGGTGATATCGAACAAGGAGATACCTTTAACACAGATAATCTTTGATTGAGTCTTAAGTCTAATGTCTAACGTCTAATCTCCCTTGTTACCAATTTTTGCCATTCATTAGGGCAACGTGTTTTCGGTGCTTATCTTTGATCGGATGGACAAGCAACAATCTTATTTATCGGCTTTTGGAGAGGTGTTACTCTTTTTAGTAGTAGGTATTATTTTTATTGTTGTTACCCAACTCGTTTCGAAGCTCCTTCGCCCGAGCAGACCGAATCCTGAAAAGCTTTCCAGTTATGAAAGTGGTGAAGAAGCTGTCGGTAGTGCATGGACGCAATTCAATATTCAATTTTATATTATCGCCCTGATCTTCCTTTTGTTCGAAGTGGAGATCGTATTTCTATTTCCATGGTCAACTGTGTTTGCTAATAAAGAAATGATTGAAGGTACGAATGGCGTTTGGGGATGGTTCTCACTAATTGAGATGATGATCTTTATCGTCATCCTCGCATTGGGTTTAGCTTATGCCTGGGTGAATGGCCATCTCGATTGGGTAAAGCCAAATCCAAAACCAACTGAATTTGTTTCGCCTGTGCCAAAGGATTTATATGATAAGGTGAATGAGAAGTATAAGAAGTAGTCAATAGCGTATAGTATTCAGTTTCGAGTAAATATAAATTGCATTCATGGGAGGTTTGTTAGATCAGAAATTTCAACATGGCGGTATCATTGTTACGCGCCTCGATGATTTGCTCAACTGGGCGAGGTTATCTTCTATGTTCCCGATGACATTTGGCTTAGCGTGTTGTGCGATTGAATTTATGAGCAACGCTACGGTGTATGATATGGATCGTTTCGGCATGGCTCCACGCGCAACGCCTCGTCAGGCGGACGTGATGATTATTTCCGGAACGGTAACTTTTAAAATGGCGGATCGAATTAAGAGATTGTATGAACAAATGGCGGAACCACGCTATGTCATTTCAATGGGCTCATGTTCAAATTGTGGAGGTCCATATTGGCAACATGGCTATCATGTTGTGAAAGGTGTTGATCGCATTATTCCTGTAGATGTTTATGTCCCAGGTTGTCCACCGCGACCAGAAGCATTGATCGGAGGTTTTTTAAAACTTCAGGAGAAGATCAGAAATGAAAGCATGATGGCGCCTAAAGCGATTGAGAAATTATTACAAAACGAAATTTCAAATGCCAGCGTTTGATCAGATCCTTGCACTTGTAAAAGAATCATGCGCGCATGGTGAAGCACTTCCGGTAGAAAATACATCACCGAAAGCAATACAAATACCTTCTGAAGATTTACTTGTTGTTGCCGAAAATCTTTTTCAAAATCCGGATACGTATTTTGATATGCTCACTTGCGTTACCGGAATAGATAATGGAGTAGAAGCGGATACAATGGAATGTGTATATACTTTATATTCTATTCCATTCAATTCTCAGTTGATGTTGAAAGTAGTTCTGCCGCGAGCAAATCCGGAGATTGATTCAATTAGTCATATTTGGAAATCAGCGAATTGGCTTGAGCGAGAAATTTTTGACATGTATGGAATTCATTTCAAAAACCATCCCGACCTGCGTAGAATATTATTGCCAGGCGATTGGGAAGGACACCCGCTTCGAAAAGATTACAAGCAACAAGAATATTATAGAGGAGTAAAAGTAGAATCTTGAAAACGATTAACGGATAACGATTAACCATTCACTTTTCTTGGAGCAACAATACAAATATAAAGACACCAACCTCATTCTCTCCGAACCGAACAAGTTCAATTCAGCGAACTTACGTTCTGAGGAAATGATCATCAATCTGGGGCCACAGCATCCATCAACGCATGGTGTGCTTCGGTTGGAAGTTTTGATGGATGGAGAATTGGTACGTGATGTTGTTCCACATATTGGTTATCTCCATCGCTGTTTTGAAAAACATGCTGAGAGTCTTCCTTACAATCAGGTTATTCCATTTGTTGATCGCCTCGATTATGTGGCTTCGATGAACAACGAGCATGCCTATGCGATGGGTGTTGAAAAGATGTTGGGAATTTCAGAACAGATTCCAAAGCGTGTTGAATACGTTCGGGTGTTGGTTGCTGAATTGAATCGCATTGCTTCTCATTTCATTTCGATTGGTACGTATGGAATGGACATAGGAGCGTTTACACCTTTCTTGTGGGTGATGCGTGATCGTGAGCATATCCTTCGCATGTTGGAGTGGGCATCCGGTGCGCGCTTGCTCTATAATTATATTTGGATTGGTGGTTTGTTCTATGATATACCTGTTGGTTTTGAAGATCGTTGTCGCGAGTTCATAGTGTATTTAAAACCCAAGTTGAAAGAACTGGAAGAGATTCTGATCAACAACAAAATTTTTGTTGAACGCACAGCAAATGTAGGTGTTCTTCCATTAGACCTTGCTATTAACTGTGGAGTAACTGGTCCAATGTTGCGAGCATCGGGTTTGCGTTTCGATCTGCGTAAAGTCGATAGCTATTCTGTTTATCCAGAACTTGATTTTGATATTCCAATAGGTGAAGGCAAGATGGGTAAGGTAGGTGATTGCTGGGATCGTAACTACGTTCGCTTTCTTGAGCTTTATGAATCGTTAAAGATCATTGAGCAATGTGTTGAGAAACTGACAGGCGAACATAAACGAAGTCGTGATTTTGATCCACAAGCATTGGTTCCAAAAAAGATCAGACCAAAGGCACAGGATTTTTATGTACGTGCTGAAATACCAAAAGGTGAATTAGGATTCTTCTTTCGGGCTGATGGCAAAAGTGATATTGCTTTTCGATGCAAGTGCAGGTCGTGTAGTTTTTCAAACCTGTCTGTACTACCTGAAATATCGAAAGGTATTTTAGTTGCTGATCTCATTGCGATCGTAGGCTCACTTGATATTTTGATGGGTGAGGTAGATCGATAGCTTAAAACTCTTTCTTTGAATTCAGTATACAAAATATAGGATCAACTAGATCATGCCGAAAGTATTATCCGCTAAACAAATTAAAGAATTGGATGCTTACACCATTCAACACGAACCTATTGCTTCAATCGATTTGATGGAGCGTGCGTGTCGAGCATTCGAATCTTGGTTTACGGAAAGGTTCGATGTTACACATCGCATTGGTATTGTCTGTGGAACAGGGAATAATGGTGGTGATGGATTAGGTATTGCGCGATTACTTTATGAATCCGGATATAATGTTCATGTTTGGATAGTCAAAGGTGATGCAACTGAATCAATTGATTTTAAAATTAACCAAGACCGACTTAGAAATAAGGTTGCTATAGCGGAGATAACACTGAAATGTGATCAGGATATATTCTCCTCTTGTGATATTCTGATCGATGCCATCTTTGGTTCAGGATTATCGCGGGCTCCTGAAGGTTTGTATGCGAAGGCAATTGATTGTATCAATCAAACTAATGCTTTGAGAATTGCAGTAGATGTTCCATCGGGATTGATGATGGATAGATCTTCTGAAGGTTCAATTGTGAAAGCGCATCACACGGTTTCATTTCAATTACCTAAGCAGGCTTTTTTTCTTCCACAATGTTATCCCTTTGTTGGCACCTGGAGCGTTGTTCCAATCGGCTTGAATAAGGATTTTATAAAACAAGCATCAACACCCTATTCTTGTGTTTCATTAAAGGATGTAAAGAGAATACTAAAACCCAGACTTACGTTTGATCATAAGGGACGTTATGGACATGCATTAATTATAGCTGGAAGTATTGGAAAAATAGGAGCATCAGTTTTAGCATCGCGTGCTTCGCTTCGTGCAGGATTAGGACTTTTAACAGTTCATATTCCAAAGTGCGGAAATACAATACTGCAAACAGCAGTTCCGGAGGCGATGGCTAGTATTGATAAGAATGAAGAGTTCTTAACATCGATTGAAAATACAGATCAATACTCTTCGATAGGTATTGGCCCCGGTCTTGGTCAACATCCGGAAACGGTAAAAGCATTTGCTTCTGTTTTAGCGCAATTCAAATTACCCATGGTTATTGATGCTGATGCGTTAAACATTTTATCAGCGAATAAGGAGTTGATGAATCACATCCCACAAGGAAGTATTCTTACACCTCATCCAAAAGAATTTGAGCGATTGGTTGGAAGTTGGAAAGATGATTTTGAAAGATTAGAGAAGCAACAGCAACTGGCGAAGCAATTAAAATGTGTTGTTGTTTTAAAGGGAGCTTATTCATCGATCGCATCACCAGAAGGAGATGTGTATTTTAACTCAACCGGAAATCCGGGAATGGCAACAGGTGGTAGTGGAGATGTTCTTACTGGAATTCTGACGGGTTTGTTAGCGCAACACTATTCTCCACTGGAAGCTGCGAAATTAGGTGCATACCTTCACGGACTTTCAGGCGATATGGCAGCTTATGAAAAAGGAGTGAATAGCTTAATCGCTTCCGATTTAATCGAGTTTCTTCCTGCTGCTTTTAAGAAGATCACTTCTTGAACCTTAATAATTGAAAGGAAAGTTTGAATACCTGATTTCCCCATCTACTTTTGATGCAATCAATTTTGAATACTATGCTGGCTGATGAAATAAAAAATGCAATCCGCGATGTGCAAGATTATCCGAAACCCGGAATTGTATTCAAAGACATCACACCCATTTTTGACGATCCTAAGTTGGTACGTAAAATAGTGAAAGCGCTGGCGGAAGAATATGGTGATCAGAAAATTGATGCCATTGCATCTGTTGAAGCACGTGGTTTTATTTTTGGTTCTGTTTTAGCAAATGAATTAGGTTGTAGGTTTCTACCTATTCGAAAAGCAGGAAAGCTTCCTTTTAAAACACGATCTCAAACTTATGCATTGGAATACGGAACAGCTACCATTGAGATACATGATGACGCTGTTAAGCCCGGTTGGCGTGTGTTGGTGCATGATGATTTACTTGCTACAGGAGGAACAGCATCAGCCACAGCCGATTTGATAAAAAGCTTTGATGGTACATTGGCTGGGTTTTCATTTTTGGTTAATCTCAGTTTTTTACCCGGAGAGCAAAAGCTAATAGAGCGATTTAGTCTCAAACCTCATTATTTGGTGAGTTATTAACTTTCTTGTTTTTGTATTGTTAACTAAGTATGGCAGATGTAATTCATATACCCATGTTCCCACTTGGCATTTTGCCTTTACCTGGCGAACTGGTTCCACTTCATATTTTCGAACCGCGCTATAAACAACTTTTGCACGATGCCGAGACAGAGGATATTCGTTTTGGGATTTATTTTAGCCATGAGGTAAACACAGAGAAGATTGGGTCCTTAATGAAACTGGAAACGGTAATTAAAAGATATACAGAGGGAGAAGCTGATATTATCGTAAAGTGCCAGGACGTTTTTTCGATGGGATTGCTATTGCGTACATATAAAGACAAGATGTATCCAGGTGCTGATGTTCGTCTGTGGAACGTAGACGATCAGATTTTCCCCGATCAACCGTTACTTCAACCCTTTCAGGATTATTTAAAGCTTAGAAATATAAAACCACATGAATCTCACTTTACACTTTACGATGTGGCAGCTGAGCTTAGTCTTGATGTAAGTGATCGCTATAAATTCTTAACGCTCTCCCCCGACAAGCGTGAGGCATTTTTGATGAACCATGTCCGTTTTCAAACACATGTGTTACAACAAGAAGATAAAAGCAAGGATGTTTTTCATCTCAATTGATTTAAAAATTATTTTTTTATTTTGCAACCAACGCAATGAATAATCGTTGATTCAATCTTTTTAGTAAAAAGTGAATCTTATTTTCATTGACTCACGTTTCATGCGACCTCCTTCATTTTTTTATGGTAACGATTTAGTTAACATAAATTAACGTTTGCGCTGCAACTTTCACAACGAGTCGGCCGTCTTATCGCTAAACAAATAAAAGCTTTATGAAAAAGACCCTCTCAATTTTTGTTGTACTCATTGCGATCAGCAGTGTAGTAAGTGCGCGCAGAATGGATAAGCCAGAAGAAGCGTCCTCTATGGCAGTTACTAAAAGTGGTTCCTTAGTGAAACTATTTTATAAAGGAGTAAAGGATTGTAATGTAAAAGTGACCATTACAAACGCAGCGAATCAAATTGTATTTGAAGAGACGATCAAACATGTTGACGGATTTATGCGGCCCTACAATTTTTCAGAACTTCCAGAAGGAGATTATACTATCAAATTAGTTGATCACCTCGGGAAGAAAATTGAAAAAGTAAGTTATCGCAATGGAAAGATAGAGAGACTTGCTAACCTCATTCGGATATCCAGTAGAGAAGATAAGTATTTGCTTACCATCTCGAACAAAGGAAAAGACACATTTGGTGTGAATATATATGATGATAAAGGTGATTTGCTATATACACATTCAGAAGAAGCGGATGGTGACTTCGCAAAGGTTTATGACCTGTCGAAAGTTTCTGAAAATTTTTCATTTGTGATTACCGATAAATCAGGGAATACGAAGCAGATTCAGTATTAAATTCGGAAAGTCTTTACCCGACAGACTTTCAAAAAGCAACTTGGTTAACCAAGTTGCTTTTTGTTTTTTATATGGACTGAATTGAGAAATAAAATTGTAAAGCTTGATTCAATATCAATTAAATGCTTGTGGGCCATCGCTTATTCAAGGCTTTCAATGCTAATGGAAAGACTATTCTGCATTTGCATAGTATCAAATTGCAAACGTTGTACTAAATTTTCTCTGGTCAGAATGCGATTGCACCTCCCATCTAGTAACAAATATTCGCTTTTTGTTTGCAAAGTTTTCCGCAAACGATTTTTAGATGAATCAATATGGTTTCCTTACAACTTTCGGCCCCGAGACATCTGGTTACCGTTCTTTGTATCATAAACAAAACGAAAAACATATGAAAACAAAATCCCTTTTAATCGCAGCTCTGGTAGCAGTAAGTGCTACTGTATCAGCATTCGCAAAAGAAGAGCCAACAAAAACTGGCTTAGCAATCGTACCTGTTAAAGGATCTCAAACTTTTAAAGTAATCTATAAAAGTGAGAACACAGGATCCACTAAAGTGAACATCTATAATGCAGAATCGAAAGTGATTTTCACGGAATCCGTTTCAAATACTGGTGGTTTTATTTTACCATTAAATTTCGCAGGTCTTACAGCAGGCGAATATACTATTGAGTTGATTGATGCAACTGGAACAAAAACTGAAAAAGTAAATTTTCAACCAGCCACTAAATCTGAGTTGAATGTACACGTAGCAAAAATGAGTGAAGCTGGTAAATTTTTATTGGCATTTTCAAACTCAAAGAAAGAAGTGCTTACCGTTAAGATTTATGATGGCCTCAATAACTTAGTTTACAATGAAACAAAAGAATTGAATGGCGACTTCGCACAAGTATATTCTTTGAAAAATGCTTCTTCTTCTTACACATTCGAGGTGTCTGATAACGCAGGTAACACAAAATCAGTAACATTCTAATTGAGAGATTTCTCTCTCAAAAAAAAGCCTGGGGTAACCCGGGCTTTTTTGTTTTCAATTATCTGATATAAATCAGGGCTACAGGCGATCATTATCAGAATCGTTCCGCATAGATCATCGCAGTTTTGTTTCGCTGACAGGTTTGTAAATGGCACTCGATACTGAGCTTAAAACCCGTTTTTAATTCTGGCTCAATTCGTTATTTTTACTTTCATCAAAAAATGAAACTAATAATCTTATGAAAAAAATACTCGTTCCGATTGATTTCTCAAAGCCGTCATTATTAGCGGCTGAAACAGCTGCCGATATTGCACGTAAAGCAGGTGCTGAATTGATCCTACTTCATGTTGTTGAAGAGGCAACCGGAAACTCTATTAATATTGAAGGTCAAGTGACTGAAGGTGGTGATTGGGAGGAGCGCCTTTTTACTATGAAGTTAATTGAGAAGGCTAAAAAACAATTGGCCAAAGTTATGGAGAATTCAAAATTTGAAGGTATTAAAGTTCGTACTGAACTTCGCTTAGGTTCTCCCTATCATGGCATGAATGCTATGGTTACAGAACGCAAGGTAGATTTGGTTGTGATGGGCACAGCGGGCCACTCTGATTTGGAGCACATGATTATCGGATCAAATACAGAGAAAGTAGTTCGAATGTCGCATTGCCCCGTGTTGACGCTACACAACAAGCCATCAGGTAAGGATTTTAAAGATATTGTATATGCCACTTCTATGAGTAAGGATGAAGAGGTGTTCTCTAAAATTGTGAGAAGGACACAAGAGCTTTATAATTCGACAGTTCACCTTGTTCGCATAAATACTCCAGGCAATTTTCAGCGTGATGCTATTGTAAAGAAGTATATGTTGGAATTTGCCAAAAAACTTCAACTTAAAAATTATACAATCAATGTATTTAATGATGTAACAGAAGAGGAAGGTATTATCTACTTCGCTGAGAGCATAAATGCAGATTTAATTGCCATGGCTACCCATGGTAGAACAGGATTTGCGCATGTATTAGCAGGAAGCATTGCGGAGGATGTTGTTCGCCACTCCAAACGACCGGTTCTTACTTTTGTAACGAAGAAATAGAATTTGATCTTAATAAAAAGAGAAGGCTGCACTTGAGCAGCCTTCTCTTTTTATTTTGAAATAACCCATCCAGATTATTAAGGCTGCTTCTTCGTAAAAGCCGCCTTAAATGCATTGCTTAATTCATCGCCCGCTTTTTTCAAGCTATCCTCTACTTCTTTCCAGCGCTCTTTATTCTCGGCTTCCTTTTTTAGTTTTTCGGCAGAAATCTTAAGCTCTTCATATTTTAACTGAAATTCCTTCTGTAGTCTTTCACCAGCCTCTCCCAATTCTTCCATAAATCCATCTACCTTCTTGCCAAAACCTTTAAAGGCCTTTTCTGCCTTTCCTTCATCATTTGTTTCCATACTCGCTTAATTTTTTACAATTTACTAAGCTAAAATAAGAAATATGGGCGAAGAAGACCAATTGGACTATTTGCAAAGGTTGCTAGAGAGTAAATCAACTGCGAAGCAGATTACCTATAAAAATCTGCTTGTGGCTTTTCAGATACTATTAAAAGAATCAAAGCGCATTGTTGACGAACTGAAGAAGAAAATAAAGCCTGGCGATGAAGATGTTACGGTAGAATTTAAGTCAATCAATGAACATGAATTTCAGGTAAAGCTGGCAGGCGACCTTTTGGTTTTTGTGCTTCATACCAACATAGTAACGCTGCATGAAAGTCATACAGTAATGCAAGAGCCGTACATTAAAGAGAATGAATTGAACCGATATTTTGGTCAGATCATGATTTATAATTTTATGTCTGATTCGCTTAAGTTCAATCGCATAAATGATCCCGGCTACCTTCTTGCGCGCATCCTGATAAATCATGAAAATAGATTTGTGGCAGAAGGAGAAGGACAACTTGCTACTTTGTTTGCAAAAATTTCGGAAGCAGCAATCTCAGAACAGGAATTAAATATAATGGTGAAATTATCCTTATTAACCGCCATCGAAAATGATTTAATGGCCCCACCTTTTCCAGATGTTCGGTTTATTACGCTCTATCAGAAACTAGAGAAAACGCAGGAGCTTGGTGGTGGCCAGAAAATCGGATTCCGGATGAGCCATCAAACCAAAATTGAATAAAATGGATGATTTAAATGTTTATAATAAATAAAAGAAATTGTTGAAGTACCATCATCCATTTTCTAAAAACATTAACTTTGATTACCAACATTAACTCGAATTACCTTTTGAAAATACATCGCTTCTTTCTTCTTTTATGTGTTGTGCTGGTACTGGGATGCAGCTCGCACAAGCATCATAAAAACAAAAAATTAAAACCAGGCAAACCAATTCCCTGTCCTTTAAAAGACTGCTGATGAACCTTCGTAAAATTGTGATCGCCATTGATGGGTATTCGGCCTGCGGCAAAAGCACAACGGCAAAAGAAGTAGCCAATATTCTGGGTTATCGCTACATTGATTCGGGTGCTATGTATCGTGCTGTGACGCTTTACTTTTTAGACCATCACATATCACTCACCAATCCAAAAGAAATTGCAAGAGCATTGCAACAAATTCATGTTTCATTTAAGATCAATCCAAAAAAAAAGTCAGAAACATATCTTAATGGATTGAATGTAGAAAAAGCAATTCGAAAGATGCGCGTCTCCGAAATCGTGAGTGAAGTAAGCACAATTAAAGAGGTTCGAACAGCACTTGTTGAACAACAACGAAGAATGGGCAAAGAGAAAGGTATTGTGATGGATGGACGCGATATCGGGACAATTGTGTTTCCGAAAGCCGAACTCAAATTATTTATGAATGCCGATATTCTTATTCGTGCTTTTAGAAGACAGAAAGAACTGTTGGATCGGGATCAGCTTGTTGATTTAGATGATGTCATAGAAAATATTTTGCACCGCGATCAGATTGATACTACTCGAAAAGAAAGTCCCCTCAAGCAGGCAGAAGATGCTCTGGTAATCGACACAACTCATATTGCCATTGATGAACAGGTGGATGAAGTAGTACGCATGGCATTGGCAAAGATTATTCGTGCCAACTAGTCTCTTCCTGTAGGAAATTCAGCTTCATGCAATTGATCTATGCGTATTGGCATTGTTCAATGAGTAAATAATAAATAACCAGTATCCTAACCGGAAATAGGTATTATCTTTATACCTGTAATATCAATGTTCCGGAATCTTCAACATTCTGAAATTCTCCTGCGTGAAGGTAAATCCTTCGGAGAAATGAAGTTTTCGAAAACAACTTTCTTAAAACGTAAATTGCATATTATCGACTTCTGATTTTTACTAAAATGGAAACCACATTTCGAAAAGTACTTCGGTACTTTTTCAGCGGCACACTCTTCATCGTTCCTTTAGTTGCTACGGCTTACTTTATTTACGTTTCATTTCGGTGGCTTGATGATTTATTGAATCTTCCGTATCCAGGATTAGGCTTTGCTATTATCCTGATCGCGATTACAAGCTTTGGATACCTCACTTCTAATTTTGCTTTTAAGACAGTCACTACATGGTTTGATCATGGAGTGAATAGAATACCCTTAGTGAAATTGATCTATTCCTCCTTAAAAGATTTGCTGGGAGCGTTTGTAGGTGATAAGAAGAAATTCAACAAACCTGTTTTAGTTCGAATCAACAAAGACAATAGTCTTCATCAAATCGGTTTCATTACACAATCTGATCTTTCAGATCTTGGTTTAGCGGATATGGTGGTGGTATACTTTCCACACTCCTATGCATTCTCAGGTTATCATTATTTTGTTCCGAAAGACAGCATTACACCGCTCAACATTTCCGGACCGGCAGCAATGAAGTTTATTGTTTCAGGCGGTGTGAGTGGATTTAGAGATAACAGTTAAGCATCATACTAAATAACAGTTGACGAATACATTGAGCAGAATCACCTACATACAACACAAAGGCAAGGAGATCATCTATGTAGATTATTCCGGTTGCAAGGAGGCTGAGATGATTTATCTTACCCAGCGGCACCGTGATTTAGTACTGAAAGAAAACAAGACTAGTTTGTTTCTTGCTAACTACGAAAACACTTATGGAACGCCTGATTACATGAAGGCTGCAAAAGACTTCACCCACTCTACCAATCATCTTATAACGAAGGGTGCTTTCCTTGGTATTACAGGAGCGAAAGTTTATTTGCTAAAAGGAATCACTTTTTTCTTCAGTGTAAACTTCAAATCGTTCACCACCAAAGAAGAAGCATTGGAATTTTTAGTTTCCGAATAACGGACCTTGCCCAAGAGGAACATTAATTCCCAGTGATAAAATGTATTGAACAGAGAAGAAACGCTGATCCGCTCTTCCAGACTCATAGAGTTTTATGTTAGTGTAATCAACATATGATCCTTTTATACTCGGCTCGAAAAAGAAATATTTAAAAAAATCATAACGCATAGCAGCGCCAATACCAACAACCCAACCCGAAACACGGAATGGTCCATCGTTATGATACAGATTACCATTTATGGTAATAGCTGATTCTGTTTTCGGAATTAACAATCCAGGTCCAAGGCGAAAGTTAGCACTTAACTTATGCTGTTGATTTTTCGAACTCAGTAATTGAACTCGTTTCAGTACGCTCACAATAAGGTAATTGTTTCCATTCGTATGCTCTAAGTGAACAAAACCAGGGGTAACTAAGGTGTCTAAATCATACGATTGGCCATCAATGGTTCCTGTCATATGCATCACTTGATTATCCGTAACAACATACTTCAAATGATTCCAACAAACTTCAATGCCCAGATCGTGTTTATCATTGAAAAAATAGCCACCCGTTAATACATATTGAGGCACAGTAGGAGCAGTGTTAAAGAAATCATTCATGTCCAGTTGATCGTGCGCTTTGGCCTTATGAAATGTAAAATCATAATGCGGAGTATTGGGAGTTTCATTGTCCTTAAAGTGGATCGTACTGGTGGTGTACGCATCGCGGTGATATCCCCAGTTGAAGAAGAATGTGCCGTGAAGTTTCTTCTTTTCTTTTGTTTCAGATTGTTGAGCCAGAGTGGGAAGACTAACCAGCAAACACAAAATGGCCAGGAGCGATATGGATTTTCTCATTTAGTAGAACTCGTTGCTAATCAGTTTAATTGCGGTGCGAATTAACAAGAATTCTACGTTTAAAAGAAATACTCATCATTAGGAAAGTATTACGATGTAAGGGCCGGATCATTTATGAATAATTATACTAACGACTAATAACTCCCGATCCAATCAACTCGTCCCCGCTATACCATGCTGCAAATTGCCCTGGTGTAATACTCTTCTGAGGTTGTTCGAAAATAATATAAAGTCCGTTTTCTGTTTTGTGCAGTGTACACGGAACAAGTGGTTGCCGGTAACGTATGCGGGCCATATAGTTTTCGGTTTGTCCTGAGTTTAGCTTGAGATCATTTCGAATCCAGTGTTCATCTACATTCGGAATGAATAATCCTTTTCGATATAAGCCCGGATGGTCCTCACCCTTTCCTGTATAAATTGTATTGCTGGATGTATCCGTTCCGATAATAAACAAGGGCTTATCACTTCCTCCAATTTGTAAACCCTTACGTTGACCAATAGTGTAATAATGTGCTCCGCGATGCTCTCCAATTACATTACCTAATTCCGGTTGAAGGTCAAAGGGCTCAGACAGGTATTCAAGATCATTTGTAGTTTGCAATCTGTTTTTGAACACAGAAGCTTCTGCCGGAATATCAACTACATTTCCTTTTTTAGGTTCGAGGCGTTGTTGCAAAAAATCGGGTAAATGTACTTTGCCGATGAAACATAAGCCTTGTGAATCTTTTTTCTCAGCAGTTATCAATCCATTTGCTTTGGCGATAGCCCTTACCTCAGGTTTTAATAATTCACCAATCGGAAATAATGCTTTTGATAATTGTGATTGATTGAGTTGACACAAGAAATAGCTTTGGTCTTTGTTTGGATCTTTGCCCGAAAGCAATTGATAAACTTTCTGACCATCTTTTTCAATTTCTCCTTTGCGACAATAGTGTCCTGTTGCAACAAAGTCTGCTCCGAGTTTAAGAGCAGCATCAAGAAATACATCAAATTTTATTTCACGATTGCAAAGTACATCGGGGTTAGGTGTTCTTCCATTTTTGTATTCGGTGAACATGTAATCAACAATGCGCTCTTTATATTCATTGCTGAGATCAATCGCTTGAAAAGGTATGTTTAAATGTTGAGCAACAATCATCGCATCGTTGCTATCATCGAGCCATGGACATTCATCGCTTATGGTAACAGAGTCGTCATGCCAGTTCTTCATGAACATGCCAATCACTTCGTAACCTTGCTCTTTCAACAAGAACGCAGCAACACTTGAATCAACACCACCCGATAAACCAACAACGACTCTTTTCATATTTCCATCCAACTCTCCCCATGACGGAGCGAGAAGATTATTTATTTCTTAGAAGATAAATTCTCATTTAAAAGTTCATTCACGATTTCATTGAATCGCTGTTTGAACTGATCGTAGTAAATGCCTGTGCCGGGTCCGCTGAAGCCAGTATGAATGTGTTTTACTGTTCCATCTTTTCCAATGAAAATAGTAGTAGGGAAGGCCACTACGTGATTTAACATTGGCAATGTTTCGCCCGCCTTTTGTTTGTCGTTTGTACCCGCAATTACAAAAGGATAATTCACTTCTAATTTCTTCTGCATTTTTATTACACGACTGCTCGCGTATGTAAAGTCATCTTTGCGTTCGTAGGCTAAGCCGATAATTTCAACACCTCTATCTTTATTTTCATCATACCATGAAGCGAGGAATTTAGTTTCATCCATACAGTTAGGACACCAGGTTCCAGAGAGTTGAAGTATGACTACTTTATTTTTGAAGGCGTCATCAGATGGACTTAACTTCTTTCCATTAACATCAGGAAAACTGAAATCAATTTTCGTGTATCCTTCTTTTAGAAAGGTTAAACTCTCAACATCCACCAAAGAAGCGTTATCATTTTTTGTTGCAACCCATTTTTCATATCCGGTTTTGCCTGACCAATAATCTCCTACAAGTGTGGAATCTGTTTCTTTTGTTGCTTCGAAAACATAAGCGTGATTTCCATCAAAGGTGCTGAGCATTAATTTTCCATTTACGACACTACCTTGAAGATAACGGTAATCACCGGTAGGGTTGAGGAATGTTCCTTCTACTTCATTATTGGTTTGCTTAAAAATCCCAACGGAATGAGTGGTATCTGTTTTCGATGTAAACGTAACCGAATATTTTCCAGTAAAATCAACTGAGCCTGATGTGCTGTTTGGTTTTTCAAATCGAAAGTCTTGACCAAAAGCTGCCTTGAATGGTAAGCGATAATTTTTCTCGTAGTTCTTAATAAAGAAACCAACTAAGCTATCGCCTTTGATTTTTGCTTTTAGTTCAGAATCGAAAATATGAAGCGTGAAAACCACAGAATCGTGATCAAATGTGATTTCATCTAATAGCAGCTTTTCAGACCCATTGATTAGGGATGCATCATATCCTCCTTGAGCATCTTTTACGACTTCGAAGTTAAAAGGTAAATCATGTCCCTGGATATCAACGACCCCGCGCCATGTCCCGGTTTTCAACTCAGGCTTTGTAGAACATCCAACCAAAATCAATCCCACTGCAATTACTACGATTAACCTCATTACTTTTGAGCTATTAGAATGTGAACCAGAAAAACCATGCAAAGTAAAGAATTGTTCCATTGCGGTTAATGGATAATTATCTGTTAATCGTACATCAATCACACCAATAACATTTCATTAACTGATGCTCTCTAAAATAAAAGTAATCGAACTCGCTTCCGTATTAGCCGGCCCAAGTGTAGGACAGTTTTTTGCCGAACTGGGTGCAGAAGTTATCAAAATCGAAAATCTCAAAACCCAGGGAGATGTAACTCGAAGCTGGAAGGGAAGCGGAGAAAAAACGGATGAACGATCAGCCTACTTCTGTTCTGTTAATTGGGGCAAACGTTCCCTTGCAATTAACTTGACTAAAAAAGAGGGTAGAGAAATCATCCATAAACTTGTGGCTGAAGCTGATATTGTCATCGCCAGTTATAAACCCGGTGATGCTGAAAAGCTGGAAATGGATTATGGTATACTGTCCAAATTGAATCCAAAGTTGATTTATGGGCAGATTACTGGGTATGGATCAGATAACCCAAGAGTGGGGTATGATGCAATAATTCAAGCAGAAGCCGGATTTATGTACATGAATGGGGAGCAAGGTGGTGCTTCATTAAAAATGCCCGTGGCTTTAATCGATGTTTTAGCTGGACATCATTTAAAAGAAGGAGTTTTACTGGCAATGCTTCAACGTCAGCAAACTGGAAAAGGAAGTTTTGTTGAGGTTTCGCTTATTCAGGCAGCTATCTCATCGTTGATCAATCAAGCCACAAACTGGTTAATAGCGGGAAAATTACCGCAAAAGAAAGGTTCAGCCCATCCCAATATAGCTCCCTATGGAGATGTATTCACCACTAAAGATGGCCAAGAGGTATTACTTGCAGTTGGAAGTGATAGGCAGTTTACTGATTTATGTGAGCTTTTTAAGATTTCTGAAATGGCCTCAGAACCTAAATTTTCAACAAATCATTCTCGAGTGGATAACAGAAAGGAACTAAATCTGATCCTTCAAGAAAAGATAAGTTGTTTAATTGCTGACACGATTATAGATGATCTCAACAAGGCTAAAATCCCGGCTGGCCGAATTCAGAACCTGGAACAGGTTTTCAAAATGAATGAGGCAACCGAACTTTTGATTCAATCTGATGACCGGACAGGAGTAAAAAGCTATGTTGGAAGCATAGGATTTTCGGTTAATCAGGGAAACACCTCCCACATTTCCCCACCGCCAAAATTGGGTGAACACACTTCAGAAATACTTTTGTCAAGCCTTCAATTGAGCCCAGAATCCATTAAAAATCTCTTTGAAAAGGGCATCATTCTCTAGTTTCATTCATTTATAATCCCTGAAAAGTGTCTTTTTAAAGCCTTTTTTGGCCAATTATTGATAAAATATGCAAAAAAGTGGGTGAAAGTGGTGTAAAGTGGTAGAAAAGTACCTATGTTTGTTTAGGGGAAAAAGGCAACCACTACGTCTATGACTTTCTTCACAAGTGAATATGAGAGTAAGCTCGATGCCAAAGGCAGATTAGTTCTGCCTTCCAGGATAAAAGCGCAGTTACCTGAAGGTGATGGCAATGAGCTGGTCATCCGCAGGGGCTTCGAGCCATGTCTTATTATTTACCCTATGGTGGAGTTTAAGAAGGTCTTCTCGAAAATTTCAGGTTTGAGTGAGTTTAACGAAGAATACCGCAAACTTCAGCGGAATTTTTTGTCGGGAGTAGTTACGGTTGAGTTGGATTCCAACGGCCGTTTTCTGATTCCGAAAAACATGCTCGCCTTTGCACAAATCGACAAGGATGTAACCTTGGTTGGTTTGGGAAGCAAAGTAGAACTCTGGAATCCTTCAACATACGAGAAGCACCAAATCAATGATCCGGGTGAGTTGTCGAAGCTGGCTGAAAAGTATTTGAATGAGTAGGGTGTATGGCGTCTAGCTATCACAATCCTGTAATGCTCACCGAATGCATTGAAGCATTAAACATAAACCCTGAAGGCATCTATGTGGATGTAACCTTTGGAGGTGGTGGTCACAGCTTAAAAATTCTTGAACGCTTGAAAGGCGGTCGCTTAATCTCATTCGATCAGGATGAAGATGCCAAACGACAAGCTGAAAATATTAAGAGTCGTTCTTTTACATTTTGTCAGGCCAACTTCATGTACATGAAAAAGTATTTGAAGTTGAACGGTGTAACAAAAGTTGATGGCGTGTTGGCGGATCTGGGTGTCTCATCACATCAAATCGATTCACCCGAACGTGGATTTTCAACACGCTTTGACGGGCCGTTGGATATGCGAATGGATAAAAACATTTCGCTCACAGCAGCAAAGGTGTTAAATGAATACAGCGAAGATGAGTTACACAAACTCTTCGGCATGTATGGCGAATTGAAAAACGCCAAGACTGCTGCTCGTTTAGTAACGCAACAACGTGCAAACAAAGCGATTGTACGCACCGAAGATTTAAAGACAGCACTCCAGCCGATTACTCCACGCGGCAAGGAGAATAAATATTTCGCCCAGGTGTTTCAGGCACTTCGTATCGAGGTTAACCAAGAGATGAAGGCACTTGAAAATTTTTTGCACCAATGTGGCGAAGTGATGGAAACAGGAGGAAGATTAGTGGTGATGTCGTATCACTCTCTGGAAGACAGAATGGTGAAGAACTACATCGCTAAAGGGAAGGTATTCGGAGAAGTCGATAAAGATTTCTTCGGAAACCAACTCAAACCTTTCGAAGCAGTAAGTCGCAAACCGATTGAAGCTTCTGAAGAGGAGATTGCAGAAAACAAAAGAGCTCGCAGTGCTAAACTGAGAATTGCAGAAAAGATTGAAAGTAAAGAAGTAAAGATGAACGGTTGAAATTTTAGTAATGAAGTTTCAATTGAGAATACTAGAATATGAAAGACAATGACATTCATCGGATAGCAACGAACGAACTTCGATCAGCAGGTAATAAACAATCTACTGAGAATAAGTTTAGGATCAATCCAATTAAAAGTGGAGGAAGCTCTTCGGGGACTGGTTTCTTTTCAGGCATCGAGAAACGCTTGAAGCTTGAAAGTTATTTTGAAGAAGGATTTCCAACACAACATTTGCCGAAGATTCTTTTTGCCATGTTGCTAGGTCTACTCTATATAAGTAATACGCACTATGCAGAGAAGACTGTTCGGAAGATAAATGCAAGTCAGGCAGAAGTAGAAGACCTGAGAGCAGACTACACAACATTGAAAGCTGACCTCATGTTTGCAAGCAAGCAATCGGAAGTAGCAAGAAAAGTAAAAGCACTGGGTTTAAAAGAAAGTTTAAGACCACCTTATAAAATAGCAGTAGAGAAGGGTGAATATTAAGAGGTCCATATTATTAAGAGTACGTGTAGCATTTCTTTTTGTAGTGCTGTTTGCTATTGCTGTTGTCGTAAAAACGGGTCACATTCACTTTGTACAGGGAAAGAAATGGGCTGCTATGGGCGAGCGCATTTCATTTGATTACAAACGCGTAAAGGCAACTCGAGGGAATATCTATTCTGATAACGGAAGTCTTCTCGCTACATCCTTACCTTTTTATAAAATCGCATTTGACGCGACCCTTCCAAAAGATGAAGTGTTTAAGCAAGGTGTAGATTCATTGGCATGGCATCTATCCCGATTCTTTAAAGATAAATCACAAACGGACTACAGGCGCATGATGATTGATGCAAGAGCATCAGGCAAGCAATACATTATTTTAAGTCGCAAACAGATTGATTTTCAAGATAAGAAAATCATGATGGAATGGCCTATTTTCCGTGAAGGCAGATTACGAGGTGGAGCCATATTTGAAAAGATGGATGTTCGTTATCGTCCTTTTTCAAATCTCAGCAGAAGAACCATCGGTTTTACTAATGAGAATGATAAGGGAGCTGGTATTGAATACAGTTTCAATGCACAGCTTGGTGGGCAAGATGGTTACGCATACTATCAAAAAATAGCGGGTGGAATTTGGAAACCAATCTTTGATGCAAACAATGTAAAAGCAGTTGATGGACTTGATGTTCAGACCACATTGGATATTAATCTTCAGGATGTTGCAGAGACTGCCTTGTATAAAGCAATGTCGCAACACGATGCGGATGATGGATTAGTTGTGGTGATGGAAGTAGAAACTGGTGCGATCAAAGCGATTTCAAATTTAAGCAGCGATGGTCGCGGGAATTTTCATGAGAAGTTCAACTTTGTAACGGGATCGCTTTTCGAGCCAGGCTCAACATTCAAACTCGTTACCATGATCGCGTTGCTGGAAGATACTGACATGGAACTTTCAGATAGTGTTCAAACCGGAAATGGTGAATTTACTTTCTATAACAAAACCGTTCGGGATCATGAAGATCATGGATTAGGAAAAGTTTCGGTACAAACCGCATTCGAACATTCTTCTAATGTCGCCATGGCAAAACTTGCCGACAAACATTTTGGATTACATCCTCAAAAATTTGTGGATCACATAGACCGTTTAAAATTGTCTCAGCCTTTGGGCATTCAGATCTTAGGTGAATTAACTCCTAAAGTGAGACGTCCAGGAGAAAAGGGTTGGAGTGGTATTAGTTTACCCTGGATGGCGTATGGATACGGACTTGAGATTTCCCCACTACACACATTGACTTTATACAATGCTGTTGCTAACAACGGCAAAATGATTAAGCCTGTCTTTATCAAATCGATAAATAAAGCTGATGAAGAGGAAAAAGCATTTGAAACGGAAGTGATCAATTCAAAAATCTGTTCCAGCAAAACACTTGATAAGCTCAGACTTCTATTAGAAGGTGTTGTTGAGAATGGAACAGCAAAAAATATTAAGGGCACTCATTATCGCATCGCTGGTAAGACAGGTACAGCGCAAATACTAGAGAATGGTCATTACACCAAAAAATACATTACCTCTTTCGTTGGATATTTCCCAGCACATGCTCCTAAGTACACCGCAATGGTAATGATTAAGAATCCACGAGGCTGGTATCAATATGGAAGTAATGTTGCAGCTCCCGTTTTCAAAGAAATTGCCGATAATATTTATGCACGCGATATCAATCTACATCAGCCAATGGATGTGAAAAAATTTGCTGACCTGGAAGTATTGCCTGTGATCAAGGGAGGTAATCAACAAGAGTTAACAATGCTATGTAATGAGCTAGGAATATCAACCCATTCACAAACAGAAGAAGAATGGGTTCGTGCATCACGCAGTGGGACCGGAGTCGATTGGAAAAAAGGTACAGAAGGAAAAAACCTTGTACCTAATGTAGCCGGTATGACTTTTCGCGATGCAATTTATTTATTAGAACGATCTGGCTTGAAAGTTTTCTACGAAGGAAAAGGAAGAGTGAAACAGCAATCTCTCACTGCCGGCTCACGCATGACAAAGGGAGACCGAATTTATTTGCGATTAGGATAACAAACGATTTAAGATTAACGAACAACGACCAAAAAAAGAAGTGCTTGAACTAAAAGACATATTGTACAAAGTATCCCTTACCTCCGGCTATGGTAACATGAGCGTGGAAGTGAAAGGTATTTGCTTTGACTCTAGAAAGGTTCAAGCAGGATTTTTATTTGTGGCGGTAAAAGGTACTCAGTCGGATGGACATGAGTACATCAACAAAGCAATTGAACTTGGTGCTACGGCAGTTGTATGCGAGACATTACCAGAAAGCATCAATGAAAATATTTCGTACGTAACGGTTAAGAACAGTGCTCATGCCCTTGGTATCATCGCTGCTAATTTTTTCGGCAATCCATCAGAACAACTCAAGCTTGTTGGAGTAACCGGAACGAACGGAAAAACGACTACTGCTACTTTGCTCTATCAACTGTTCGGTATGTTGAGCTATAGAGTTGGGTTAATCTCCACCGTTGAAAATAGAATTGTGGACGATGTCATTCCATCTACGCACACAACTCCTGATCCAATTCAATTAAATGAATTGCTGAAAAAGATGTTGGATTCTGGCTGTCAATATGTATTCATGGAGGTGAGTTCACATGCTATCGATCAGGATCGTATTGCAGGGTTAAGTTTTGTTGGAGGTGTTTTTACAAACATCACACATGATCACCTCGACTATCATAAGACATTTGAAAATTACATTAAAGCAAAAAAGAAATTCTTTGATGAGTTGAAAGGTGACGCCTTTGCTTTAGTAAATGCTGATGATAAGCGCGGCATGGTGATGATGCAAAATACTAAAGCTACCAAATACACTTTCGGATTAAAGAAGATGGTGGACTTCAAAGGCAAAATCATCACGAACTCGATTGAAGGTCTTGAAGTAGAGATTGGGACAAAGAGCGTTTGGTTCAGAATGATTGGAGACTTTAATGCATACAATCTTCTAGGCGTATATGGTGCTGCTGTTTTGCTCGGTGAAGATTCAGATGAGGTGTTGACTCATCTTTCATCTTTAAAAGGTGCGCAAGGAAGATTTGAATTGGTAATGCCCGGTGCAAAAGTTACCATCATTGTTGACTACGCTCACACACCAGATGCATTGAAAAATGTATTGGAAACGATCGCTCAGTTTCGAACAGGTAGTGAACAAGTAATAACAGTGGTTGGCTGTGGAGGTAATCGCGATAAGACAAAGCGCCCGTTGATGGCTTCTATTGCTTGCCGGTTTAGTGACAAGATTATTCTGACATCAGATAATCCTCGTGATGAAGATGCAATGGAAATCATTCGTGAAATGCAAACAGGTGTTATGCCTACAGAGGCACGGAAGACATTGGTAATTGCTGATCGTGAAGAAGCAATTAAGACGGCATGTATGATGGCGAAAGAAAGAGACATCATTCTCATTGCTGGTAAGGGACATGAAACATACCAGGAAATAAAAGGAGTAAAGCATCCGTTTGATGATCGAGAGGTCGCAAAAAGGATGATGGGACTTATGAACAATTAGTAAATAGTGACGATGTGCAAATGTGCAAATTATGAGGAACTATAAAGGTAACGCAATTGTGAATATGACTTTTCAGTTTGCTTTAGAGATTATTGATTTCTCAGAATCATTGAGAGAAATGAAAAGATTTGCATTTGCCGATCAAGTGTTGCGATCTGGATGTTCCATTGGAGCAAATGTAAAAGAAGCTCAAAGTGCAGAAAGCCGAGCGGATTTTATTCACAAGTTGAAGATTGCATCAAAGGAAGCTGAAGAAACGGAATATTGGCTAGAGCTTTCAGAGGTTGCCAAAAATTATCCAAAGCCAGGAAAATTATTGATTGGCATTGAAAGCATTTTGAAAGTACTGAGTAAAATCATCTCAAGCTCAAAGAAAACTGCTACGCGATGAATTTGCACATTGAAAAATTGACAATTGATAATTAGCGATGCTATACTATTTATTCAACTATCTTGACACAATGGACATACCTGGAGCAGGTGTGTTTCAATACATTTCGTTCCGTGCGGGTGTTGCAGCATTTCTATCATTATTGATTACTATTTTCTTCGGAAAAAACCTGATTAACATTCTTCGTAAGAAACAAGTTGGTGAAGATATCCGTGATCTTGGCCTTGAAGGTCAGGTTCAAAAGAAAGGAACACCAACGATGGGTGGGTTTATCATTATCGCTGCGATATTAATACCAACACTTTTATTAGCAAAGCTTGATAACGTTTATATCATCCTGTTAATCACGGCTACAGTTTGGTTAGGTCTTATCGGATTTTTAGATGACTACATTAAAGTCTTCCGTAAGAACAAGGAAGGTTTAGCCGGTCGTTTTAAAATTGTCGGCCAAGTTGGGTTAGGATTGATCGTTGGACTAACACTGTACTTCAACGACAATGTAATAGTTCGAGAAGTAAGCCCTGCTTCGTTCGCGAGTATTGAGATTGAAGATTTGCAAGAGAACTTTGATACGAAAGTCGAGTACAATGATGTAAAGTCAACTAAGACAACTGTTCCATTCTTAAAGAATAATGAGTTAGACTACAGCAAACTTCTTCCTATTCCAAAAGAATATACTTGGATTGTTTACGTGTTGGTAGTGATTGTTATTATTACAGCAGTATCGAATGGTGCAAACATTACAGATGGTATTGATGGTTTGGCAGCTGGTACTTCAGGTATAATTGCATTAACGCTAGCAATTTTTGCTTACCTCTCAGGTCGTATTGACTTTAGTAGTTATCTCAACATCATGTACATCCCAAATCTAGGTGAGCTGGTAATTTTTTGCACAGCACTGGTAGGGGCGTGTCTTGGCTTCTTGTGGTACAACTCATATCCTGCTCAGGTATTTATGGGTGATACTGGAAGTTTAACCCTTGGTGGTCTTATTGCAGTTTTGGCATTCGCGGTAAGAAAGGAATTAATGATACCCTTACTCTGCGGAATTTTTTTAGTTGAAAATCTTTCCGTGATCCTACAGGTATCTTATTTCAAATACACAAAAAAGAAATATGGTGAAGGAAGAAGAATATTCTTAATGTCTCCTCTTCATCATCATTATCAAAAGAAAAATATTCATGAGGCGAAAATTGTTTCGCGCTTCTGGATCGTAGGAATTCTATTGGCTATTGTAACACTGGCAACATTAAAATTAAGATGAGCGAGCGGATCATCATATTGGGTGGAGGAGAAAGTGGAACGGGAGCAGCATTGCTCGCGAAAGTGAAGGGCTATGATGTTTTTGTTTCAGACCAGGGACCTATCAAAGAGAAATACAAAGCTGAACTAACTCAGAATAATATTTCATTTGAAGAAGGTCAGCATTCAGTTGAAAAGATTTTAAGCGCAACACTTGTAATTAAAAGCCCAGGTATTCCGGATAAGGCAGAGATTATCAAAAAGATTAAAGCCGCGGGTATTTCAATAGTCGATGAAATTGAGTTTGCGTTTCGTCATACCGGTGCGAAGGTCATTGCAATTACCGGAACTAATGGTAAGACAACTACAACGCTGCTTACCTATCATCTGATGAAGAATGCAGGATTTAATGTTGGTCTTGCAGGCAATGTAGGTTTCAGCATGGCGCGCCAGATTGCGCAGCAGAAGTTTGATTGGTATGTATTAGAGGTTAGCAGTTTTCAACTTGATGGAACAAAATCCTTTAAACCTGAAATTGCCATTCTATTGAATATCACCCCAGATCATTTGGATCGATACGAGTATAACATGCAGAACTACATTGATTCGAAGTTCAGCATTATTAAAAATATGAACGCATCGCAGCATTTCATTTATTATGCTGATGATGATGTAATCGCTAAGGAACTAGGTAAAGGTAACATAGCACCAAAGCAACTCTCTATTTCTTTAAATAGCTCATCAACTTCACCTCTCAAATTTGATGGTGAGAAGATGAATTTCAATTTAACAGAGAAGTTCACACTCATGCAATCGGAGACAACGTTGAATGGTCCGCACAATTTAATTAACACAATGGCCGCAGTGTCAGCTGTATCTATTGCAGGTGTTAGTTTGAATTCAATCAAGGAAGGATTGAAGACTTTCAAGAATGCTCCCCATCGACTTGAATTAGTGGCAACGATTAATGGAGTTGAATTTATAAATGATTCGAAAGCTACCAATGTGGATTCTGTGGTGTATGCATTGGGAAGTTATGAAAAACCATTGGTGTGGATTGCAGGCGGAGTTGATAAAGGAAATGATTACAACATCATTAAAGATGCAGTGAAGAAGAAAGCACGTGCCTTGATTTGTCTTGGTAAAGAAAATGACAAACTGAAGAAGGCATTTGGTGATGTTGTTCCAACAATAAAGGAAACACAAAGCGTACATGAGTTGGTGCGCATGGCGTTGCAGGTGGCTCAAGCGGGTGATGTAGTTCTACTCTCTCCGGCTTGCGCAAGTTTTGATCTCTTCAAGAACTATGAAGACCGCGGAGATCAGTTTAGAAAAGAAGTGCTTGAATTGAAAAAAGAAGTCGAAGGACATTTAGTATGAATAAGTTCAAAGAGTGGATAGACAAAAATTTACAAGGCGATCGGGTGATCTGGGCCGTTGTATTTGCGCTTTCGCTGATTAGTATTCTTGTGGTATACAGTTCGATTGGCACTTTGGCTTTTAAGCGCACAAGAAGCCCGGAGAGTCTTTTGATCAAACATACCTTTACTGTAATTGTAGGTTTGGCTGCAATGTGGTTCGCGCACAAAGTGGATTATCGCTACTACTCTAAGCTTTCCAAGTTTGCTTTGTGGATCAGTATTCCACTATTGATTTATACTTTCACGAATGGAGTTTCATTAAATGAAGCAGCTCGTTGGATTGAAGTTCCAATCATTGGTTCCTTTCAGCCCTCAGATTTTGCAAGCTTAGCCTTGATTGTAAATCTGGCGAGTATGTTATCGAAGCGTCAGCAAAATATTGATGATATAAAAGAATCACTCATTCCAATACTTTTTTGGTGCGGTGTCATTTGCGGATTGATTGCCTTGACAAACTTGTCAACGGCAGTACTTCTCTTAATCACGTGTATGCTCATTATGTTCATAGGTCGCGTTCCGACCAAGTATTTAGCAATGTTGGTGTTCGTAGGTATTTTGTTTGGATCACTTGCGGTTGTATTTGGATCACGCGGAGAAACAGCAAAGAATAGAATTTTAAGCTTTGTAAATGGTTCGGAACTTCCTTTCCAGGCGAAACACGCTCGCATTGCTGTTGCTACCGGAGGTATTTTCGGAAAGGGACCAGGCAATAGTGATCAACGAAATATTCTCCCTCACCCTTATTCTGATTTTGTTTACGCTATCGTAATCGAAGAGTATGGAATGATCGGTGGTATAGTTGTACTCATCTTGTATTTGATTCTTCTTCATCGAGGAATGAAAGCAGCATACAATAGTGAACGAGCCTTTGGAGGCTTACTCTCTGCAGGACTTAGTTTCGATTTGGTCTGTCAGGCCATGGTGAACATGGGTGTGGTTGTTGGACTTGGTCCGATAACAGGTCAACCGTTGCCGCTAATCTCGATGGGAGGAACATCAATGGTATTTACTGGATTGGCAATTGGAATTGTGCTCAGCGTGAGTAGAGGCGAACAAGATCAGGCATGGGAACAATCCACAGGATCAGATAAAGAAAGAGAAAATAAAAACGTAACTGCGAAAGCAGCCTAATATAGAATTGAGACTTTGAGTAATACAGTACCATATCGAATCATCATAAGCGGAGGAGGAACCGGTGGACATATCTTTCCTGCGGTGGCTATTGCGAATGAATTTCGTGAGCGCCATCCGAACGCTCAGATATTATTTATTGGTGCTCAGGGAAAAATGGAAATGACTCGTGTTCCTGAAGCAGGTTATAAAATTGTTGGGTTATGGATCAGTGGTTTGCAGCGCAAGCTTACGTTATCTAATCTTTTATTTCCGGTGAAGTTGGCTGTGAGTTACATACGGGCAAGAAAGATTGTTAAAAAGTATAAACCTCATGCTGTTATTGGAACAGGTGGATATGCAAGCGGGCCAATCATGTTGGCTGCTACCCGATTTAATTTTCCCACCCTTGTTCAGGAGCAAAACTCTTTTGCGGGATTGGCAAATAAGCAAGTCGCTAATCGTGTAACAAAAGTTTGTGTAGCATACGATGGCATGGAAAAATATTTTCCGAAAGAGAAGGTAATTCTTACAGGGAACCCTGTTCGAAAAGATATTTTAAGTGTAAGCGAGAAACGTGAAAAGGCATTGTCGCATTTTGGTTTTGATAACAATGTAAAAACACTTTTAATTATTGGCGGAAGCCTTGGTGCAAGAACCATCAACGAAAGTATTCTCTCAAACATGACCAAGCTCGTTGATGCAAACATTCAAATGATTTGGCAAACGGGCAAAGGATATTTTGAATTGATGAAGTCTCAGTTGGAGAAATACGATTTAAGAAAAATCCGTGTTCACGATTTTGTTCGTGAAATGGATTTGGCTTACGCTGCTGCAGATGTTGTGATATCCCGCTCAGGTGCCTTGGCTGTTTCTGAATTGTGTATTGCCAACAAGCCTTGCATACTTGTTCCTTCACCGAACGTGGCCGAAGATCATCAAACCAAAAATGCAATGGCACTTGTTAATAGAGATGCTGCCATTATGATCACCGATAAAGAAGCAAAGGATAAACTGGTGGATGCAGCGCTACAATTATTGTTTGATGAGCAACGCTGCAATAAGTTAAGCACAAATATTGCAGAACTCGCCAGACCAAATGCAACACAGGATATTGTAGACGAGATTGAACGATTGATTGGAGAACGAGCGACTTCTACTATTGGAAGTTCTGCGGTGAAGAACGCAAGTGCAAATGGAAATCAGGTTCAGTTTAAAGGAGTACAACACAAATTAATGACCAGCTAAAAGTGAAGATAGAGCAATACGATAATGTTTATTTCCTGGGTATCGGTGGTATCGGTATGAGTGCTCTTGCTCGTTGGTTCATGAAAAAAGGACTAAAGGTTTCGGGTTATGACCGTACTTCTACAACATTGACTGCTGAATTAGAGAAGGAAGGAATGGTTGTTCATTTTGATGATCGCGTTGAGCTGATTTCAAAAGAAGTAATGAATCAAAAGGAAAAGACATTAGTTGTTTTCACTCCTGCTATTCCAAAGGATCATAAAGAATACAATTATCTAAAGGATAATGGATACACCATTCTGAAACGTTCAGAAGTACTGGGGTTAATCACGAAAGGCTACAAAACGATTGGCGTTGCTGGTACGCACGGAAAGACAACGACATCCTCTATGGTGGCACACATTTTACATGTGGCTGGAAAAAATATGGTTGGTTTTCTTGGTGGTATTACCACGAACTATGCATCGAATTTGGTGATGCAGGGTGAGATCAACGAAAAAACAATTGTAGTAGTAGAGGCTGATGAGTTTGATCGTTCATTCCTTCGTCTTTTCCCAGAGATTGCAATCATCACATCTGCAGATGCCGATCATTTGGATATTTATGGCAATCACGAAAGTTTAATTGCATCATTTAAAGATTACATCAACCAAATTAATAAGGGTGGTTCATTGATCATTCATGAGTCCATTGAAGAATTGCTTGCTTCACATGCCGATCATGTAACAAAGAATATTTATAGCATGAGCCGGGGACAATTTTTTGCCGAAAACATTACCGCGAAAGGTGGATTTTTTGAGTTCGATCTTCTTGGGTTAGGAAAGACCGAACACGTGAGACTCGGTGTCCCTGGTTTTCATAACATTGAAAATGCTATCGCAGCTTCGGTGGCAGCCAGTCTGGTTGGTGTGAATACGGCCACAATTAAAAAGGCGCTTGAGTCTTTCACAGGTGTGAAGCGCAGATTTGAATTTGTTGTGAAAGGGAAGAAGGTCGTATATGTTGATGACTATGCCCATCATCCAACTGAGATTGAAGCGTTTTTGAAATCAATGAAGTCGTTGTACCCGAACAGAAAGTTGACGGTGATATTTCAGCCGCATTTGTTCACTCGCACTCGCGACTTCGCTGAAGGCTTTTCAAAAAGCCTGAGCATTGCAGATGAGTTGTTATTGATGGACATCTATCCTGCTCGTGAGTTGCCAATACCGGGTGTGACATCGGATATGTTATTCAATGATATTACCAGTAAAGTGAAAATACGCTGTAATAAGAATGACCTGATGCAAAAACTGGAAGGTCTCGATATTGACGTCATTGCTACTATTGGCGCAGGCGACATTGATACGTTTGTAGAGCCGATTAAAAATATGGTGAGTAAGAAGTATGAAGTTTAAGTTTGATATAAAGCGTGAATTAAAAATTGGTGCAGTTCTACTGGTACTGGTGGCGGTTATTGCTTTTGCTGAACGCAAGCAAGGAAATGCTTCTATAAAAGACATTACGATTAAAGTGGACAATGTAAATGAGAATCACTTTATCGATGAAGAAGATGTAGTGAAGTTGATGCAATTAAATAAGGACAATCTGAAAGGAGCAAGTTTGGACAAGGTAAACCTGAAAGATGTTGAGAAGAAAATTAAAATGAATCCTTTTGTTGAGGATGCGGAATTGTACAGCGATTTGAAAGGCAATCTTGTAGTGAAAGCAGAATTGAGAAGACCAATTGCTCGTATCGTTCGCAATGATGGACCAGATGGATACATCGCTGAAGATGGAACTATTATGCCAACATCTGAAAAATTCACTTCACGTGTTGTGCTGATCAGTGGCTCTTACACACGAACACTACTGCAAAAGGATAATGTAAATGAATTGGAAGAAGGCAAGCAGTTGATGCAAATGATCAACACGATACGGGATGATGAGTTCTGGGCTGCACAGGTTGCACAGCTTGATATTGATAGTAATGTAAGGATAACCATTTTTCCTCAGGTGGGGGATGAAGAAATTAAATTCGGAAAACCTGAGAATGTGGAAGCGAAGTTTAAGAAGCTGATGATTTTCTACAAAGAAATTCTTCCGCGCATGGGCTGGAATAAATACAGCAAAGTGAGTTTGGAATACGAAGGACAGATTGTAGCCGAATAACTTTTAATGACAATGAAAAGACTTATAAAGAATACAACAACCACTAATAAAGATTGACATTATGGAACACGAAAAAATAGTAGTCGGGCTCGACATTGGCACAACAAAGATTTGTGTTATTGTTGGACGTAAAAACGAATTCGGAAAACTTGAAGTACTCGGCATGGGTAAGGCGGAGTCCGAAGGCGTTGTGAAAGGTATCGTCTTCAACATTGATAAGACGGTGTATGCCATCGAGAAAGCAATTAAGGAAGCTGGCGATCAGGCAGGCATTGATATCGGTGTGGTGAATGTCGGTATTGCCGGACAGCATATTAAAAGTTTCATACAACACGGTGGCATAACGCGATCATCGAAGGACGGTGAGATTGACATTGGTGATGTAGAACATCTAACCCAAGATATGTATCGCATGGTGGTTCCTCCTGGAAGCCAGATCATTCATGTGATGCCACAAGATTATATGGTGGATTATGAAGATGGTATTAAAGAACCAGTAGGTATGTCGGGTGTACGGTTAGAGGCCGACTTCCATATCATTACGGCTCAGACGAATGCCATCAACAACATCAACAAATGTATTCGCAGAGGAGGATTGGAAATTGAAGATCTTATTCTTGAGCCTCTTGCTTCAAGCTTGGCAGTATTGAGCGATGAAGAAAAAGAAGCAGGTGTTTGTTTGATTGACATCGGAGGGGGAACAACAGATATTGCGATCTTCTATGACAATATCATTCGCCACACTGCTGTGATTCCATTTGGTGGAAACATTGTAACGAACGACATCAAACAAGGCTTGATGGTATTACCTCAACAAGCTGAGCAGTTGAAGACACGCTTCGGGAAAGCAATTGCAGAAGAAGCTAGCCCAAATGAAATCGTTTCAATTCCTGGTATACGCAACCGTTCCGCGAAAGAAATTTCAGTAAAGAATCTTTCGAACATCATTCAGGCTCGCATGGAAGAAGTGATTGAAATGGCCCATGCGGAAATCATCAGTTCTGGTTTTGAAAATAGACTAGCTGGAGGTATCGTTATCACAGGTGGCGGAGCACAACTCGGTAATTTGAAACAGTTGGTTGAATATATGACGGGTATGGATACGCGCATCGGTTACCCGAATGAACACTTGGGTAAGAGTAAGATTGAGGCTGTGAAGAGCCCCATGTATGCAACGGCTGTGGGCCTTGTGCTTTCAGGCTTCCGTTCACTTGATGAACGTGAAGACCGATACAAAGAAGCACGCGAAGTAGTGAAAGCTACGAAGGTTGTGAAGAAGCCGTTGGTCTCATCTAAAAATTTCTTCAACGATATCTTGAATAAAACCAAGAGCTTGTTGATTGATGACTTGGATGGAAAGAACGAATATTAAAACGATTGACATGAGTCTAACATCTAAAGTCTCCTGTCTAACGTCTAACAAAAAAAGAAACAACTACTAAAAAATAATCATCATGTTTGAATCAGGATCATACAAGTTTGAAGTTCCCAAACATATCCAAACAAAATCAATCATTAAAGTGATTGGTGTTGGAGGAGGCGGAAGCAACGCTGTGAATCACATGTACAAACAAGGCATTAAAGATGTTGAGTTTGTGGTTTGCAACACAGACAACCAGGCGCTGAATAGCAGTCCGGTTCCAAATAAATTACAAATAGGTTCAAACCTTACCGAAGGTCTCGGCTGTGGTGCAAACCCCGAGGTAGGTAAGAATGCGGCCCTTGAGAGTAAGGATCAGATTCGTGAGATGCTGATGGGCACGCGAATGGTGTTTGTTACGGCAGGTATGGGTGGCGGCACCGGAACGGGTGCAGCTCCAGTCATTGCCAAGATTGCCCGCGACATGGACATTCTTACTGTGGGTATCGTAACGGCTCCATTTTCTTTTGAAGGTAAAAAGAAAATGGGCCAGGCCGAGCAAGGTATGGAAGCACTTCGTCAGAACTGCGATACTGTACTTGTTATTTT